>JAFVQX010000212.1 GCA_017504585.1 Lentisphaeria bacterium
AGTGTAACGAAGCCGGATGTGCCGCGCGATGTTGAACGGAAAATAACGGTAGATAACGGTAATTAACGGAAGCGGGCGCCAGCCCGCTGCAGCCGGTAGACGCTCCGCTCCGGCGAGCTATACGCTGGGTAATTTTTGCCGCTTGCCATACGCCCACTATCGCCCCATCTGGCGGCACGGAAAACCCCGTTACTTCCCGTTATTTACCGTTATACTCCGTTCTGCCGCCATCAACCGTATTGCCCGCTTGCCACGGCGTAGTGTAACGAAGCCGGGCGTATGCGGCGAAATGCGGCATACGATATACTGTTGTGGTGCGCACGCCTGCTTGTCACGGCGTAGTGTAACGAAGCCGGATGTGCCGCGCGATAGATTATGGGAGTGTATGGGAAAGTATGGGAGTATATGGGAAGCGGGCAAAGCCCGCTGCAGCCGGTTGACGCGCTACTCCGGCGAGCAACACGCCGGGTAACGCCCCGCTTGCCGCACCCACACTATTGCACCAGCTGGCGGCAATACTCCCATACTCTCCCATACTCTCCCATATTTTCCCATACTTTCCCATATTTTCCCACAAAAAAGCCGCTGCATTTTTCTGCAGCGGCTTTTGCTTTTATTTACCTTACTTTTTCAGCTTTACTCTTACTTCCAAAAAGGTTTTGAGCATGCTGCCGGGTACTGTGACTTCTATGCTGTTTTTACCCGCCACCTGGTAAGCTATTGCCTTCTCTCCGGCAAAATCCGGCGTTACAGCATAGACTTTTTCCACATTGTCTGCGGGTACTTGCATGGTAAAGACGATGTTGCCGTCTACCTTGCCCCGGTCGGCAGGCATCAGACTCGTGATCATAGTGCCGACTTCACGGCAGGCATTACCACTGTTGAGCAGATTTACTACTGCAAGTTTGCCGTATTTTTTATCGTTGCTGCCGGTGATGGAAGCTATCACATTTTCGGGCATACTGGTAAATTTGACAAACATATTTTCCGGTATTGCCAGCGATAATACATTGCGAGTGGTCTTCATAAGCTCTGCGTCGGGCTGCCACTTATAGGGTTTGTCGGGACCACATTCAAATTCAACTACGCTCTGCCCCCATGCCACATTGCTGTAAATGATTTTACCTTTGCCGTACTTGGCAACCAGTACAGCGGGAATGTTGTGTCTGCCATCCTGCACAAAGTATTTGATTGCCACACCTTTGTTGCATTTGCCGAACATGCGGGCAAAACCGGTTGCGGGGATCTTGGAAAATTCCTCTTTTCTGCCTGATTTTATCCCTTGGGTCCTGCGTACAGCAATGCTGTCACCCTTGATCAGCCGGGGCGAAATACCGAAGATATCCTTGAATGCCCATTCTTTGCGGCCAAAGCCCAATTCGTCAGCAGTTCCGCAATGGAAACTGGCGTAAACAGTTCCGCCATTGGCGGCAAAATCACGCAATCCTTTAAGTTCGGCGTCGCTTAAACAGCGGGCGTTGGCTGCGTAAATAGTTTTGAACCGCTTGAGTGCTGCCGGATCGGTCAAATCGGCATTGATTATAAAGTCGTGCATGATATTCATATCGGTCAGCACTTCAGAAACACCGAGTATTTCATTGATCGTTTTCATGCCTGCCGGAAACATGATCGTCGGCAGCGAATAAACTACTGCGGTATCTGCCAAACCGTAAGTACCGCCCAGATCCAGCCGCATTTTATAGTTTTTATAATCCGAAGCTCCCGCAGGTTTGGCTTGTGCTTTATCCCAGGTGGTCTGACGATTCATGTAGTTGAGTGCCCACCCGAAGTAGGCAATGTTCCAGCAGCCGGTACCCGGATAGACCAAGCCGTAGATCGGAGTATGGTAGTGGGCTCCCAGAGCCGTTTTCATCTTGCGGAAAGCATTGACCGGGCGCTGGGCGGCGATCACATTGCGGCTCATGATCTCTGTACCGAGTATATCTACGCTGCGTGCTCCTTCAAAGAGCGAACCGGCGTGACGGTTCGACCAACCGCCGTGAGTGGTGTAAAGCAGCGTGGAAAACTCTTCCTTGATAGTGGAGATCTCTCTGCGGAACTCAACCCACCAGTCGCCGATGGCTTTGTTTCGCCACAGGTTCCACGCTTTAAAGATCATGGGTTCCATACGGGCGGTTTCGTCCATGGAAAGGGTCAACCCGGTGTCGGCAGTGAATTTAGTGCGGCAGAAACGGCAGCCGCAGAAATTACCGGTAAAGAAGGTTACTTCGTCAACCATCATGCCGTCGATATCGCTCTTTTTAACAAGATTTTTTGCCCAGTCAAAGAATACCCGGTTACGCATGGGATTGTTGATGCAGTACATGCGGTTGACCGCACCGGTCATTACATTGCGTTGGAGCTGGGTGGTGGTTTCGCACATTACACGGAATCCGGAATCGGCGTTCCACAAGAGCGGCATATCCACATGGTCAAAAACCTTCATGCCCCGCTGGTGAGCCAATCTGGTGAAATCAGCTACATACTGGTCGGCACGCTCCATGTGTGCCGGGAAAGTGTGGCGGGAAAGCATACCCGAAAGAATGATAACTTTGCCGTCGGTTTTGGCAATATAATCAAGTTCACGGTTTTTAAGTTCATCGGTCTTGAAGTCGATGAATTTGGACTTATTGGCACCGCTGGAGGTCAGCAGTTCGTTGAAACGCCACTGATTTTTTTCGGTGGCAGGCGGCAGCAGCACTTCCCGCTTCATCTCAAGTTTGTAACCGGCGGGAACAACGCTGCGGTGGGGTGCAAGGTCGCACAAATGCACATCTCTCTGCATTACCGGATGCTTTTTGTAATGTGCATTTTTATACATCAGGCAGGGTTCATAATCGTCGCTGACCCAGTAACCGCGGCGGAATTTTATGTCTTCAAAACTGGTTTGCAGAAGCTGGAAGAGTATAGTGCTGACCTGCCAGCTGCCGGTAAAGGCGATCTCGGCAGTGCCGTTTTCTATCCACATGGGAACTGTGGCGGTCAGGAGCTTGCCCGCCGGAACATTCATATCTTTGAAAAGCTCTTCGTTGTTGACTTTTACAGAAAATTTACCGGTGTCTTTGCTGCCTGCACTGGTTCGCAAAGTTACAAAGTATATACCGCTTTTAAGATCAGAAACTTTGAATACTGCCGGTTTGGAGCCTTTGATTGCCGAATAGAGTGCCCCGGAGGGGGCAATAACGACTTTTTCCGCTTCCGGATCCTTGACCCAGCCGAACTTGCGTTTGGCATTAAAGAGTTTATCATCGGCCGCGGCATACACCTTGCCCTTTTTGGCGGCACCAAAACTGAATGCACGGTCGGTATTAAAATCTGTCTGATAAGAGTATTTTCTACGGGCATGGTATTTGTCGTAATCCGCAGCAGTGCCTTCGTAGAACACCAGTTTGCCCATGCCGGTTTCGCCCCGATAACGGCTGACCCCGGTGTAGTCTATATTGAGAAATCCCTTCCGCAAAACCACATTCCATGTGGGCGAAGAGTAGTTGGTCACACCCTCAACATTGGCGTCGATCACCAGTTTGCGATCGCCTTTCTCCAGAGCCAGAAAGCGGATCTTGCCGGGAGCGAAAGGTTTTTTAAGGTCAAAATCGCCTTTTTTGACCTGCGCCAGATGAGATCTGCCGACGATCACATAATATTTACCGCCGTCAAAATCGCGGACATCGGTCTTGAACGAATAACCGTATTTTTTGGGAGTTTCGCCGATCTGCACACGGAAAGCGTCAACTCTGGCCTGAAAGGTCAGCTCAACTTGTTTGCCGTCGGCACTCAAAGCAGTTTCGCGGCGGAACGGCATAAGTTTTTCGTCTTTGCCGAGGCGGTTGACAACCGATTTGCCTTTGACATTGTGTTTGGTGATTTCGGGGGCAACTTTGGCTATGGGGTAAGATTCGCCCAGGATCATAACCTGCTCATTGCTGATAAGCTCTTTGCCCCGCAATGCGGCAGAACCGTCATCGCTGATGGTAAAATTGCCCGCCGGCAGCATGAACGCCATCAACAGCAGCCACGCTCCAATCAAAAATTTTTGTGTCATAAAAAAATCCTTATACATTGATGGTTTGACTATTGTACTTTATTTATATATGCCGGGTAATATACACCGTAAACAATTTTTTTTCAAATAACACAACGTATAAAAGAGATGGCATTTTAAAGTTGAAATTCCGGGTAATGGTGCTACTTTATATAGTAAAATAGTTTTGCAATACCAAATTTTATGGAGTTTTTTATTATGTTGGATGTACCGGATATTGCCCGCCGTGCTTATGAAGCCAGTTGTTTACTGCGTACCGTTTCGCCAGCCAGCCGGGCAAAGGCTTTGAATTTGATGGCAGAAAAACTTATTGCCTGCCGCGAAGATGTTTTAGCTGCCAACCAGCAGGATCTTGCCGGAGCATCCGGACTTTCGGAGGCATTTAAAAAGCGTTTGAAAGTTGATGATAAAGTATTTGATTACATGGTAAAACGTTTGCGCGAAGCCGCCGCTTTGCCCGACCCCGTCGGCGAAGTTTTATTGGAACGCGCCATGCCCAGCGGCTTGCTGGTACGCCGGGTGGCGGTGCCGATCGGAGTGATCGCCATGATCTACGAAGCCCGCCCCAACGTTACTACCGATGCCGCCGCCGTAGCACTTAAAAGCGGCAATGCGGTGATTTTGAAAGGCGGGTCCGAATCCTTGCGTACCAATCTGGTGCTTGCCGGAGCCATGCGTTCTGCTGCCGCCGAAGCCGGACTGCCGCCGGATGCTGTACAGCTGATCGCCAGCACCGACCGGGCGGCGGTAAACAGCTTGCTCCAGCAGGATAAATATGTAAATCTCATCATCCCCCGGGGCGGCAAAAGTCTGATCAAAGCCATTGCCGAAGGCACCCGCATACCGGTACTCAAACATTATGACGGCATTTGCCACCAGTTCGTTGCCGCCGATGCCGATTTGGCCATGGCAATACCGCTGGTGGTCAATTCCAAGTGTCAGAATGTGGCAGTGTGCAATGCGCTGGAAACACTCCTGGTGGAAAAATCCGCTTCCGACGAACTGCTTTCGGGCATAGTAAATGCGCTTAAAGCCGAAAATATCGAGATACGCGGCTGCTCCGAACTCTGCCGGCGTTGTCCGGAGATCCTGCCGGCCACCGACGAAGACTGGGATACTGAATATCTGGGCAATATATTGTCCATCAAGCTGGTGGACGATATTTACGACGCTATGCGCCACATCGCCGAACACGGCTCCGGCCATACCGACGGCATCATAACATCTTCGCCGCAGCTTGCCGATATATTCATTGCCAATGTGGACTCCGCTTCGGTGCTGGTCAATGCCTCCACCCGGCTTTCCGGCGGCGGCGATTACGGCATGGGAGCAGTGGTGGGTATCAGTACCGACCGGCTTCACGCCCGCGGTCCGGTGGGGCCTGCCGAGCTTTGCACCTACAAGTGGGTGGCGGTGGGCAACGGGCAGTTGCGCAAATGATCCGGAGTGTTCAGCGGGCGTTTTCCCGGTAAGCTTTGGGGGAGGATTTGCGGTATTTTTTGAAGATGCGCGAAAAATAAAACTCGTCTTCAAATCCGCACTCGTGGGCGATCTCCCGAATCTGCAGAGCAGTACCGCTTAAAAGTGCCGCCGCTTTTTCCAGCCGTGCCGCCAGCAGAAATGCCCCCGGCGGCACCTGAAAGAACTGTTCAAACAATCTGCGGAAATGCGCGTAGCTTACTGAAAGTTTCCGGGCCTCTTTTTCAAAATCCCAATGCAGTTCCGGCCGGGAGCTGATTTTTTCCGTTAAATGCGAAAACGCCTGAAACCGCTCGTCCGCCCGATGTACGCCCGAAGTATCGGCAGCTTGCATCATCAGCAGCAGTTCTTCCAAAGCCAGCACCGCCCGGGCGTGGTTTTCCGGCGAATAAGGCAGCATGAGCAATGTGCGTATGGAACGCATTTTCCGCATGAATTTATCCGGCTCGTTAAGGTGTATAAGAACATTAGTGCTGCGTTCAATAAGCAAACCTCCTGCCAGATAACGCTGGACCCGGTCGCCCTTGAAACATATATATATTTTGTCTTCGATCCCCTCTGCCGGGTCGGCTGCACCGTAAACAAAACTCATTCCGGGAGCGGTCACAAATACGCACGCATCGCGGGTATATTCAATATTATCGTTGACTTTGAGCATGAAATGCCCCCGGCGGCTGAACTGCAATCCCCAGTAATCAAAATCACTGCGACAGGTCACCGTTGGCGATCTCCGCAAGTCCCCATGGCAGACAAACTCTATATCCGAAAAATATTCTATGCTCATAAAATCCATGCTTTCGCGTAAAAAATCTATTTGATAAATCGAAAAAGCGGTCTATATTAAGATAGTTCAGATTGATTTTTATGTCAAATTAAAAAACCAAAAAATCCATTTTTTAACCGGCAGCGGACTTCATTCCGATAAGTTTCGGAGAGAAACGCTGCTCAAAATGAAAGGCTCTTATTATGAGCGAAAAAGTAAAAGTTGGTATCTGGGGGCTGGGTCGTGCCGGCGGCGGTATGCACATGCGGGAAATCGAAGCAAACAAAGACATTCTCGAAATCGTTGCCGTTTGCGATATCGACGCCGAGCGTGCAGAAAGTTTCGGAAAAAAACTCAATGTGCCGTATTACAGCGATCCGGCAAAGTTCCTTGCCGACAAAAACATCCAGCTGGTTTCGGTAGCCACTTTCTCGCTGGATCACATCCGCCACACCCGTCAGGCTCTGGAAGCCGGGTTCTGCGCTTACATCGAAAAACCCATTGCCGCCAGCCGTGCCGAAGCTGAAGAACTTGTGGAACTGGATAAAAAATATCCCGGCAAACTCTTTGTCCGCCAGAACCGCCGTTTTGAAACCTGCTTCCAGCATGTGCGGGAAATCATCGACTCGGGTATTCTGGGCAAAGTCCACACCATCAAACTCTGCCGCAACGCTTTCAGCCGCCGCGACGACTGGCAGACTTTGCTTGCCAACAACGGCGGTCAGCTCAACAACTGGGGTCCGCACCTTATCGACCACGCTTTGCAGTTTTTGAAATACGAAGTCAAATCCGTCTGGAGCGAACTGAAACTCATCGCTGCCCAGGGCGACGCCGAAGACTGCGTGAAAATCATCATGCAGGGCAAAGACGGCTTGACTGTGGATATTGAAATTTTCGGCGGCAACGCTCTGCCCGACAATATCTACGAAGTCTACGGCAGCCGCGGTGCCCTGCTCGTTGAAACCGAAGATGACATCAAACTGCGTTATATCGAACCGGATTACGAACTCAAGCCCTATCCGGTGAACACCGGCCATCCGGCGGGCTTCAAGTTTGCCGACAACGCCGAGATCCCCTGGCGCCGGACTACCATTATGGTAGAACCCAAACTCAAGGTGAATATGAACAGCTGCTACCGCTATGTAGCCGAAAGCATCCGTGACGGCAAAGAATACCCCATCAAGCTTGCCGAAGCCCTCGCCGTGGTGGAAATCTGCGACATCGTCAAAAGCCAGAGCGCATTTTACAATAAGGAACTTGCCAAATGAAGAAATCTCAAATCGCAACCCAGTGCTACACACTCCGTGACTTCATGCACACCCCCGGCGGCGTAGACCGTGCCTTTGCCAAACTGCGTGAGATCGGTTTTGAGGCCGTGCAGATCTCCGGCGTGCCGGTGGCTCCTGCCGAAGTCAAGAAGTACGCTGACCTCAACGGCATGACCATTTGTGCCACCCACGAAGGCGGCGATGCTATTCTCAACAATATTGATGCAGTTATCGAAAAGCTCAATTTGTACAACTGCCGCCATACCGCTTTCCCCTGCCCCTTTGAAAAACAGGTGATAGATATGGGCATGACTCTTGACCTTGCCAATGCGCTGGAAGCTGCCGCAGTCAAGATGGAAGCCGCGGGCAAGTGCTTGAGCTATCACAACCACAATATCGAATTCCGCAAGATCGACGGCAAACGCATTTTCGACATCATTCTGGAAAATGCCCCCACCATGAAGGCTGAAATCGACACCTACTGGGTGCAGATGGGCGGCTGCGATCCGGTGGAATATGTGGAAAAATATGCCGGTCGTCAGGAGATCTTCCACCTCAAGGATTTCGGTGTGGTCTATCCCCGGAACTCCATCATGGTTCCGGTAGGCAGCGGAAACCTCAACTGGAACAAGATCCTGCCCGCCGCCGAAGCCGGTGGTGTGGAGTGGTTCATCATCGAACAGGATCAGTGCCAGAAAGATCCCTTTGATTCGCTGAAAGACAGCTTCGACTACCTGATGACAAACTTCGTCAAGTAATCAGCAGCCAATACAGCGGAAAAACCATCACATATCGGTTTTTTCCGCCGGTATACTCTGAAAGCTATTGCCGGGGTGTTGCAGAATTTTCAAGTTTTGCAGCACCCCGCATTTTTTTATACAGTCATAAAAAATAGGCTCTGTTCCCAATACGGGTAGGTCAGTAAAAATCTTTATGATCAACTTTTGTATTGGAACTTTTTTAAAACTTGAATGGCATTTATCTATTTGCAGAGCAAATAGATAAATACCGGGAAAATGTTTGGAAAAAGGGGGTGGAGTTTGAGGAGGGGGAAAAGGACCGATCCAGCAAAAGGTCTTTTCCACCTCCTCAAGTACCGACCCTTATTGGGAACATAGCAAAAAAATATTACCGAAATGGAGTATATGTTTTGCCGGTAACTATGCAGAAAGATTGCTCCGGCGGCGTTTTTCCCATGTTGCTTAAAGGTTGCGGTTTTGTTGGTTGCGGTAGGCAGCGGGGGGTATGTTGTGGATTTTTTTGAAGCTCCGCACAAAATAGTTGCTGCCGGCAAAACCGCAGTTCTGGGCGATCTCTTTGACCGCAAGATCGGTGTTCAAAAGCAGTTTTTCAGCATATTCCAGCTGATAAGAGAGTTTCAGTTCCGAAAAACTCATCCCCGAATATTTCCGGCACAGATTTGATACATAGTTGGGCGTTATCTGAAAAACCTTTGCCACCTGCTCCCGGCTGACACCATCGCAGCAATTAGTGTGGATAAAGTTGCAGATCCGGCTCCAGCGTTTGGAAACATGTACCGGCGACGGTGCCGCATCATCTCCGGCAATCTCCTTTAAAGTAAGACGCAAAAGCGGCATCAGCAGTTCACCGGCAATATCATCGCAATCTTGCTCATGGAGTTTATACAATGTATCGAGCAACTGCATACCCGCTGCCGACAGGGGCTTGGAGGTGTGATAAAATATATCCCGCATGGTCGGCGGCTTGTGTATACCGTCAAAGTCGATGCACATAGCTCTTATGTGGGTGGGGAAGTAACTGAAAGAATAACTTACAGTGGGGTTCCCCGGCCCGCTGTAAGTCCATAAATAGCTTTGGGCAGAACTGAAAATTATTGCGGGTTTTGCTGCATCGCAACTTAAAAACTGATCGTTTTTACTGTATTTTAAAATAGTTTTACCTTCCAGCAGTATCAGCAAGCGATCCACATGATGCATATTAGCTTGCCGGGGAGCATCAAAAAACACCCGCTTATCGGCAATATCAAAATCAAAAATCCTCTGGCAACTCTCCAGCAGACCGGTACGGGAAACTTGAAACTGTTCCATTTTATTATATTTCTGCTATAAAAAATATATTATTTTCGATTGAATTTTACAATAGTGCTATAAAGTGTATATTGCAAATCTTGTAATGAAAAATTTTTTCATATATATTTATACGGTGAAAGGGAATTTGAAATCAACTCTGCAAACAGTATAGCGTAAAGGACTATGGTCATGAGAAAACGATTTTTTACCTTGATCGAATTGCTGGTAGTAATTGCCATAATCGCCATTCTGGCGGCAATGCTGCTGCCGGCATTATCGGCGGCCCGGGAAAGGGCAAGAAGTTCAAACTGTGTAGGCAATCTGAAACAGATCGGACTGGCATTAAGCATGTATGCCGATGACAACAATGGTCGTCTGGTAAAATATCAGGAAAAAAATTATAAGAACAGCAACGGCAATACAATATCCTACGGGCATTGGGGGTTTTTGTTGACCGATAAAGGCTATATGCCCGGCGATCCGGATAAAGCTTCGCAAGCATTTTTCTGCCTTTCTTCGCCCAACTTGCCGCCCCGCAATGTAACCGCAAAAGATTTTCCCAACTACGGACTCAACGAAAATCTGGTTCGTGAAGCCGATCCGACTACAACCTGGGGCAAACGGGCGGTTACCAATATTTACACCCTTGCCAATCCTCAACGGATGGCGGCAGTGGCAGATGCCGGTACTTCAGACAAAGAAACTGGTAAAGGCGAAGTCCGTTCCGATTATGTCATGGGTGTACCCGGCAGTTATTGGAGCAGTGCTGTAAATTTTGATTATACTTCGGATACACCATGGGGTATATCGCTGGTGCGTCATGGTGAACGGGCAAATATGCTTTTTGCCGATTGGCATGTGGACAGTATAACCCGCAAAAGTCTGCCGGAAGATATTACGGCATTTCCGTCGCCATACCCCTATGATGTTGCATTCTTAAAGCAGCATGATCAAAATTAAGAAATTTGTTTTAAGATAAATCGAGGATATTTTAATGAAAATGAAGAAGATTTTATTGTTTCTGACTGTACTGCTTTGTTTTTCAGCAGCAGTTCCCGGTGCCGAAAACAAGTTCGTTTCCGGCATGACCGTCCGACCGGAGGCGTTGAAAGTTTTTTCCATGCCCAAACCGGTAACGCTGGACAGTTTCCGGCGTTATCTGGATGCCACCGCGCTGGGGCTGAACATTTTTGAGCTGACACCCGCCACCGGCAGCATGGCTGTTGTCTGGCAGGATGGCTCTATGATCAAAGCAGTTTACCGCAACAGCCAGTGGCAGATATTTTTCAAAGACCCCAAGATGGCGGAGTTGAAGCAAGTTGAAGTTATCAAATCTGCCAATCTTACTGCGGCTTTTCACGGTACGGGCTTTATATTCCGCACGCCGGAAAATAAAGATATCCATGTTTACGGCGGCTTTACCGCTGCGGGGGCAAAGCTCTATTTACCCGAAAATATAAAAACTCCGGCGATCCGTCAGCTGGAAATCATCAACAACGCTCTGTTGTGGTGCGTTACCGAAGAAGTCGCCTGGGAGTATGAGCGCGCTAAAAAGATTTATCTTGATAATACAAACGAACTTAAAAAGAACTCTGCCACCGCCCGGATGCTCTGGAGCTGGGGCCAGCGTTTGCGGCAGGCGGAAAACAGCTTTGCCAAGCTCAAGAATGAAGTTATCAATGAAAGCGAAAATTTTGTGCCGACCCTCGCCAGTGACCCGTTGATGCGTGACCGCTACAACTGGTTGGTGTGGTTGGCGGTGCGTATGCCGCACTTATCCAACTATTTCAGCGGCTGGACGCGGGATGTATGGTACACCAAATCGCTGGGTCGGGGAGAACTTGCTGATTCGCTGCTGTTGAGCCGCAAGCTCAAAAATATTGTTTCCCGGGTTCGCAGAGTCAACAAATGTGCTTTCAATGAAGCGTACAATTTTAAAGGTATCCTTGCGGGCGGATTTCTCCACAGTATGAGCGAAGTTCTTCCGCAAGGCGGCTTGCTTACGCCCCTTAAAACCACCGTCAATTTGCGTGCCGCCCGGGGCGAAGGCGAAAGCACACTGCTGGTGCTGACCAGCGCCGGAGAATCCTTGAAAGATCTTTCTGTAACCATTACAGCCGACACCCCCGATGCCCCCGTTGCCACGCTGGAACGGCTGGAGTACATAAATCTTTTGGAAAGTCCCATCCTGCAGCTGCCGCTGGCTCCCGAAGGCAACAGCAATTATTTTGATGTTTGTCTGCCCCTTGCCAACGGCGAAAAGTTCGATATCGCCAAACAGAGCAATCAGCCAATTCTTGTATCATTGCAAAGCCGCAACGACACTCCTGCCGGGGTATACAACTACACGATTTCGGTAAAACTGGGCAGCAAAAATGTTATGCAAATGCCCCTTTCGCTTAAAGTCGAAAAGTTTGCTCTGGGCAACCGCCTGCCCAGTTTGCCGGGTTTGCGGCCGGACAACATCAGCAGCTGGTACTCAAACGAAAAAACTGCCGCCAAAGCCCGGCGTAATTTGATCGATGCCATGCTGCGGTTCCGCATGGAGCCTTTGAATCTCTACCGCACCAGTCCGGTAAAAGAAGATTTATCTTATACCATAAAAAAAGGTGTAAACAGCATTTTGCTGGACGGCAGTCTGGAACGCTTCGGCGATCCCCGAGCTGATATGATCAAAAAAATGGAGTTTTACGGCAGCTGCGACGGCAAGACCTTTGAGCGGGTTCCCGCCAAATTCCAATGGGTTCGCCGCAATCCAAAAGATCCCCTTTCGCCAACTGATATGCAAATAATGCCCCAAGCGGATACTGCCAAATACAAATATTGCAAAATTCATTACAATCAGGATAATTCCAAACATTACTCCCGCTATACCTTTATGCCCAACGGCACTTTGGGCAGCCGCAAACGCACCATGCTGGTCAACAATAAAGTTATGCTCAAAGAAATACGGCTCATCCGGCCGGATACCCAAGTCGGCTCCAACGGCATGGCAAAATCCAAAAAGATCTACAACAACAACTTTGATGTGATCAACAAGATTTGCTACAAGCCGTCGCTGATCTGGAAAAATGAAGTTGGCTCCATAAAGACACTTCTGCTCTACGATTACTGCCGGGAAACCCATCTGAAAGAGTTTCAGCAATATTATAACGAGGCTAAAAAATATGCCGGGAACAATCTGACCGTGTATTTTTACGGCTTTGATGAAGTTGGCGAGTACATGAATCCGCTGCTCCTGAACGCCATAAAAAACAGCCGTCAGGCCTTTGAAAATGTCAAGATCGTTACCACCGCCCGGAATATCGAAGCTGATCCGGAGCTTTTCGATGCCATTGATTATCTTGCCCCTGCCAACGGCTACGCCAACACCCGGCGGAATATTTTCAACAGCCGTTATCACCGCATCCGCTACTGGACCTATGTAGGCGGCGGGGCGTATTACCCCTTCGGCAACTTTGAGCGGGTGGATCAGCCCATGATCTACGGCAGAGCCTTCTTCTGGAGTTTGATCGCCCTTGACCATGTGGAAGGCTGGCTCTATTGGTCGATCAACCACTGGTCGGGCAATATGCACCTTAAGGATATGAAAAATATGGATTGGAGTTTGTGGAATTGCAATCACGGCAATGATAACGGCATGCAGGCACTTTTCTACCCCGGCAAAGATGGGGCGATCTATCCCTCGTGGCGGGCAACTGCCATGCGGGATGGCTTGGAAGATGCAGACCTTTTCCGCATGGCGCGCGATCTGGCAAAAACGCCCGCCGACCGGGCGGAGGTTGAGGCTATCCGCAATGGATTTGCCAAATCCATGAGCGTATATTGCCGCGATGTGGAAGAAATGGAAAAACTCCGAACCCGGCTCTATGACCTGTT
This sequence comes from Lentisphaeria bacterium, assembly GCA_017504585.1. Classification (GTDB taxonomy): domain Bacteria; phylum Verrucomicrobiota; class Lentisphaeria; order Victivallales; family Victivallaceae; genus SIG78. The sequence goes on from JAFVQX010000212.1 coordinate 13,483, forward strand.
GAACAAACTGGTCAGACAGCCCCGGGTAACGCAAAAAGATTTCGGCAACTTCAATCACCATAAAAACACTATTTTTCACCCGGCGGTGGCGGTAATGAAAGATGGCAGATACTTTGCCACTTTTCAGGAGATCAACAACTCCGATGTTTACTCCCAGCCCATGTATGCAATCAGCAGCGATCAGGGCAAAAGCTGGAGCAAGCCGCAAGCTATCGAAGCATTCAAATCAACGCTGCTTTCAGACAACAGCGGCAGAATGGAAGGAGTTGCCGACCCCCGCCCTTTTGTGCTGCCCGACGGTTCGGTGGCGGTCATAGCGTGTGCCACATTCTATAAAGGCAACGATCTATCGGTATTGAGCGGTGATAAATCAGCCCAACTTGCCACGCCGCTTGCCCGGAGTTTTTACACCATCTGGTCGCCGGAAAGCAACAAGTGGAGTCCCCGGCATACGCTGGAACTGCCCGGAGTAAAGACCAGCCGTTACAGTGCGGCATGTACCCAGATCGCCATCAGGGATGACGGCAAGATAATCGTGCCTGTGTATGTAGATATAAATGTTAAAGTCAGGCACGACAGCCCCATCCACCAGAGGCGTTTTGGCGTAATGACGGCTCTTTATGACTACAAAAACGGCAAGTTTGAGTTTGCCGGAAAAAGCCGGATTTTCAGTATTCCTGTAAAACGGGGCATGTGCGAACCCTCGGTAATCAAACTGGAGAACTCCGGCTACGCCATGACCATCCGTGCCGAAGACCGCCACATGTATTGCACCACCAGCAAAGACGGTATAAACTGGAGCCAGCCCGTTCCGTGGCGTTGGCAGGAAGATGACCGGCCGATCATAACCGACAGCACCCAGCAGCATTGGCTCAAGCTGGGCAATAAGGTTTTTCTGGTCTACACCCGCTTTGACGGCAGCAACGGTGACTGTATGCGTTTCCGGGGGCCGCTTTACATGGCGCAAGCCGATCCGGCAAAGGCACAACTTATCCGTTCAAGCGAAGTGGTGGTCTTTCCCCGGGGCAAACAGGAAGATGTGGAAGGTTTGCTGGGCAACTTTCATTGCACACAAATCAATGAAAAAAGTGCATTGGTCAGCGATGCTTTATTGTTCCGCAAAAACATGGGTAAAGGCAAACCCCGAAAATTTTCAACTATTGTAAAAGCAGCTCAAATCAACTGAAGGAGTTAAACTATGAAAAAACTTATCATGTCGGTTGCGGCATTCGTATTTGCCGCAAGTGTTATGGGAGCCGAAAATCTGGTGCAAAATGGAACTTTTGAACAGCTCGTTGCCGGAAAACCCGCCGCGTGGATCGTTAAAAACACCGCCGGCATAACCTTTTCCGGCGACGGCGCACCCGAAAGCGGATTTGTAAAATTCGATCTGGTCAAAGAGGGCAAAAAGGCTTCCGCAACCATCTGGCAGAGCATCAATAAAGTTGTAAAGAGCAATGCCAAATACAACTTGAGCTTCAAGCTCCGCACCAGCTCTTTCCGGGGCAATATCCGGGTGATCGCCATCAACGACGGCTGGCAGAAAGGCGCCGGACTTTCCGTAGGCGGCAGATTTCCCGCCGACTGGAAAGAATACAAAAAAGTTATCACCATGCCGGAATTCAAAAAAGATGCCCGGCTGCTCATAATGATCAACGCCACCCAGGGCACGGCGGATGTGGCAGATATAAAACTTGAGCCGGTCAAGTAAATAACGGCAAAAACAGGGGCATTACAACCTTACAAAAGGTTGCAAAGCCCCTGTTTTTTTGTATAAATTTTTATTTGCGGTCGAAAAAATCTGCAAGTTTGAATTTATACGAGGTAATTTCAAAACTCCTCAAAAGTCGTCAAAAGGCACAACCTTCGCACAGAACAAGGAGTGTTTTCGGCGGTTACCTTTCCACCGTTAATAAAAGCAATTCCGGTGAAAGTTTTTGGAAAATGGGGTTTGGGGAAGAGAACCTTTTTTCAAAAAGGTTTCTTCCCCACAAAACAGTTTTGCAACAACCCCTTTTTTGATTTAAGCAAGCAAACTTACTTATTGCCGTTGATCGCGGCTTGCGCGGCGGCAAGGCGGGCGATCGGCACCCGGTAGGGGCTGCACGATACATAGTTCAAACCCACCTGATGACAGAAAGCGATGGTCTTGGGGTCGCCGCCATGTTCACCGCAGATACCAAGTTTGATATCCTTGCGGGTGGCACGGCCTTTTTCCACAGCAATCTTCACCAGTTCGCCCACGCCTTCGGTATCCAATACCTGGAAGGGATCGTAGTCGTAAATACCCATCTTGACGTAGTCGCCCAGGAATTTACCGGCGTCGTCGCGGGAGAAACCGCAGCCCATTTGGGTAAGGTCGTTGGTACCAAAGCTGAAAAATTCAGCTTCTTCAGCGATTTTGTCAGCGGTAACAGCGGCACGGGGCACTTCGATCATGGTACCGATTTTGACTTCCAGAGTGGTCTTTGTGGCTTTTTCCACTTCGGCTTTCACCTGCAGGAGAATAGCTTTCTGCAAGGCAAGCTCTTTAACATTGCCCACCAGCGGCACCATGATCTCGGGCTTGGAGCCGGGAACTGCGGCGGCAGCTTCCATAATAGCTCTTGCCTGCATGGCGGTCACTTCGGGGTAAACCATGCCCAAACGGCAGCCGCGATGGCCCAGCATGGGGTTGAATTCGTGCATACCTTCCACGAGCTTTTTGATGTCGGCAAGTTTCACGCCCAGCTGTTCAGCCATCTCTTTCTGACCTTTGGGATTATCGTTCTGGGGCAGAAATTCGTGCAGCGGCGGATCCAGCAAACGGATGGTGGCAGGGCGGCCCGCCAGAGCTTCGAACATGCCTTTGAAGTCTTTGCGCTGCAAGGGCAGCAGAGCTTTGAGCGCTTCTTCGTACTGCTTGACCGCATTGAGTTCGGCTGCTTTGAGCGCTTCTTTCTTGAGTTCGGCAAGATCGTTTTTGCCGTATTCATTCTTCAACCGGCGGACAGTTTCCGCCACCAGGATCAATCTCCGGAACGCCACGATGCGGTCGCCTTCAAAGAACATGTGTTCGGTACGGCACAAGCCGATACCTTCGGCGCCGAACTTGACTGCCACGGCAGTATCGTGGGGGGTATCAGCATTGGTGCGGATGCCCAGTTTGCGGTATTTATCAGCCAATGCCATAATGTCGCCAAAAGGACCGGTCAGCTCCGGATCCACCGTTTCCACTTTGCCGGCGTAAACCGCACCGGTGGAACCGTTCAGGCTGATCCAGTCGCCTTCGTTGATAACGGTGCCATTGATGACCATTTTGCGGGCTTTGTAGTCGATATTGACTTCGCCGCAGCCGGCTACACAGCAAGCGCCCATACCGCGGGCAACCACGGCAGCGTGGCTGGTCATACCGCCGCGGGCAGTAAGAATACCCTGGGCTACATGCATACCGCCAATATCTTCGGGACTGGTTTCGATGCGGCAGAGGATCACGGCTTTGCCCTCTTTGCTCCAAGCTTCGGCATCTTCGGCAGAAAATACCGCCATACCGGCAGCAGCACCGGGGCTGGCGGGCAACCCGACAGTAAGTTTTTGAGCTTTGCTTTCGGCACTCTTGACAAATACCGGGTGCAAAAGCTGGTCAAGCTGGGCGGGTTCCACCCGCAAAACGGCGGTCTTTTCGTCGATCAAGCCTTCTTTAACAAGGTCGGTAGCGATTTTTACTGCGGCAGCGGCAGTACGTTTGCCGTTACGGGTCTGGAGCATGTAGAGTTTGCCGTTTTCAATGGTGAACTCCAAGTCCTGCATATCGCGGTAGTGATTTTCCAGCTTGACACGGATGGCGTCGAGCTGTTTGAAACATTCGGGCATGGCTTCTTCCAGCGAAGGATATTCGGCCTTGCGGACTTTTTCGGAGATGTTCTGGCGCTTGGCCCACACTTTGCTGCCCGCCAGCGTGATCTGCTGGGGAGTACGGATACCGGCAACCACGTCTTCGCCCTGGGCGTTGATAAGAAATTCGCCGTAAAAGTAATCGTTTTCGCCGGTGGAGGGGTCGCGGGTAAATGCCACCCCGGTAGCGGAGTTGCTGCCGGAGTTGCCAAACACCATTGCCTGAACGTTCACTGCTGTACCGATCAAACCGCGGATGTCGTTGATTTCGCGGTAACGGATGGCGCGGGGATTGTCCCAGGATTCAAAGACCGCCTGGATCCCCCGGTAGAGCTGATCCACCGGATCGGTGGGGAAGTCGCTGCCGGTAGCTTTTTTGACGATCTTTTTGTATGTTGCAATAAGTTCTTTAAGGTCATCGGCAGTAAGTTCGTTATCCAGCTTGACCCCTTTGGCGTTTTTCAACGCTTCCAGAGCGTGTTCAAACAGATTCGAATCAATGTGCATAACTACATCGCCGAACATCTGGATAAATCTGCGGAAACTGTCCAGCACAAAACGTTCATTGCCGGTAAGGTCGATCAGCGCCTTGACCGTTACGTCGTTCAAGCCCAAGTTCAAAACAGTATCCATCATGCCGGGCATGGAAGCCGCCGCGCCGGAACGCACCGACACCAGCAGCGGGTTCGGGCCTTTGCCGAAAGTTTTGCCCACGGTCTTTTCCAGCCGCTGAAGAGCGGCATCCACCTGGGGCGCAATTTTGGCAAAAAGTTCTTTTTTGCCGATCTTTCCGAATTCAGCACAAGCTTCGGTAGTGATGGTAAAACCGGGAGGTACCGGCAAGCCCAATGCAGCCATCCCCGCCAGGTTTGCACCCTTGCCCCCAAGCAGAGCGCGCATGGTTTCGTTGCCTTCAGAATTGTCCCCGCCAAAGCTGTAAACGTACTTGACGGCCGTTGTGGAAGCTTTTTTGCATCCCATGATCCTCTTTCCTTTCTTTTTATGAGGATTATTTTTTCTTCCCGACGCTTCAGTCCTTACAGAGTTTTAGAAAGGTTATTCTCTGCACGCATGGCCGCCGGGAACTTGATTTTTTGTAGAAAACGCCACGGCTCCCCGTTTTTTATCGCACAACAAAAACAGGGTATGACCGACGCTTCAACAGATAAAATTTTTGATTTTAAGGGAAAAACTTGTCAGGTAAGAAAATTGACTATGGAGCCCGGTCAACATCTTCAGTGACCAGTGCTTGCAGTTTGAGAAAAAAAATACTTCAACCGGCAAGCACCAAACACTGAACTTTTTTCCGCCGCACCCGGGATACTCCATTGTCGAAATTCAGTACCCACTGTAAATTTTTTTGTATTTTTGCACTTTGGCAAACTTATTTGAAGCTGCGCAAAGCCGCCGCTATCTCCTTCTTTTTGGGGTGTTTTTCCACGCCGGTAAGCACATAGCTGCCAGCCATGAACACCGGGAAACGATATCCGAGAATATAGGCAAAACCATCGTCATGATATTTGGCAAGGATCTTGCGCTGATTTTCCACATCAATGTTATAATAATAGACACCGATCTCGTCTTTGTCGATCAGGATCGCCGCCGCGTTGGTGGCACGCAGAACATCGGCACGAATGGGCTGGATCTGCACCACATTGAGCTTGGAATCATATAAATGCCGTGCAAAATCCATAAGCGACAGATGATTGTTGACCACCGAGGTATAATCAAACTCATCGATCCGGGTGGGTCTGTTGGGGTCACGGCTCTGACAACCGCACAAGGCAAGCGCCGCGACAGTCAGACAGCAAAAGGTGAACAAACGCATTTTCCCGCTCATAGTTATTGATTTTCCGACGTTTTGATACTAACAGTTGAATATACCCCAAAGCAAAACTCCCGGTCCGCAAGACCAGCTTGGACTTTTGCCAATTATGCTTTCAAGATATAACTTGCAAAAGTATAGCGCAGGATTGTGGATGGATTGCGAATCAGAAAAAAAATTGGAATTTTGAGGCAGATACCCGGAGGGTAACTAACGAAAAACTTCCTTTTTTTTACTTTCGCAAGCCGCCGCAAGACCAGCTTGGACTTTTGCCAGTTATATCTAATATAACTCAATGATATAAAAAAGCAAATTTTATTATACTAAAAGGGCTTGAATGCCTTGACAATCAGCGCCGGAACGGTATATTAATTATTGTGACAGGGTAAATCAAACTTTTATGTTTACGAAATATAAACAAAAAACAGGAGAAAAAATCATGAAAGTTCTGCTGCACGTAAATTATTACGAAGGTGCCGGTAAATTCGAAGAACTCTTTAAACTCATCCGCGCGGTGGGCGCCGACGGGGTTGAACTCCGGGCAAAGAGATATTATGATATGAGCAAAGAAGATTATCTGGCCATGGTCGAAGAGCTGAAACAGCGCAATCCGGATCTGGAACTGGCATTCGGCTATCAGCTTTGCTTCAATAACGATGCTGATACCTGCAAAAAGGATTTCGAAGACTTTGTCAACTTTCTCGACTGGGCAAAAGAAAAGTGCGGCACCAAGCTGTTGAATATGTTCACTGATAATCTGATCGCTGAAGGCGTGGACTACTACGATTTCTCCGTCAACGGCAGTGCCATTGCCGATGAAGAAATGTACGCCCGCCACGGCGAAGGTCTGACCCGCGCCGGTATCGAACTGGAAAAACGCGGTATGCTCGCTGCGCTGGAAAGCCACAACTGCTACATCCACGATATCGCCACCAGCTGCGCCAAGCTCCTGACTTACGTCAAAAGCCCCGCCATCGGTATCAACTACGACCACGGCAACATCTTTTTGAACAAAAACGGCGAAAGCATCGATCAGGTCTTTGAACTGCTCAAGGGCAAGATCTACTATGCTCATTTGAAAAACCTGATGCGTACCCGCGACTTCAAAAACTGGATGGCGACCCATCTGGAAGCCGGCCACATCGACACCGGCAAGGTACTGGGTAAACTCAAAAATGAACTCAAATCCGGCATTTTTGCCATTGAATATGCCTGCTCCGGCGATGGGATCATTGCCGCCAAGCGGGATATGGACTATGTCAGATTTCTCCGCAGCTGGCTGGGATTCTGATTGCTGAAAAATACAGAGAGATTGTTTAAATGAACCCTTATCAGAAAAACAGCGATGTAAACATTCAGAGCCGGTCAAAACTGCCGACTCCCAATGAGATACATTCCGAACTGCCCCTGTCGCTGCCGGGTGTGGATCAGGTGATCCGGCACCGTCAGGAAGTTTTTGACATTCTTGACGGCAAAGATCCCCGCAAGATGATCGTAGTCGGTCCATGCAGTATCCACGACCGGGAGTCTGCGTTGGAATACGCCGACAAATTGGCAAAATTGAACAAGGAAGTCAACGATAAACTTATGCTGATCATGCGGGTGTATTTTGAAAAACCCCGCACCACCGTAGGCTGGAAAGGTCTGATCTACGACCCGGATATGAACGATGAATACAACATCGAAAAAGGCATCCGGCTCTCCCGCCAGCTGATGTTGGAGATCGTGGATAAAGGTCTGCCGGTAGCAACCGAAACTCTTGACCCGATCCTGGTGCAGTATACCGTTGATGCCGTAGCATGGACCGCTATCGGAGCGCGTACTACCGAAAGTCAGCCCCACCGGCAGCTTGCCAGCGGGCTTTCCATGGCGGTCGGATTTAAAAACGCCACCGACGGCAATATGCAAGTGGCTATCGATGCAGTAAATACCGCCCGCAGACAGCACAGTTTTATCGGGGTGGACGGCAACGGCGAAGTAAGCGTATACCGCACCACCGGCAACAAATACGGGCATATCGTTCTGCGGGGCGGTCAGGGACCGAATTATGAGGCCGAATACATTGCCTTCCTGAAAGTGGCAATGAAAAAAGCCGGTCTGCCGCCCCGGATCATCATCGACTGCAGTCACGCCAACAGCGGCAAACGTTTTGACCGGCAGAAGAAGGTGTTCTACAATATCGTGGATCAAATCGCCTCCGGCGAAAATGCTATTGTGGGCATGATGCTGGAAAGTCATTTGTGCGAAGGGCGGCAGGATATTGCTGCCGGGCGCAAGCCACTGCCCAATGTTTCGGTGACCGACGGCTGCATCGGCTGGCAGGAAACTGAAGAGCTGATCCGTTACGCCCACAGCAAACTTTGAAACAGAAAAAAAGACTATGGACTACAAAGTACGAGATATGACCCTTGCGGCTTTCGGCCACCGGGAAATCGAGATCGCCGAACAGGAAATGCCCGGCTTGATGGCCACCTGCCGTAAATACGGAGCCGAACAACCCCTGAAAGGCATCAAGATCTCCGGCAGTCTGCACATGACCGTTCAGACCGCAGTTTTGATCAAAACGCTGAAAGCTCTGGGCGCCGATGTGCGCTGGGCAAGCTGCAATATATTCTCCACCCAGGATCACGCGGCGGCGGCGATCGCCGATCTGGGCGTGCCGGTTTTTGCCTGGAAAGGCGAAACATTGGAAGAATATTGGGAATGTACTTACGAAGCATTGACCTTCCCCGACGGCAGCGGCCCGGATCAGATCGTAGACGATGGCGGCGACGCCACGCTGCTGATCCACCGGGGGGTGGCGGCAGAGGACGATCCGGCTATCCTCGATGTACCCACAGATGTATACGAAATGCAGGTCATCAATGCCTTGCTCAAGCGGGTGCTGAAAGAAAAACCCGGACACTGGCACAAAGTAGCCGCCAATGTCAAAGGAGTTTCGGAAGAGACCACTACCGGAGTCCACCGCCTTATCCAAATGGCGGAAAAGAATGAACTTTTGTTTCAGGCGGTCAATGTCAATGACTCGGTAACCAAGAGCAAGTTCGACAATATCTACGGCTGCCGTCACAGCCTGCCCGACGGCATCAAGCGGGCGCTGGATGTGATGATCTCCGGCAAAACGGTCATGGTCTGCGGTTACGGCGATGTGGGCAAAGGCTGCGCCGAAGCCATGCGCAACGAACGCGCCCGGGTGCTGGTAAGCGAAGTCGACCCCATTTGCGCACTGCAGGCATGCATGGCGGGTTTTCAGGTCTGCACCGTGGAAGATGCTCTGCCGACGGCAGATATTTATGTAACCACCACCGGCAACTGCGACATCATAACCGCCGAACACATGAGCCGGATGAAAGATCAGGCGATCGTCTGCAATATCGGACACTTTGATAACGAGATCCAGGTTGCCAGATTGGAAAATTGGCCCAATATCAAAAAAGTGCAAATCAAAGACAATACCTGCCCGGTGACCCGTTACACCTACGAAGACGGTCACAGCATCTATCTGCTTGCCGAAGGCAGATTGGTCAATCTGGGATGCGCCACCGGCCACCCCAGCTTTGTCATGAGCAACAGCTTTACCAATCAGACTTTGGCGCAGATCGATATAGCGCGCAACCCCGACCGTGCAGTGGGGGTATATTTGCTGGATAAAAAACTGGACGAAGAAGTGGCGCGGCTCCATTTGGAAAAATTGGGAGCAAAACTCACCAAACTGACCCAAAAACAAGCCGACTATATCGGTGTATCAGTAGACGGCCCCTTCAAGCCCGACACATACAGATATTGATAAAAGCAAACAAAGCAAAAGGCTGCTGCAAAACTGTTTTGTGGGGAAGAAACCTTTTTGAAAAAAGGTTCTCTTCCCAATAAGGTTCGGTACTTGAGTTGCTATGTTAAAAGGAAACAGTTTGTCGTAAAAAAAGTGGCTGATTCTCAAAAATGTGATACTGTGTAACAAAGGCGACAATGTTGTAGCTTACATTTCGCAAACAGTAATCCATTGAAAAAGGAGACATCAGCCATGACACAATGTAGCACACTTTCGTTCAAAGGTCAA
>JAFVQX010000213.1 GCA_017504585.1 Lentisphaeria bacterium
GCCTTTGACGACTTTTGAGGAGTTTTGAAATTACCTCTCTTGTCAATATTATATAGCCAAAGCTGTTTTTTTTCAAATTTTTGAGGCAACTTAATCAAAAAAAGCTTCTTTAATTTGACAATCCCGGCAAACCGGGTTATTTTATTCATATGCTGCTGTGTATGAAAAAGGGGGGTATAAAGTGCCATTGCTGCCAGGTGTCGGCGATAAATTTTCCGGATGCGAGATCCTTGCCCGTTGCGGTGATGGAGCATTCGGGATAACTTTTCTTGCCCGCAATCCGCTGGGGCAGAAAGTTATTATCAAGATCGTATCGTCGCCCAACTCCTGCGAACGGGAGCTGACCGGTTTGCGCAACTATATGCGCGTAGCGGGCAAACACCCCAATTTGCTGCAGATCTACCACATCGGCGAATTCGAAGAAGGCTTTTATTACACCATGGAAGCCGCCGATAATTTTAATAACTCCGGCGATTACTACCCGGCAACTCTGGGGAACTGTTTCCGGAAAAAACGTATATTTTCGCCGGAAGAATCGCTGGATATAATCCGCAAACTAACTGACGCTCTGCAAGTTATGCATACAGCAGACTTGATCCACCGCGACATCAAACCCGACAACATTATTTTTGTAAACGGTCAACCCAAATTAAGCGACCCCGGGCTGGTGATAACTGTGGGAGAAAATGCGTCGTTTGCCGGAACTCTGGGGTTCATCCCGCCGGAGATGGTCGATGGCGAAAGCGTGCCGGATCAAAGCGCCGATATTTATGCTTTGGGCAAAGTTTTTTACTGCATGGTAACCAATTATCACCCCAAGCAATACCCGGCGCTGCCGGTGGATATGCGTCTGGAAGTCTGCCGCCAGCTCTATCCGGTATTGAACAGATTATGCAACCGCAATCCGCAAAAACGTTACCGCACCGCCGGAGAGCTGCTGGAAAATCTGCCCCGGCAGCTGCGTGCGCCCAACTGCTGGGAAAAACTCCGGGAAGATTTCCGAAACTGGAAACAGCTCAATTATAAGCGTTATATATTCTGTAAACGCCTTGCAGCAGCAGTATTGTTGACCGTACTGCTGCTGCTCGCCGGCACCGGCTTGCTGCTGCGCTATATGAGTCAGCGCCAAAAGGCAGTCGAAAACCGGATCGAAGCTTTTCACGCGATCAATCAGGATCGCCATGAACTGCTGCTCTTGCAAATGCAAACTTTTATGCCGGAAAAAGTCGCGGAGTATCAAGCCTTGCAGCAAAAAATTGCCGATGCACAAAAACGCGCCGATTGGAACAATGCGGATATTTACTTGCATCAGCTCCGGGAGTTTATGCAAAGTACCGCCCGCGCGGCCATTCCGGCGCTGCCGACTTCCGGAGATACAAAGCTCCGGACAGCGGCAATCGGCAGGATGTACGGATTTCTGGCTTCGCCATTGGCTGAATATCTGCCGGAAAAGGAGCGGGAAGCTTTGCGGGAAAAAATCCGCAGGCAAAAGCAGATCATTTACAAAAATCAAGTCGGCATGATGCGTTGCGGCGAAGACCTCGACAACTTTCAGGATTACTATCTGCCGATGAAATTTGTGCCGCCCGGGGTGGTAAAAATGGATCACACCGGCAAAACAGAGCGCATCGATTACCACTACTGGATAGGGATCAAAGAAGTGGAAAACAACCATTACAGCAACTTCATGAAAGTCAGTCCGCAGCAAAACCACACCCCCGGATTCCCCGTTACCCGGGCAGCGTGGAACGATATACTTTTTTACAGCTATAAGCTCACCGAATTCTGGCAGGATATGGGCAAGCTGCCGCCGGGGTACATCATCCGCCCGCCCACCGAAGTCGAGTGGGAATACGCAGCAAAAAACGCCTGGCTGGGCAAAGACACCCTGCCGCTGGAAGAACGCGCCAATATCCGCAGCAATTCGCAAAAACAGCCGTGGCCGGCAGGTCGGAAAGCCCCCGGCAAACTGGGGCTGCTGGATATGTACGGCAATGTTGCCGAAATCGTCCAGCCGGCAGCTCCGACCGCCATGCAGCAGGCAGTCATCGTGCGGGGTGGATCTTTTATGACATCAGTCAAAAAATTCCGCCACCGGCTTGAGTATCTCAAATATCAGAATATACCATACGATATAGGGTTCCGGCTGGCAGTCGCGCCGGGGGATATGAGTTATTTTGATAAGGAGTTCTTTCTGGGCGGTGCCGTACAGACCCGCAGCCGGGGCAAGATCTACGAACTTATCGGTGCCAACGTAGGAGTATTCAACTGGCACAGCGCCGACGCTTTGAGCAAGCTCCTGGGGGGGACCCTTGCCGAGATCGAAGATCAGGATCAATTCAACGAGCTTAAAAAGAGTATCCCCCTGCTGGGCGCTTGGGAAACCGCCTTGGGAGCCACCCGGGATAAAGACGGCAAATGGCGGTGGCAAAACAGCCGGCGATTGGTGAGTTTCGGTCAATGGCAGAATTCGCCGGAAGATAAAACCGGCAAACACCTGTCGCTGAATAAAAAGAAGTGGAAGGCTGCCAGAAAGTACACCATACCCATATTTCTCTGCCAATGGGATCAGGAACAATACCGGAACCTTGCCCGCAGAACTGCCAGGCTCCCCAGACTGCCCATGGAACTTCATCGCTTCACTTACAAAAACCGTCGCTATATTCTGCTGCAGAAAAAACTGCATTGGCTGACCGCCAAGCGTGTTTGCGAACTTTTAGGCGGCAGACTGGCTGTTTTAAGCGACAAAAGCGTGGCGGCACATGTCCGCAGAGAACTTGCCAAATTCCGGCAGCACCGGATCTGGCTGGGGGGCTACGCCAAACGCGAAAAGTTTTACTATCTGGACAACTCCGAAATAAAGCCTGTCCCCATGGAAGATGCTACTGTATATATCCCCAGCCGGAACCTTAACTATATCATGCTCCATAAGGATGCACTGTATTCCGGGCAATCGGCATGCTGCTTTTTGCTGGAACTTGATATGCAAAATGCCGTAAAATGAAGCGGTATACTACTGTTTTTTGAAAAACTTTTGACATTACCTTATCAATTCGGCTTCATCGCATTGCCGGTAACGGGCTATGAGTTTTTTGAGTTTCTTCAAACACCGGAAGCGTATAACGTAAATATTGTTGCGGCTCTTGCGGGTAACAGCAGCGATCTCTTCCACCGGGCGCTTTTGCACCACATTCATATAAAAGACCTGATAAGTGTCGGTATCCACACTGTTCTGCAACTCCTCCAGCGCCCGTTTCCAGATAAATTCCCGCCACTCTTCCATGTAGGCGCTATCCACATCCGCGGGGTAATCGACTGCCGCGCTATCTTCGGCAGCCTGCCGGTCGCGGTGTTTGTTACTGAAAATCTTCAGCGCCCGGTAATTGGCAAGTTTTGCCAGATAACTGCGAAATCTCCCCCGGGGCGAAAGCGCCAGATATTCATCGACTTTTTTCCAGAAAATCACCATAACATCGATCATCAGATCGTGGCACTCTTCTTCGGTAAGCTGCCGCTTGCGTCCGATATCTTCGATCATAGCCGAATAGCGGCGGTAAAAATCCTGCCAGGCATTTTCGTCGCCGGATTGTATCTCGTGCAGAAACGATGTCCTGGTGGTGAGCGACATGGCTTCTGCGGTAATATCGCAATTGTTCAAAATATCCCCCTTACTTTTCGCAAAAATTGCGAAAGCATCTGTAATACCCGTTTTTATTCAAAAAAAACTTTCAGCAATAATAAAGCACAAATCCTGAAAAAAACAAATATTTTTTACCATCTTCCCCATAAAGACCGCTCAATAAAAAGCTGTGCGATCAACTTTTGCTATTGAAAGTTTTTTACCTGGATGGGGCTTTATTTTTTGCCGGAACCGACTTTTCAGCAATATAAAAAATGATCGTGCTGTACGGCATACCTTCAGGCTGTCACATCATTGCAGACACCGGGCAGTATTCTTCAAATCCGATTTTTCATCGGCAAATAGCCTGTGATCCGCCTTTCTGCAAGTTGCAAAAAATCCCTTTGGCTGTATAGTATATGGCAGTTAATAAATATGGAGAACTGCCATGAGCAAAGAAAATATCGCCAAACTCTATAAATTGCTGGAAACGGATCTGGTTTTACGGGAAAAAGCACTCTCTTTTCAGAAAATGTACGATCAGCAGGATCAGGTGATCGATGCCTTTATGGCTTTTGCCGCCGATTTCGGATACAGTTTCACATTTCAGGAATTTATGGAATATATGTACGAACATGCCGAAGAAGTAAAATAGAATAAGGATATTTTGCGCCCCCGGACTTGAAAAAATCAAAAATCGCTATATCTTAAATTATCCTGATACAACAAACTGAAAATGGAGAATATATCATGAGCAATCTGGATTTCGGATTTTCCCGCGAAGACATCACCCCCGCATTGGGCGCCCCCCTGTGCGGATATTTCAACCCCCGCCCCAACAAAGGTGCCCTTGACCGGCTGAATGTCAAAGCAGCGGTTTTCCGCACCGGCGATAAAATTGCGGCGATCGTTTCCTACGATCTCTGTTTGATGGCGCGGGCGGTGATTGATGCCATTGCCGAAAAAGTCAACGCGGTCTTGCCCGAACTTGCCGGCAACACCCTTTACTGCTGCACCCATACCCACACCGGGCCTTATACCAGCAGGCTTTTCGGTGCTGATTGCGATGCAGATTATATGGCAAGTGTAACCACCAAGACCATCTCCGCCCTGCAGCAGGCGGTCAAATCTCTGGCTCCGGCGGAACTTTATGCAGCCACCACCGAATGTACCACGCTGGCGTTCAACCGCCGCTACATTATGAAAAACGGCAAAACTCTGACCAACCCCGGTAAACTCAATCCCGAGATCGATCACCCGGAAGGCACCACCGATCCCCGGATCATCATGATGCAGGTCAAACAGAACGGCAAAGCTGTCTTTATGCTGGCCAATATCTCCAACCACACCGACACCATCGGCGGCGACTGGGTTTCCGCCGACTGGCCGGGCATCATGGAAAAAGAAATGCAGTACGCTCTGGGCTACGATATACCGGTAATGACCATCATTGCTCCCCAGGGCAACATCAATCACTTCGACGTTTCCACCGGCGAAAGCCAGACCGATTACGCCGAAGCCGTGCGTATCGGCAAAGGCTATGCCGGGGTGCTGTTGAGTGCATTGTACCGCTTGAGAAAGATGGATGATCTGGATATCCGTACTGATATGAGCGAGTTTGAAGCACCTTACTATCAGGTTTCGGATGCCGAATATGACGAAGCCAAAAAAGTCTACGAAGAAAACAAAGACGCCGTTATGGAAGACGGCCGGGACTTCACCAGCGAAGATATCGCCCGCGGCGTACCCTTTGTGAAAAAATACTTTGCCCAGCGCCTGATGGAGTGCCGCGACAAAGCCATTCAGGGCAAACGCATGGAACAGCAGATCGTTATAGCTTTCAATAAAGAGCTGGCAATCGTTTCGCTGCCGGCTGAACCCTTTGTGGAACTGGGCATCGCCATCCGCAAAAATTCCCCCTACCCCATGACCGTGCTGGCTGCGCTGGGTATGGGCGAAGTCGGGTATGTTGGTTTGCCCAACAACTACGGCAACGGCGGTTACGAAACCAGCCCCTCCCGTGGTCTGGCTGACCCCACTGTGGGCGAAGCGATGATCGCCGGAGCAGTTGAGTTGCTCAACAAATAAATCCCAAACAACAAGCCGCCGTATATTCGCAAAAGAATTTGAGGCGGCTTTTAAATTTTACGGAAAGTGCGTATATTTCTATGGATATACCGGCAGTTGATTTCAAGTGGGTAAGTTCGTTGGAAAAGGTCTTTTTCCGACCCGAACTGGAAATTGCGGATTATGATAACGCAACTGCCTTGCAGGGCGAGGTATTCTCTTTGCAGCTGGCGTATAAAGTGCCATTCAATCTGAATAAGCCGGAGTGGTCGGTGATTTCCGATATTGCTGATTGTGTGGAAATAAGGTACACCCGCTCGATCATTGCCGATTACTTTGGCGAAGTGGTCGATAAAGATAATGTTATTGATGATACGCCCGGACTTTACCCGGATTTGTTAAGTTCTACGGAGTCTTACCGCCCTGCCGGCAACATGTGGCAGACTTTGTGGCTCACGGTCAGGATCCCTCACGAACTTGCTGCCGGTAAATACACTTTGCAGCTTAAACTCAAGCACGAAACGCCCTACCGGCCGGAACGCGCACTGGATGTGCTTACACCGGAATTTAATCTGGAAGTATTGCCGGTGCATCTGCCGGAAGCGGATTTGAAAGTGACCAACTGGTTCTATTGCGACTGCATTTGCCACTACTACGATGTGGAGCCGTGGAGCGACAGATTTTTTGAAATAGTCAAAAACTATTTTATCAATATGCGCAAACATGGTCAGAACATGATATATGTACCCATGTTCACCCCGCCTTTGGATACCTTTATCGGCCATGAGCGCATGACCATCCAGAGTATCGGTGTAGAGGAAGATGCGGCAGGCAAACTGCATTTTGATTTCACTCGGCTTGAGCGGTATATCCGTCTGGCGCTGGAGTGCGGCATGGAATATCTGGAATTTTCTCACATGTTCACCCAATGGGGAGCCAAGTTCACCCCCAAGATCATGGTGAAACTTGCTGACGGCAAACTGGTTCGCCGCTTCGGGTGGGATGTGGAAGCTGCTTCGGAGGCATACCGTAATTTTCTTGCTGCGTTGATGCCGGAGTTGGGCAAGCTTTTGCAGAAAAATGATTGGCTTAAAATCTCCTATTTTCATATTTCTGACGAGCCTTACGAAAGCAGTCTGGCAACTTATGAGTTTGCTTCGAAGCTCTTCCGCGCCAATCTGCCGGGAGCAAGATTTATTGATGCGTTGAGCCGGAAAGAATTTTTTGAGCGTGGTTTGGTTTCCATCCCCGTACCCGCCAACAACCATCTGGAAGAATTCCGCGATCTGGAGCTGCCGGAACGCTGGACCTATTATTGCGTAAGCCAGTGGAAAGATGTACCCAATATGTTTGTAAATATGCCGTCGGCACGGAACCGCATACTGGGATTGCTGTTATATGTATATGACATAGAAGGGTTTCTGCACTGGGGCTTCAACTTTTACTTGAGCCAATATTCACTTTTCCCCCTCGATCCATATTTGGATACTACCGCCGGGCACGGTTTTCCGGCAGGCGATGCATTCAAAGTCTACCCCGGCAAAGAGGGTGTGCCCGAAGACTCCATCCGCCACGAAGTATTTTTTGAAGCGGTGCAGGATCTGGCGGCATTGCAGCTTCTGGAGTGCCGCTCCAGCCGGGAAGAGGTGCTGGAGTTTATTGCCGGAGAGTGCGGCGGCAAACTGCCCACCATGTTTGAATACCCCCGCAGCAGCGCCTGGCTGTTGGATTTCCGGCAGAAGCTGAATAAAAAACTTGTTTGATAATGCAACTGCGGAAACATTTTCATCGCAATTATCTCTATATTACCGGCATCATCTGTTCAAGTATCTGGTTCATGGCGCTGCCGGGGCGCTTCGCAGCTTTGCTGGCGGCAATGGCGATTGCGGCACTGTTGATATATTACCGTTGTTACCGGGAAACTGCAATATTCTTTCTGGCGCTGCTGTTGGGCAGTACCTCCACGCTTTACCACACCGGCAAGCAGAAAAATCTCCGCAATCTGCGGTTGGAAAATACTGTTGTAAAAATCGTTGACCGCAACGCCCGGGGCGCAGCTGAAACTGCCGGAGAAACGCTCCCATACGCAGTGACCGCCCGGGTTATCCAAAGGCCGGATCTGGGCAATATCCAGCTCTATTTTCCGCGCAAGATGCCCAATCCGGGTGTGGATCTGAATTGCACATACAAAATTTCCGGCAACTATTATCCGTGGCAGCCGGATTGCGGATTTTACCGGCCGGATGCCTCCGGCAGTTTGGTGGATGTAAGCAATGAGATCCGGAACAACAGCTATCAGCATTTTATGCAGCGGCAGAATATTTCCGGCAGAGCAGTAGTTTCTGCCATTGAGCCGATAACCCCGCCCGATCCCCACGGCAAACATCTGTCGTTTCTGACCAGAACAGTCCGTCAGATAGAGCAAAAACTTGTCGGCAGCATAAAAAATCAGGATCATCAGGCAATATTGTCGGCAATAACTCTGGGCTACCGGGGGCGCCTGACCGGAGAAATGAAAAAGGATTTCAAAACTTTGGGTATATCCCACTTATTCAGCATCAGCGGTTTGCACATCGGGGTACTGGCATGTCTGCTCCTGCTGCTGGTAAGACCGCTGCCGCTTATCTGGCACTGGCTGCTGACCGGCACACTGCTGCTTTATGTGCTGGCAGTCGGCGGCAATGCTCCGGCGATGCGGGCATTCTGCATGGTGCTGGGTATAGAATTTTTCCGGGCTATGCTTCTGAAAATAAATGCGTTGGAATTTCTGTCGATGATCTGCGCTGCTTTTCTTTTGATAAATCCGTTTTATCTTACGGATGCCGGATTTATATACAGTTTTGTCATTACCGCATATCTTATAACAGCCGCCGGGCTTATCGGAGAGATCTCCCGCAGTGCCATGGGGCCCGCGAGATGGCTGGGCAAACAAAGTTTTTTCCGCAAAATCATCGGCAATTACCGGGGCGCGCTGACCGGCGGATTGTTTTTCTCGCTGGTGGCGGCATTGGCTTCGGCTCCGCTGACGCTGCTTTTTCAGGATCTCTTTTTTGCCGGGAGCATGCTGATAAATTTTATGATCCTGCCAATATTGCTGCCGCTTTTTGTCTGTTCTTTGGGCAAAGTGATTTTTGTTCATCCCCATTGGCTGTGGGATAACCTGATCAAACTTATGCTGGATTACATGCAATGGTGTGTGGAGTTTTTCTGCCGGATTGCCGACGCCAGTCCGGTCATGCACATATCGTGGATAACTGCGGTGATATTTCTGATACTGCTTTTGATACTGCTGCAAACAAGATCCTGCAAATACTTTGTGATCACAGCAAGTTTGCTGATGCTTACTGGTGCAAGCGTATTTTACCGCTCGACCATCGCGCCGGAACGGGTGGATGTGGTCATTACCGGCGCCAGTATCCAGACCCCCATGGCGGCGATCATGCTGCCAAGAATGCATGAGATGTATCTGCTGAATTGCAGCCACAAAGCTGTATACCCTTTGCTGAATATCGCCGCAACCTACGGAATAAACCGCATCGTCCGGCTGGACATCGGCCGACCGGTCAAAGATTGCGTCAGCGGCATCGGCAGTTTGAAACAAGCCATTACAATAGAAAAGATCCGCACCAGCAGCACCAGAGTCCGGAGCAAAGTTTACCGGGAACTGACCCGGGATCTCGGCAAATTGCCCACCGGAGCGGTAAACAACTCCTTGAGTATCTCCGGCAACGATCAGGAAGCTCTGCAACTGGTAAAATCAGATAACGGCGGCATTTATTACATCTCCCGGGGGCAACGGTTGTATATACCACGTTCATCGCGGATGCAAGTTGTTATCATCGAAAATTGATCCGGCAGATCTGCAGCTTTTTTTCCAAAAATCCCGCCGGAAAGAGCTTTTGCCATAAAAAAATACCGGCAAGGCAGGAAAAGAGCAAAAAAAAAGTGTTTAATATTTTCCTTATAGCGATTTATGTGGTATATTATTGGGATTGCAATTATTATATTATATATACAAACTTTTTAACATACAGGAAAGCGAAATGGGAAAAACCGTAAAAGTCGGGATCATCGGATTCGGTACCGTCGGTGCCGGTGCCGCAAACAATCTGCTTAAAAATCATGACGTCATATTGGAACGGACCAATGTGGATGTAAAACTGGTCAGGATCGCTGATAAAGATATTACCAGCGACCGGGGCGTGAAAGTGCCTGCCGAACTTCTGACCACCAGCGTGGACGAACTTATTGCTGAATCCGATATCGTTGTGGAACTTATCGGCGGCACTACCATTGCCGGTGATTTTATTCTTAAAGCTCTCAATGCCGGCAAGGCGGTGGTCACTGCCAACAAGGCGCTGCTCGCCACCCGGGGTGCCGAACTCTTTGCCGCTGCCGAAGCAAATAACTGCGACCTTTACTACGAAGCCAGCGTTGCCGGTGGTATCCCGGTGATCAAGGCTTTGCGCGAAGGTCTGGTTTCCAACAACATCGAGCGTATGTACGGTATCATGAACGGTACCTGCAACTACATTCTTACCCGCATGGAAGCCGAAGGCGCCGCCTTTGAACCGGTGCTGAAAGACGCCCAGGCTCTGGGTTACGCCGAAGCCAATCCGTCGCTGGACGTAGATGGTTTTGATACCGCCCACAAGGCAGCGATCCTTGCCGGACTTGCCTATGGCAAATGGTTCGGTCTGGATGCGGTTTCCGTCGAAGGCATCCGCAACATCACCCAGCTGGATATGACCATGGCGGGCAAACTCGGATACCGCTTCAAACTGCTGGCTGTCATCAAGAATATCGACGGGGCTGTCCGCATTTCGGTAGCTCCCACCTTGATCCCCGCCAACAGTATGCTGGGGGCTATTTCCGGCGTGTTCAACGGCGTGATGATCGAAGGCGATACCGTTGGTCAGACTCTCTTCTACGGACGGGGTGCCGGTCGTGATGCCACTGCAAGTGCAGTAGTTGCCGACGTGGTGGATGTGGCTTTGAACATTGCCAACGGCAGTGTCCGCAGAGTCCCGGCTTTCCGGTCCGGCAGCAAAGATGTTGGATTGGTGAATATCGATGAAGTAATGAGCCGCTTCTATCTGCGCTTGACCGTTAAAGAACAGCCCGGCGTGGTGGCAAAAGTTACCGATATACTGGCAAAAAATCAGATCAGCATTTCCAGCTTGATGCAGCCGGAAGGCAATGCCGACGAGCTGGTGCCGCTCCTGATCGTGACCTACGCCACACCTGAAAACGCCATGCAGAAAGCTATGGATGAAATCAGTAAACTCGACTTTGTCGCTGAAAAAATCAACATGTTCAGAATAGAGGATATTTAATAACAATGGCCAATATGCACACAGTAGAAAAAATCGGCGGAACTTCCATGAGCCGCTTCGGCGAGCTGATGGACAACATCCTGATCGGCAAGCGCTCCGGAGCGGATCTTTATAACCGCATTTTTGTAGTTTCCGCTTACGGCGGGATCACCAACCTTTTGCTGGAAGATAAAAAGACCGGCGCCCCCGGGATCTACGGACTTTTTGCCGCCGGCAACAGCGATTGGGAATTGAAACTGGCGGAAACCCGCAACCGCATGATCGAATACAACCGCTCTTTTGAAAGCATCGGGTTGGATCAGGCGGTTGCCGACAACTTCGTCAATGAGCGTATGGACGGCATCCGTGACAGCTTGCGGAACATTCTTAAACTGCGCACTTACGGACACTTCCGTCCCGAAGATTACCTGCCTGCCACCCGTGAATTTTTGAGTGCCGTAGGCGAAGCCCACAGCGCGTTCAATGCTGTGGAGATCTTGCGCAAACATGGTGTGAATGCAATTTTCATCGACCTCTCGGGCTGGAAAGAAAATGAGTCCGAAAGCATCGAAGAAAACATCATGCGCCATCTGAACGGCTTGAATTTTGCTGAATGTATGCCCATCGTTACCGGGTATGTAAAATGTGCCGACGGCATCATGAACCGTTTTGACCGCGGTTACAGCGAAATAACGTTCAGCAAGCTGGCAGTGGTCACTCACGCTTGCGAAGGGATCATCCACAAAGAGTTCCACCTTTCCACCGGCGACCCCAAACTTATGGGTGCCGACCGGGTTCGCACCATCGGGCACACCAACTTTGATATTGCCGACCAGCTGGCAGATATGGCCATGGAAGCTATCCACCCCAAAGCCTCCAAAGAGATGGAACGCAACAATATCAGCATCCGCGTAAAGAACGCTTTTGATCCGGAACACCCCGGCACGCTTATCAGCAGCGATTATGTATCGCCCACGCCCCGGATCGATATGATCTGCGGCCGCAACGATATTGTGGGCATCGAGATCTTTGACTCGGAAATGGTCGGCCAGAGCGGTTACGATCACCGCATAACCGAAATTCTGTCCAGGCACAAGATCAGCTACATTGCCAAAAACACCAACGCCAACACCATTACCCATTATGTGTCGGAAAAGAACGCCTCGCTCAAAGCTTGCATTGCTGAATTGGAAGCTGCGTTCCAGAATTCTGCCCACATGAGCTTGCGCAAGGTCGCCATCATCGGTGTTATCGGCAGCAATATGAAGATCCCGGGCTTTCTGGCAAAAGCCGCAACGGCGCTTTCCGATGCCAATATCAACGTTCTGGCGTTGGATCAGTGCATGCGTCAGGTGAACATGCAGTTCATCATTGAACGGGACGACTTCCAGCAGGCGCAGATCGCTCTGCACCGCAAACTGGTGGAAAATATTGATTGACCGTTATGAGCGAATATCTTGCCAAGTACATAGCCCGCTGCGGGGCTGCCCCGCGGCGTAAAGCGGCAGACTTGGTCAAAGCCGGTTCAGTCAAGGTAAACGGCCGGGTCATTACTGACCCGGCTTTTTCTGTGGAAACATCTGACAAAGTGGAGCTTGCGGGCAAAGCCCTGCAACTACCTGCCGAAAACATCTATATAATGCTCAATAAGCCCCGGGGCTACACCACCAGCCACGCCGATAAACACGCCGAACATCTGGCAATAGAGTTGATCGACTGCCCCGAAGCTCAAAGGCTGATCCCGGCGGGTCGGTTGGATAAAGATAGCGAGGGGCTGCTCATATTTTCCAACGACGGAAATTTTATACAGAAAATCACCCACCCCCGCTATAATGTAACCAAACAATATAAGGTAACAGCTTCCAGAGAACTGGACGAAAAGAACCGCAAAAAAATGGTTGCCGGTATAATGGATGAAGGCGAACACCTTAAAGCGTTGAAAGTTACGCCCGTACCCGACGAAAAATTCTGCTATTATATTGAACTTAATGAGGGCAAAAAGCGGGAGATACGACGGATGCTGAAAGCCTGCGGAGCCGCCACACTGCGTTTGCAGCGTATCGCCATGGGCAGCGTTAAGCTCAATGATCTTGCAGTTGGCAAATGGCGGAAACTCACTGCCGAAGAAACAGCGTCGCTCCTCGCCGCCGCTGAAACGACCTTATAAAAAACTTAACGCCGGGGCCCCATCGCCGGTTTGATGGTTACCACCCGGTTTACCCCCAAACGGCGTACCGCCAGACGTATTTCCGATTGGCCGGAAACGGCTTGGGCAAACTCTTGGACATTATTTACCACCTGATCGTTTACTGCGGTAATGATCTCGAAGGGGCGCAACCCGGCGACCGATCCGGCGCGTCCGGCAGATACATCGCTGATGATCACACCTTTTCCGGTATCGCCCATACGGAAATACCGGCGGACTTCAAAAGTTATATTGCGAACTTCCACCCCCAGCGTGCCGGAGCGGTATGCCGGAGCGATCTCAAAATATGGTTCTGCCGCCGGAATAACAAACTCTTTTGCCACCGCTTTGCCGTTGCAAATGGCGATCAGCCTGACCGGTTTATTGATCCCGATATTGGTAAGCTGGCGCGAAAGAGGATTTTTCACCCCTTTCCACG
The DNA here is from genome assembly GCA_017504585.1 of Lentisphaeria bacterium. Taxonomy (GTDB): domain Bacteria; phylum Verrucomicrobiota; class Lentisphaeria; order Victivallales; family Victivallaceae; genus SIG78. The sequence continues at coordinate 13,626 of JAFVQX010000213.1, forward strand.
GTTCGGGGATTTCGCTGAAATACTGTTCGGGGATATTGTCCAAATTCTGCCACGGAAACTGCCGTTCCTGGGCGTGTCCGAAAGCTTTGCCGGTAAGTTTGATGGGTTCCCCGCCGGATGGCAGGATCAATTTAAGCATTATATCGCCGGCTTTAAGACCGATTTTTTCGGCAATGCTCCCGGGGTAAACATAACTTACCAGCAAGCCCTCCCGGCCGCCGTCGGTCAAATGCTCTATATTGCTGGACTGGATCAATGCGGGAGTTACCGCCTGATATTCCACCCCCAGAAAACCTATGGCATCGGGGGGATTGCACATTTCACTCAACGGCAGCATCTCCCGGGCATTGTTCATAAAGCTGCTGATAAGCACTGCATCAATAAACGGCACCAGCCGGTTATAGTTGAATGCCCGCACACTTAAATTCACCCCCAGAAGTTTGCCATTCAAACTGAAGAGCATTTCCGGCACGCCTTTTTTCAGCGCCGCCCCGCACTCGATATTGTGGTATTGCCGTATGACCATACCTATAACATCGTTGTAAACGCTGAAATAGAGTTTGCCGGGGTAAATACCGATCTCCACACCAAAGACCATTTCGCCATACAGACTTTTCAGCGTTTGGGTCTGCTCCGCCACCGGCGCAATGGGCAGTTTGGCGCCGTCGGTGCCGGTCAAAACAAAGCCGCCCAGCGAATTCATCACGCCGCTTATGGCACAAGTTTGATCCCCTTCCGGCAGATGAACGACCACTTTTTCGATCAGCGAATTCTGCTGCGGAGTAGTCAGCAACGGCATGAAGACTTTACCATCGGGCATGGCAAAAACATAGCTGTAAAGCTCCCGCTCGGGAGTTATATTCATCAAACGTTCACGGCGGGAGAGCTTCCATTCCCGCAAAAACACCGTGGCAGGAAAAACGCTTTTTTGCAAATGCGTTTCAAGTTTTCTGCGCAGTCCGGCAAGGGTATCAATGGATATCCCCTGCCACTTTTTGTAATTTTCCAGCCAATGCTGCTCTCCCGTTCCGGCATTGCAGTTGAGCACCATACCCACCGGCTGATTAGCGCTGTTGATTATCAGAGAATTGGCGGGCAGATCGTATGACACCCCCTGCCCTTCGCTGATGGTGCTGTTCCCGGACGGCACAAAACTGCGGCAGCGGCTCACCCATCTGCCGAACTCCCGGATGGAGTTGTAAGCATAAAGTTTTTCGCCGGGCCGGTACGCCGCAAACTGCAGCGGCTGCAACCCGCTATCGCTGGCGGCAAGCTCAAGTTTTATTGCCATGCGGGATGGATAGATATAAGTGATCCGGGCTGGAAGCTTTTTATTTTTATGAATGACAAAAATATCTTTCACGCCCTCCGGTTCCAACAATATTGCCGGAGCAATGATCTCCTGTCCGGCAACCACAAACCCCATGACTTCCAACGACTGCTTATTTGCCAAAAGCTGGCTCAAGTTGCGTTCATGAAATTCGCCGCAACTGCTGCAATACACCCCGATACAACCGGGAGCATCGCCTTTTTCATCGTATTTAAGCTCAAAAACGACCTTTACGATACTGTCGGCAAATTTTTGCTGCACCCGGGCAACATCGACTGCCCCCCAAACATCAAAAAAAGCCGGAAAAACCAACCATACGGCAATCAGAAACTTTCTCATCAATAACCCTCGTTACCTTGTTTATTAAAGTAAAGCGCCAGCCGCAGCGAAGTACCATTGCGCATTATCAACATGGTGGAACGGCGCTGTGCAGCGGCATTATCTTCGGCAGCGCGATAACACTCCAGCAAATCGGCAAGGGATTTGACCGCTTTGCCGTTGATGGAGCAAATAATATCCCCCTGAAGCAGACCGGCGCGTCCGGCGGGGCTGAATTTTTCCACCCCGTAAACAAAGGCGCCTTCCGGCTGATAAAAGTGCAATTCCGGAGTATCGAACCGGTTGATCGCTTTGGCGCTGAAGCCCCAGCCGCGGCAGGCGACTTCGTCGCCCTCGACTTTGCCTTTTTCCACCGGGGCGCAGAGTATGTCGATTTGCCGACCTTCGCGCAGCACCGTAAAGCGGCACTCTTTTTTGAATTCGGTCAGTCCCAGCTGGCGGTAGATCGCCGGCAGATCTTCGGCGGTACGGGCTGTAACACTTTTGCCGTCGATCGCCAATATGAGATCGTTGACTTCAAAACCGGCCCGGCGGGCAGGACTGTTGGCTTCGGTTCCGGCCACTACCACCCCGCGGAGTGCCGGAAAGTATATATTGCGCTCAAAATCATTCAGCGCCTGAAAGTTGAATCCGAACCACGCCCAGTTGGCTTTGCGATATTTGCGGAAACGCTCCAGCATGATCTGCACCGTATCGGCCGGAATGGTGAAAGCCAACGCCCCCGCCGAAAACATACCCAATGTATTGATCCCCACGATCAAGCCTTGAGTATTGATCAATGGTCCGCCCGAATTGCCCGGCGAGATCGCCGCATCGGTCTGATACCACAAACTGTATAAACTGTGTCCGGCAAGATAGCGGTTGGCACAGGATATTATGCCGATGGAAACCGACCGGTTCAGTCCCCACGGCGCCCCCAGCGCCATAACAAAATCGCCCTCCCGAACCGGCTTGCGGGCAAACTCCGCAAAGGGCAGCGGCGGAGTATTTTCCGGTAATTTGAGTTTGAGCAATGCTAAATCGGTATCTTTATCACAGCCGATGAGTTCGGCATCAAAGGCTCTGCCGTCGTTGAGAAGACAACGTATGGAAACAGCTTTATCGATAACGTGGTTATTGGTAATGATCTCCCCATCAGGGGAAATCAGCACCCCGCTGCCGCTGGAAGAAGTTGTACTGCTGCGGCCGCTGGAGTATGATGTCTGCACCACTTTTATATAGACCAGCGCCGGAAAGACCCGCCCGGAAGCCTGCTGCACCGTATCCTGAAAAATATTTTTGTAACCGCCTAAAACTCCGCAGCCGGCAGTCAGCAGCATTATCCCGGCAGTCAGCAGACCAAACAATTTTTGCCGCATAAATCACCTCGCTATATTATTTACTGCATAGAGCAGCACTCCGGCTGGGGTGTTCCGCTGATTGCCGGACAAATATTCTTGAATTTGCATTTACTGCAATTATCTTTGCGTGCGTAGTGCCAGATGCCTTGAGCTGCATCGCGGTACTGCATGACCAGATAATCGCGCCACATTGCCGCTTCTCCGGCAAGTTTGTGAAAAACCGATCCGAAATCTTCCCATTCTCCGTCTTCGTCGGTTTGCCACTCTCCGGATAACGGATCAAAAAAGTTGACCGATACCATCTCCGGAGCTATATTCATAAACCGGCGCACATAAACCCGGTAAAGCATAGCTGCGCGCCGGCGATCCTGTTGGAACATGTAGCTGTTCATATCAACTATCTGCAAAGAGTTGTTTTCTTTCCAGACCAGATCCGGCGCATTGCTGAAGATCACACCGCCCAACTGCCATTGCCACACCAGATCGCCGTTGCGGAAATCAAGCATGGGAGTTTTCAGCAGCGCCAGATAGATACCGTTGTCGATGAACGAATTATATATATTGTTCAAAGTCAGCAGCGCCCGGTCATAAAATTGCTCTGCTGAAAATATATTTTCAGAAAGTTCAAACACCTGCGGCACGATCTTGGGATCACGCTCGTATGCCGCCTGTTCCAGCAAATTGAAGTCCCGTTCAAAAGCTGTGCGGAGAAAGTTCTCCAGCTTCCGGCGGCGGAAATTCACCCCGGGCGTGAAAAACTCCCGCACAACCTTGCGCCAGAGCCCGATGACAAAACCTTGAGCCGAAATACAGTGTTTGGCGGCATAAACCTTATACTGCCAATCTTCCATGACTCCGGCATAACCATCGCGCCCCGGCACATGATAGAGATAATACCCGACCGGACAAAAAGAAAAACGCTTCCGCCTTGCCAGAGAACTGTGCAAAGCTCTCCAATCGGGTGCCTCGAAATCCATCGCTTACAGCTTGATTTCAAGATCGTTGCGCATGGTCATAACGCGCTCGATGGCTTTTTCCACATTCTCATCGCGGGCAAGCAGTACCCCCATGCGGCGGTGACCGCCGGTTTCGGGCTTACCGAAAATACGCATAGCGGTATTGGGTTCAGCCAGAACTTTGTTGAGATTGTCGAACTTGACTTCGTGGCTGTAACCTTCCACCACGATCGCTTTGGAAGCCGACGCGCCGTGGAAAGCGATGTTGGGTATCGGAACCCCCAGAATAGCACGAGCATGCAATGCAAATTCCGAAAGATCCTGGGAGATCAAAGTCACCATCCCCGTATCGTAGGGCCGGGGCGATACTTCGCTGAAAATTACTTCGTCGCCCTTGACAAACAATTCCACGCCGAAGATACCTCTGCCGCCCAATGCCGCGGTGATCGCTCCAGCGATTTTTTGAGCATCGGCAAGAGCTTTTTCGCTCATTTTCTGGGGCTGCCAGGACTCCTGATAGTCGCCGTTGACCTGATGGTGACCAATGGGTTCAAGGAAGCTGGTTCCATCCACATGACGGACGGTCAACAAAGTTATTTCGTAGTCAAAGTCCACAAAACCTTCCACGATCACCCGCCCGGCACCGGCACGGCCGCCGGTTTGGGACATATCCCAGGCTTTATCGATATCTTCGGCACAGCGGATGGTGCTCTGACCGTGACCGGAAGAACTCATGATCGGCTTGACCACGCAAGGTATGCCGATGGTCTGCACGGCTTCTTTGAATTCACCGTAAGTCGAAGCAAAACGGTAGGGCGAGGTCTTGAGCTTCAGCTCTTCTGCCGCCAATTTGCGGATGCCTTCGCGGTTCATGGTCAGATTGGTCGCCCGGGCGGTGGGGATCACCGTAAAGCCTTCCTGTTCCACTTCCAAAAGTACATTAGTGGCAATGGCTTCGACTTCCGGCACGATATAATCGGGTTTTTCACGCTTGATGAGAGTACGCAACGCATTTTCGTCCAGCATGTTTATTACATGAAAACGATGTGCCACTTGCATAGCCGGAGCATTGGCGTAACGGTCTACTGCCACAACTTCTGCACCAAGGCGCATAAGCTCAATAGCAACTTCTTTGCCCAACTCACCCGAACCAAGCAACATAACTTTGGTGGCACTGGGGCTCAACGGAGTTCCGATCATCGTCATAAATCTACCCTTTCTTTTTTTGAGTTAAAACTGCAAAACTTATATTGTTTCTATTTTTATTTTGTCAAATAATTCAATAGCTTTAGCGCGGTCGTAATCGCCGCACTTCATGCTCAAACAATTTGCCGATGCAGCGGCAATGGCATAAGCAAATGCCCGTTCCGGAGATTCGCCCGCCAGCAGACAGCTCAAACACACCGCCGAAGCGGTATCGCCGGAACCCACCGGATTGACCACTTTTTCTATTTCCGGAACGTTGTATTTGTATATTGCCTCCCGGGTTCCCAGCCAGGCGCTCTTGGCGCCGTCGGTAATGGCAATATATTTTAAGCTGTAAGAGGCAAAGAGCATCTTCATTGCCGGTACAACATCATCGATCCCGGTCAGATCGGTCAATTCTTCGGCATTGATCTTGAGCATAGCCTCCCGGGAGGCTTGCAGTACCGATGCAATATTTTTCCATGAATCGATCAAAACAAGTTTGTTGTTTTCGGCAGCATATTTTACGCACTGCACATAAAAATCCGGCGACATGCCTGACGGCAGCTGACCGCACAATGCAACACCGTCGACTTTCGGCATATTTTCTTTGATGAACTCCAATGCGTCGCACTCCGCTTCCCACCCCGGCGCTTGTGACGGCTCGATCAATTCGGTCATAGTGCCATCGCTCAAGCTCAAAAGTGTGGTGCAGCAGCGGGTGGGTATGTTGGTCAGAAAAGTCTTGCAGGGCAGTTTTTCGTTAGCCAGATCATCCAGCAGCAGTTTGCCGTTATCGCCGCCGGCAAATTGCACCAGATCCACCGTTGCCCAATTCCAAACCTGTGCGGCTCGGGAAAAATTGATCCCCTTGCCGGAGGCAAATGACCACATGGCATCTGCCCGGTTTACTGCATTGCAGCGCAGTTGACCGAACTGCAGAACTTTCTGCCATGCCGGATTGGCGCCGATCGCCATGATCTTCTTTTTTTCGCCCATGATCTTACCTTGTTTCAAAACGTTTCCAAAAGTATCGACATTAATTCTTCATCCGAAAAATCCCGGGGATTGGCGCGCATACTGCCGCTGCGGGAATTTTTCACCACCCACTCAAGGTCGCAAGTCTGCAAGCCGTAACTTGAGAGTTTGCGGCTGATATTGAATTTTTCCAGCAGAAACTCTATGCGGCTGATCAACTCTATACCCGAAGCAAGTCCGCAACAGTTCGCCAATTCATCCAGTTTATCATAACAGACCGGGAAGTTCCACTTCAGCACCCCCGGCAGCAATATACCGCAAATCGTTCCGTGTGCCTGATGGGTCTTTGCCCCCACCGGGTGCGCCAGTCCGTGGACCGCCCCCAGACCGCTTACAGCAAATGCCATAGCTCCCAGCATGGTGCCTTCGCTCATATCGCTGCGGGCAGCCAGATCGCTGCCGTCGGCAACAGCATATTCTATGGCGTTGTTGATCAACTTAACACCTTGCATCGCCCAAGCACGGGTGGCGTTGTTGGCATTGCGCGATATATAGCTTTCGATGCCTTGCGTAAGGGCATCCAACCCGCTGGCGGCGGTAACTGCCGCCGGACAGCTTACGCTCAAAACCGGATCGACCAGCGCCAATGCCGGCAATATCGTGCCGCCGCGGATCGATTGTTTGATATTGGTTTCTTTATCGGTAAACACCCCGTTGGGGGTGACTTCCGCCCCGGTTCCGGCAGTGGTGGGCAATGCCGCCATAAACACACCTTTTTCCGGCATGGGCACACGGTTGTAAAAATATTCGGCAGTCGGCAGTTCCGAATATCCGGCAGCCGCCGTTACTTTGCCCACATCCAGCACGCTGCCGCCGCCGACAGCCACCACCGCTTCGGCCCGGAAATCCCGGAAGCAACGGCGCACTTCATCGACTTGCCGGATAGTCGGCTCCGGCAAAACACCGGCAAAAACTTCCACCGTCCGGGGCGACAGCAAACTCTTTATCCGCTCGACCGTACCGTTGGCACATGCACTTGAACCGGCCACGATCAACGTGCGGTGGTTCTGCGGCACCATGGAGCCAAGTTTTTCCAGCGCACCAATACCGAAAACCACATTATCGGGGATATTAAGTTTATACATTGAGTTCTTCTCCCATATATCTGCCGACTTTAAAGCCGAAATCGCGTACCGATGGATCATGCACCGCAAGTTTATCCAGCAGCGCTTTGGCTGCCGCAAACTCCGCCTGCCGCCGGGATCCCCCCTGACCGGATGCAGTATTTTCGCCAATGGCGGCGCTTACTGTGTAGACCGGATTGTGTTCGGGGCCTTCCACACCCAACACGGTATAACCCGGCGCATGGCCGAACTTATGCTGGGTATACTCCTGCAAAGTACCTTTGGGGTTCAAGTCCGACAGCAGCCGGTGGGGTGCCGGGAACTCGTTTTTGACCAGATCAAGCACCAACTCCCGGGCAAAGGCCATGCCGCCATCCAGATAACACGCGCCCAGAACCGCTTCGAACAGATCGCATAATGTGGAATCCCGGTCAGAACCGCCGGATGCCGCTTCGCCCCGCCCGATATACATATATTTGCCCAACTCCAGGACCCGGGCAAGTTTGGCAATAGCTTCCTGCTGTGCCAGCGCTGAACGCATTTTGGTCATCACGCCTTCGTCGGCTTCGGGGTAAACGCTGTAAAGATATTCGGTCAGGATGATCTCCAGCACCGCATCGCCCAGAAACTCCAACCGCTGATTATCGTACGCAAGTTTATTTTCCACAGCATAGGAGCGGTGGGTCAATGCTTCTTTAAGCAGCGCTGGTTTGTGAAAATCCAGCTTCAGCTTTTTCTTGAGTTTTTCTATATCTTCTGCCATAACTCAATATTCGTGGTCGATGTTCCATTTTTCTGTGGCATATTTTTCCCGCGCCAGCTTTTCGGCTTCGTCGACAACGCTTTGGCGCGGCTGCCATTTGGTAAATTCTATATCAAATTTCATTTCAAGGCTTTGGAGCAATTCATCACGCAGCTTTTCCCAGTCGCCCCGGGCGGCTTCCAGCTTTATACTCCCCTGATGCAATATGCCCATACGGGTACGGCGCTGTGCCGCTCCGGCATATTTGCTGCCCGACGGAGCCACCAGATCGAACCGGCTGGGCGAAACAAAACATTGCATGGTTGCGCGGTCAACATGTTCGCTGCCCACATTTTCCAGAACGGCATCCACGCCATCTTCGGTCATTTTCAGCAGCAGCGCTTCGTGGAAGACCTTGTAGCTTTCCATCCGGTCAAGCTGCATGATCTTGTGTTCCGGCGGCACCACCACAGTGTAGGTCAGATCCACATCATGATAAACCACTCCGCCGCCGGTGGGTCGGCGCACCAGAGTGTACTTTTCTTCCAACTCCCGGGGGCAGATCTGGGCGCTGCCGAAAGACACCGACGGCCGATCCCAGCGATAGATCCGCACCAGCACCCGGTTTTCCTGCAATGTAGAATTGCTTAAAAGCACTTCGTCCATGGACATATTAAAATAAGGGTCATGGGTGCCGTCTTCCCAATAAAGCCATTGTTCTTTACTCATCAAAAATTCACACCTTTTTTTTGCCTGCTTTCAGAAAATCTTCATAGCGCCGCATATAGGTTTTATCTCCGGCAAAGTCAAATTTGCCGCCCCGGGCATAAGCTTTGGCCCACATCCGGGCATTTTCTCCGGCATCTTTTCCCGTATAAAACGCCAGATCGCAGCCACGGAGAAAATAAGACGAAGCTATCCTTGCCAACTCCCGGCAACGCACCTTGTATGAACAGCTTGTCCGGTGCAGAACAGTACCGTCAAAATCAAACAAACCCAGCTCAAAGCTGTTATCCGCATGATCTGCAAACAGTATATTATTGAGCTTGAAATCCCCATGTTCCAACCCCGCATCATGCACCTTATGTGCCAAATCAGCAATAGCTTGCGCTGTTTTTTCGCAACTTCCGTAAAACTCCAGCAGCCGCGGCAGATTATTGCTTACAGTCATCGGCTGGGGGAAGGCTTCGGTGATCAGGTAGCTCGCTCCCGGCAATCCCCCCGGCAAGGTCGTCATTGCCATAAAAACCCGCGGCACCCGCACACCCAGCTTTTCCAGAAAAGCACTGATATGATAACTGCGCAAAGCCCGCGGCGTGCGGCCAATACGTTTTATACGCTCAAAAAAACTATTGACATTGCTGCGTTTTATAAAGTAATCGATACCATGCAAATGGAAAATCCCGGCCGTAGTCGACCGGGAATTTTTTATGATCGTGCTGTTTTGCAGCAAAAGCTCCGCATCGCGGAATTTTCCGCAAAGCTCTTCAGCAATATCATCAGCAAAGACGCAACTCTTGAACCGGGTGTTCCACAGAGGATTTCCCGGCACAGAAATTTTTCTGTTGCAAGAGTTGGTGCTTTGCTGCATTAAAAAACTTACTTTCAGAGATTATCGATCACCAGCTGACCGACTTCGGTGGTGCTGTAACCCATCTTGCCGGCAGCCATGCTTTCGAGCTTGTTGCCGGTAACGTATGCCACCGACTTTTCGATTGCCGCTGCGGCTTCTTTTTCGCCGATGAAATCCAGCAGCATGGCTCCGGCGCAAACCGCAGCCAGCGGGTTGATGATGTTCATGCCGGTATATTTGGGCGCCGATCCGCCGATGGGTTCAAACATGCTCACGCCGCCTTCGGTGGGGTTCAAATTACCGCCGGCAGCAATACCCATGCCGCCCTGGGTCATAGCGCCCAGGTCGGTAATGATGTCGCCAAAGATGTTGTTGGTCACGATAACGTCGAACCATTCGGGGTTCTTGACCATCCACATGGTAGTGGCATCCACATGGCAGTAGGCGGTTTTGACTTCCGGAAATTCTTCGGCGACCTGATAGAACACCCGTTCCCACAGATCGAACACATAGGTCAGAACGTTGGATTTGCCGCACAAAGTCAGCTGGGCAGTCTTGCCGGCAGCGATATCTTCGGCGGAGAGTCCGCGCCACGGATTTTCTTTGCTGTGGCGTTTTCTGGCAAGCTCAAAAGCGTAACGCACGCAGCGTTCCACCTGATGATAGTTGTATACTTCGCTCTGGCAAGCTACTTCGTGTTTAGTACCCTTCATGGATACGCCGCCGATACCGGTGTAGATACCGCCGGTATTTTCGCGCACCACCACATAGTCAATATCTTCGGGCTTTTTATTGGCAAGGGGTGTTTCCACGCCGGGGAAAAGTTTGATGGGGCGCAAGTTGATGTACTGGTCGAGCTCAAAACGCAGCTTCAGCAAGATGCCCTTTTCCAGAATACCGGGCTTGACTTTGGGGTGACCGATGGCGCCCAGGAAAACGGCGTCGAATTTCTTAAGCTGATCCACCGCATCTTCGGGCAGGATCTCGCCGGTGGCAAGATAATGTTCGCCACCCCAGTTAAAGGTGGTTTCGGTAAAAGAAAAACCGAACTTCTGCGCGGCAGCGCGCATAACTTTCAAACCCTCGGCGACTACTTCCGGACCGGTACCGTCACCGGGCAGAACTGCGATCTTGTAATTTCTGGACATAATAAAAAACTCCTTTTGTTTTCACGAATAAATATCCTGTAAGGATAATGTACATCTCAAAGCATATTTTTCAAGGGCTTAAATTAAAAAAGTTGCCGTAATTCCCGAACTTTTCCGGCAATATCTCCAGCCTGGGTTATTTCGGTGACCATGGCAATACGTTTTGCCCCTGCCTGCCGCAGTTCTTTTATGCAATGAGCCTTGATTCCGCCCATAACAGTAAAGGGGCAGTTTATCACTGCCGAAATCTCCGGGATCGCCCCCAAACCCAACGCCCCGCAAGGCACGCTTTTGGTTTGTGTGGCATATATGGGGCCGATATTGAGGTAATCGCAATTTTCCCGGCATGCCTGCAAAGCTTCGGGTATATTGTGGGTACTGCTGCCCACGATCAACTGCGGCGCAATGCTTTTGGCCGCGGCAATGGGCAGATCGTCCTGCCCCAGATGCACGCCGTCGGCACCGCACGCCAGAGCGATATCCAAACGGTCGTCGACCATAAAAAGCATGTGGTATTTATCGGCAAGTTTCCGGGCTTCCAGCGCCAGATCGTAAAGCTCTTTGCCGGAGCGGTTTTTCTCCCGCAGCTGAAAGATCTTTGCACCGCCCTGCCCGATGGCATCAATGACTTCCAAAACGCTGCGCCCGGCGCAGTATTCGCTGGAAACCACCGGATAAAGATCAACAACGTCGGTAAAAAACTCCATGCGTTCTCTCAAATCAGCAAACTTGCTCATGATCAATAACTTCCTTTGTTGGTAATAAGTTGCAATATACCGGGAGCGTTTTCCGCCTGCCGGTGATTTATTTTGTTTTTCAATATGCGCCGGATACCCGGCAGTTGACCTCCGGCACCAGCGGCAGCATATGCGCTGATCGCCAGAGTACGGACTTTGCTGCGTTCCAGATCATGGATAGTCCGCAGTTTGCCCCGGGATGAACTGAAAGAAAATCCCGATACCGCCAGAAACATCTTGCGTTTGCGGCAAAAAGCCAGATATTCGCGAACGATCTCGTAAAGTTCTCCGCCGGAAACCTCTACTGTAATGATCCGGTCATAATAAGGAAAGACCCGGTAGTAAGCCAGCAAGTCCGGCGCCGGATCACGCAACAGCTCCATAAGTTTATTACGGGACTCCACAGCGTAGATCGCCCAATGGCTTTTCACTTTGCCGGCGATGATCCGGGCGGGAAAGTTGGGATCATCATGGTTTGTCTTATCCACTTTTTCGTACGCTTGAGCCGGATATGGAGTAACAAACCACGGCAGATCCAGCAGAGAACTTTCTATATTCTTCACCCGGCGCAGACGTTTATCGAAGCGGATGACCGCTTTCAGCAATTTACTGCCCCGTGCCGGCGGCTGGACATACCACGCATCAGCTGCGCTGCTGCCGGCATCGGCTCGGTGGGTGTGCGCACCGATGACCAGATCGATCTCGGGAAATTTTGCCAGCAGTTCATAAATGTTTTGCCCGGCGCTGTACTTTCCGGCGTGCTGGATCAGCACAATGACTTCGGCTCCAGCACGGATGACCGCATCGACGTTTTTGCGCAGTATGGCGCTGTAAGCAAAGGTATTGAAGCGTTTTTCGTCCACCGGGAAAGCGGTGGTCATATCTTTGAGCATCATGCCGATAAAGGCGATTTTTACACCCTTTACGTTCTTTATCACCCATGGCTGGTAAGATTTTTCCAGTTCCGGAGCATGCAAATTTGCCGCCAGGACCGTATTGGGAAAACTCTTCAGCAGCTTCTTGAAGATTTCAAAGCCATACTCCAGCTCGTGATTGCCCGGCACGAATATATCGCATCCGGCAGAAGCAAGCAAAGCAAGCACATTGCCCCCTTGAGCAAGGTTGACCGCCAAAGTGCCTTGCGCGGCATCGCCGGCATCGATATAAATGGTTTGGGGATCGAGCTTGCGCGCTGCCGCTACTGCCGGGGCGATGGCTTTTTCGATCTGGGATGTATTGCCGTGCAAATCTGCGGTCGCCAAAACCGTCAAAAGCACCTCTCCGGCGGGCAAAAACCCCAGCGCCAACAGCGCCGTACCAAAGAGCAAAAGCCGGAGATAACCCCCAAAAGTGCGGTAAAACATAAAAAAATCCCGAAAAAACTTTGTTTAAAACTTGAATATTTTAAAATATAAGCCATATTATAAAGACATGCAACTTGTAAAAATGATTTTTTCAAATTTTAACCATATAACGATTGAGGTGCAACAATGTCTCAGCATGCGAGTCTCCGCGTTGGCGGCAAAATCCGCAAAAAGCGCAATGTGATGAAGCGTTTCGAACGGCTGAACGTGCTCCGTGCCGAAGGCCGGATCGCCGAAGATAAAGTCTACGGCCTGCCCAAGACCAAGCCGATCAACTGATCTGCTGCAAGCTTCACAATTACGGCGGAGGCGCGGTATTTGCCGCATCTTCGCCGTTTTTGTTTTTTTTGCGAGGTGAAAAAATGAACTCATCACACCCCCAGTGGGATCTGAACAGACTGGCAGAACTTTTCCGGCAAGCCGGTATGATCGCTTTGGATTACTTTGAAGCTCCACCGGCGGAATTGAAAAGCGATGCCACCGTTGTGACCATTGCCGACAAAACCATTGAACAGCTCTTTGCCGAAAAACTGGATGATCCGGCAAATGACAGTTACATGATCGGCGAAGAAACCATCGGCAAATACTCCTCCGAATATGTCCGCAAGGCGCTCCAAAGTCCCTGCTGCTGGGTGCTTGACCCCATTGACGGCACAGCGCCCTATTCTTCGCACATGGATTTCTGGGGTATATCGCTGGGTTTGATGCAGGAAGGCAAACTCGTGGAAGGGGCAGTCTATTTGCCACGCTTTGACAAACTTATTGCCACATGCAAAGATAAAATAGTTTGGAAGCCGCTGCAACCCCCTGCCGATTGGGCAGAGTTTGAGTTGGTAAGCAATCCGCTGGGCATTGCCGGACACATTTCGCTGGGGCAAATGCCCACCCGCAAATGGGGTTACAGCGGCAAAAACGCGCTCTTTTCCATATGCAGCTGCGTGGGATCGCTTTATTTGCTGCTTACCGGCAAAGTCATTGCTTATTGCGGCGATTTCAAACTCTGGGATATTGCCGGTATGCTGCCCATCATTGAACGTGCCAAATACCCGATTTTCTCTGTCAATGGCAATAACGAACCGCTTTCCGGCGATCTGAAAGATGATATGTTCGAGCTTGATGCTGTTCCCACCATGTGGAAAGTGAAAGCTCCGGTGATCGCCGCCCCGGATAAAACAACAGCATTGGAGCTGCTCAAAAAATTTTACTTTGTGGAACAACCCGCGGAGCCGGATAAATGAATTACCGTCGCCAAAACCGATTCGCCGCCGAAGGCGTATATTTAGTAAGTTTGGGCTGTCCCAAAAATCTGGTGGACAGCGAAGTGATGGCAGGAGTGCTGCTGACCAGCGGCATACCGTTGAATTTTGACAAAAACTCTGCCGAATACTACCTTATCAACACATGTGCCTTTCTCCCCGGCGCCCGCAGCGAGTGTGAAAGCGCCATCGCCGAGGGCATCCGCTGGAAAAAACGTGCGCCCCAAGTGCGCAAACTCATCGTTGCCGGGTGCTTGATACAACAGGATAAAGATCAGGTTATCCGCAGCAAATACCCCGAAGTCGATGCCTGGAGCGGTGTAGATGGCGTAAGCGATATTTTCCGGACTTTTCAGCAGGCCGAAAACTCTTACACCACCGGTGATGCTCCGGAGCCGACTTATCTTTATGACGAAAAAACACCCCGGCTGCAGCTGACTCTGCCCCATGTGGCGTATCTGAAGATCTCCGACGGATGCAACAACCGCTGCGCCTACTGCAGTATTCCGCTGATCCGGGGCAGTTTGCGGAGCCGCTCCATAGAGTCTGTCCTTGCCGAAGCGAAAAATCTGATTGCCAACGGTGTAAAAGAGCTTATCGTTATAGCTCAAGATGTTACCGCATACGGCGCCGACCGCAATGACGGTGCTACGCTGGCAAAGCTGCTGCATGAAATGGATAAACTTGACGGCGATTTTGTCATCCGTTTGCTTTACACCCATCCGGCACATTATACTGACGAATTTTTTGCCGAGTATGCAGTAAACAAGCACCTGCTGCCCTATCTGGATATACCTTTGCAGCATATCAACAGCAATATACTTATGCAAATGGGCAGAAAGACCAACCGCCAGACAGTGGAAGATGTGCTTGCCAAAATCCGTGCCGCCCGCCCGGAAACCGCGATCCGCACCACCTTTATAACCGGTCTGCCGGGCGAAGGCGACGAAGAATTTGCCGAACTTATGGAGTTTGTCAAGGTTCAGAAATTTGCCCGGCTGGGCGTGTTCAGCTACTCCCCCGAACCGGGCACTCCGGCGGCGGCACGCACCGATCGGGTCGCAACCGATGTTGCCGAAGCGCGGGCCGAAAAAATCATGGCGTTGCAGGAAAAGATCGCGCTGGAACACAATCAAAGTCTGGTGGGCAAAGTTGTGGAAGTTATTTGCGACGAAGCCGAAAAATGCAACGGTGCGGGGCGTACTTTTGCCGATGCTCCGGAAATCGACAACATCGTTTATTTTTCCGGCAGCAAACGTCTGCAGCCCGGCGAACGCTATCGGGTCATGATAACTGAAGCCGAAACATTTGATTTATACGGCAAGTTGTGCTAAATTAAATATACCGCAATATATAACTCATAAAATTAGAGGAAGAAAAAATGCCTTTGAATCTACCTAACATACTGACGGTCACCCGGATCATACTGATTTTTGTAGCATTGGTACTGGCGACCAATTCCGGGATCCCCGGCGGCGTGAAGGTCAAATCCGATGATCTGGAAATGATCTTGCGTTACATAGCGTTCGGGCTGTCGCTCATAGCAGCTGCCACCGACTTTGCCGACGGTTATCTGGCAAGAAAATGGAATCAGGTAACAGATTTCGGAGCTTTGATGGACCCGCTGGCAGACAAGATATTTGTTACCACGATCATGCTTATCCTTGTAGAGTTCCAGCTGTTGGCGGCATGGGTGGCGGCGGTGGTCATCTGCCGCGAATTTCTGGTTACCGGGCTGCGTTTGCTGGCTACGCGCAACGGCAAAGTCATCAGCGCCGACAAATTCGGCAAGCTCAAAACCTGTCTGCAAATGGCAATGCTTTTTATCGGCGGATTGGTGTGGATACATGTGCTGGATCTGGATACTGTGATTTGCGGAGCAGTAAAACTCCGCCATATCTGGAGCGTATTTCTGTGGGGCATCGTGCTGGTAACTGTGGGATCGGGCATCAACTACTTTATTAAAAACCGCGACTTGGTGGCGGTCGAAAAATAATCATGCCAACGGCTTTGCCCACAATTGATTTTCATACTCATCTTGACCGGCGGCAGCCTTTGACGACGGCAGGCTCCACCATAAGGATAATTTCTGTACCCCGGAATGAAGCGGATCTGCCGCTGCCGGAAAATTGTTTCGGCACGCTGGAGCTCCACCCCTGGCACGGGGAAAGCATGAACAGCAAATTTGCCCAAACCGCAGAAGCACCCAAGTTTATCGGCATTGGCGAAGTTGGACTTGACCGGCTGAAAGGCAAGCTGTCTCTTGACGGGCAAATCGCGGAATTCACCCGCACTGTGCTGCTGGCAAACAATTTGGGCAAGCCCCTGACGATCCATTGCGTAAAGTGTTTTTCGGAATTGCTGGAGCTTTACAAACGCTTGAAATGGCGCGTTCCGACAATAATCCATTATTATCGCAGCAATCTTAAACTTGCCCGGCAGCTGTGGGAGCACACCGATTGGGTGCTGTCGCTGCCGCCGGCGATCTGCGGACAAAAGGAGCTGCTGGATTTCTTGCGCAGCAACCCGGAGTATCAGCAAAAAATCGTGCTGGAAACTGACGATCCGCACCATGGCGATATCGAAGCACACTACAAAGTAATATCAGAAGCGTTGGATATAAGTTATACAGCGTTGCAAAAGCTTATGCTTGAACAATTTAAGAGGTTGTATCGTGACAGCATCATCTGAAAATCCTTTTCACCGCAGCGAAATACTTTTTGGCAAAAGCGCCATGGAAAAACTCCGGGACTCCCGGGTATTGCTTGCCGGAGCCGGCGGTGTGGGCGGTTATATTGCCGAAGCTCTGGTGCGCGGCGGCATCGGGCACTTGCACGTTTACGACCCGGATCTGGTGCATTGCACCAATTTGAACCGGCAGATTCTGGCGCTTGAAAGCAACTTGGGTGAACCCAAGACCCAACTCCTTGCCCAGCGGCTCAAAGCGATAAATCCCCGGCTGGATATTGCGGTTTATGCCGAAGCATTGACCGCAGAAAATATTCCGCAGATCCTTGAAACTGGCGCCTTTGATTACGTTGCCGATGCCATTGACAGCATAAACGACAAGTGTTTTCTCCTTGCCCGGGCGTATGATTTGCAGATCCCGGTCATTTCCGCCATGGGCGCCGGCTGCCGGAGAGATCCCTCGCTGGTGCAGTACAGCGACATCAGCAAAACCCACAGCTGTCCGCTGGCCAAAAATGTGCGCACCAAGCTGAAAAAAGAGTACAATATCACCCGTGGCATACCGTGTGTATTTTCCAGCGAAAGCAATCCGGCGGCCGTCATTCCCGGCGCTGCCGGAGAACGCCCCACCATCGGCAGCAGCTCCTTCATGCCGGGGATCTTCGGACTTTTCATGGCTGGCAAAATCATCAATGATCTTGCCAATAAAAGTTAAATTTTTGATTCACCTTTACAACCAGGAAGTTTCGAAGTTGAAACTGTTGGTTTCGCTTTCGTTCCAGCGGGCTTGGGTGAGGTCATAAAAATCGCTGGTGCCAGCCACATGGGGTATGCTGAAAACCGATTTGGCATACAGTCGGGTCAAATTCTGTCTTTTATCAAAACGTATCGAGAATTTGTTGCCCCGGTTGTCTTCGATCTCGCCCTCGGCGGGCAGCGAAGCCCGGGTGGTGAGCAAGGCAAATCTGCCGTAGCGGTAAACTTCCAGCGCCAGCGGCGAATGGTTGCGCAATTCTTCGATGCCCAACTTTTCCAGCTCCAGCGACGCCTGTACCCTTGACACCCCCCAATCAGCCAGTTCGGCGGCCGCCAGAGAGTTGGCAACCGGCAGGGGATAAGTGGTGGTTATATATATATCCTTATATCCGGCAAGGAGTTCCAATTCAAACAAACTTGCTGCCCGATAGCGGCGGATCCCCTGATCGTAGGCGCGTTGGATCGCCCGCTGCAAACTTTCCAGCCGTTCTTCGCTGCAATAGTCCGGCAATATGGCTTCGTCGGTGGTGCTGTTTATATCCAGCACGCTGACTGCCCGCCACGCTCTGGGGTTGCCTGCCGATGCTCCGTGGGGACGCATGGCGACAGTTTCGCGCAAATGCTCATTGCCGACAGGATTGACGGGGCGGGAGTTGTAAAATGTAAAAAACTTCATCAACCCGGCGGCACCGGAATTCTGCAAAGATGCACTATTGAGTTCGGCAGTAAATCCGTCAAACTCCCGGCGGATCTTTTTCAGAACGCTTGCGGGAATAAAGCGGTCAGCAGCATCGGGGGCAATGACTGTTTCAGCAATTTCAAACTCAAATCCATCGGTGCCGGAAGCAAAGGCCTCCTGCAAAGCTTCTGCCGAAACCGGGTGCTTGCCCGCCGCTTGAAACTCCTCGTTATGAGTCCACACAGGGGCATTGTCCATATTCAGCACGGCAACACTCAAAGCGGATTTTTCCAACTTGATCGCCAGGTGCAGTTTTTCTCTTACGCGGGTATTTTCCAAAACTTTGATATCCACATTGTGCGACACCCCGATCTTATAGAGCAAACCGTTCATTGCCACAGGTTTATCGCATGGTATATAAACTGTATCGCCGGGGCGGGCTACTGATACGATCTTGCGGTCGATAAAAAGTTTGGTCAACGTAAAAGCGCTGCCTTCGTCGCCATTGAGCGGCTGCACCCGCAACCGGTCGCCAATGTGCAAACGCTGTTTGAGTTCGGCATAAAAACCGCTTTCGCCCACATTGGTCACCCGCCCCAGCAAGGTACCGGAAGCTCCCAAAGCATCGTGCCGCACCAGATTTTTCATGCTCTTTTCGCTGAAAAACCCATCGCTCCAGCGTCTGCCGCAAGTTCCGGCAAGCACCTGACGGGCTTCGCCGATGATCTGGGGCGTGACTTCCGGAGCATCCAAAACCATGCGGTAGGCTTTTACTGCGTTGTAAACATAATCGGGTTGTTTCAGGCGGCCTTCGATCTTGAGAGAAGCAACGCCGAGTTTCCGGAATTCCGGGATCATTTCCAGCGTGGCAAGGTCGGATGTGGAAAAGAAGAACCCGTTGCCTTCCCGGGCAAAAAACCGGCGGCGGCAGGGTTGTTTGCACTTGCCCCGGTTGCCGCTGGCACCGCCCAGATAACTGCTGAAAAGGCACGATCCGGAGAGGGAACAGCAAAGCGCCCCGTGGCAGAATATTTCGATTTCCAGATTGCTGTTCTGCCGGAGTTTTGTCAACTCTTCCATGGTCATCTGCCGTTCAAGGATCACCCGTCTGGCACCCATTTTTTCTGCCATGCGTACCCCCGCAGAGTTATGGATACCCATCTGGGTGGAGGCGTGGATTGTCAGATCCGGGAAAAACTCCCGCAGCATACGCAATACCCCCAGATCCTGCACAATGACGGCATCAGGGGCCATATTGGCGATTTCGGCAACATATTCAGCCAAATCAGAAAGTTCGCTTTCTTTGATCAGGGTATTGAGTGTGATATAAACTTTTTTGTGCAGTTTATGGGCGTAGGCGATCGCCTGACGCATATTTTCCACAGTAAAATTTTCGCCGCGCTCGCGGGCATTGAAACGGGGCAAACCGCAGTAAACCGCATCGGCACCGGCAGCAAAAGCAGCCGCCAATGCTTCCGGAGTTCCGGCGGGGGCAAGCAATTCGATATTGTTATTGGTATTGGCCATGGGATTATGATACTTTTAAAAAATTAAGTTTTTTTTGCTGGTTTTTGTTATAATATATTGCCATTTTTGCGTTTTGGTACTAATTTAATAGCGTTTTTTAAATAAAAAAGCAAAAAAGGTGTTTTTATATCGTGCGAACAGAATTTTCCATAGCGTTCAGATACCTGAAACCCCGCCGCAATGCGGTATCGGTGATCACGCTCATATCCATTATCGGCGTAATGCTGGGCGTGGCGGTACTGATCGTAGTGCTGGCAGTCATGACCGGTTTTACGGATATCATGAAAGAAAAACTTATCCAGACCCAGGCACATATCCACGTTTCCGGCAGATACTACCCCATTATGGATGTAAACCATGTGCGCAAAAAACTCTCCGAAGCCGGGTTCATACACAGCGCCCCGGTTATTTCGCAAGTGGCGATGCTCCAGAACCGGCGGAACTTTTCGCCCAAACTGGTGCTGGGAGTCAATGCCGATGATGTACGGAACGTTATGGATATAGAGTCCGCACTCAAACCCGGCGGCAAATTTGACCTTGCCCCCGGCGAAGCTGTTCTGGGTATACGATTGGCACAGCAGCACGGCTTGACGGTGGGCGACCGCATTACGCTCCACAGTTCGGCAAAACTTGCGGAAATGGTCAAAGTCAAACCCTCCGGCGGTATCGAATTAAGTTCCAGCGGCAAAGTGATCCTGCCCACCGAGCTGAAAGTTGCCGGGGTGGTCAGTTTCGGCAAATATGATTTCGACCGCGATGTGATCTTTGTCAATATCGACGATGCCGCTGATCTTTTTGATCTGCAATGGGGCAGCGCCACCACCGTTTACGGCTGGGCTGAAAACGCATTTGATATGCAAAAAGAAGTTGATAAACTGGCAGAGTTACTGCCATACAGCACCTTCCGCATCGAGTCGTGGCAGAGCCGGAACGCCCAACTGCTGGGAGTGCTGGCGGTGGAAAAAAACATGATGTTTTTTCTGCTGATATTCATTGTGCTGGTGGCGGCATTCAGCATTGCCAACACATTGATAACTTCGGTCTATCAGAAAACCCGGGAGATCGGGGTGCTTAAAGCCCTGGGCGCCACCCCCGGACAGGTGATGAATATATTTTTGCTGCAAGGTTTGCTGGTGGGTGTCATCGGCAGTACGCTGGGGATCATGCTGGGTACATTGGTAATAGCAATACGCATGAACATACTGCACACCGTGGCAAAAATCACCGGGCAGCCGCTTTTTCCGCCCGAGATGTACTTTTTCAACGAACTGCCGGCACATATCGTGCCGATGGATGTGGTGATCGTGGCGCTTTCGTCTGTCGTACTCTGTACCGCCGGAGCAATAGTGCCGGCTCTGCGGGCAGCCAAACTTGATCCGGCAAAAGCATTGAGGTACGAATAATGAGCGGAGAATTTTTGATCGAACTCAACGATGTGTGCAAAGGCTACGACCTTGCCGGAAAAAACCGTCTGGAGATCCTGCACAATGTCAGTGCAGGCTTCGAACGCAACGCATGGAATATACTGCTGGGGGCTTCCGGCTCCGGCAAAACCACACTGCTGAATTTGATCGGCGCGCTGGAAGCTCCGGACAGCGGCACCATAAAATTTGCGGGCGAAGATTACAAAAAATTGATGAAAAACGCCTCCGCCGCGGCAGATTTCCGCAATCGCAAGATCGGGTTTATTTTTCAAAATTATCAATTGCTGCCGGAATTTACCATCCTTGAAAATGTCCTGATCCCCGCCAAACTTGCCGGACAACCGCTGCGCAAAGCCCGGGAACGGGCGGAAATGCTTCTGGGGTCGCTGGGGCTGGCGGATCGGCTGCACCACCGGGGCAGTGAACTCTCCGGCGGCGAACAGCAGCGTGCGGCAGTTGCCCGGGCGTTGATCAACGATCCGGAGCTGATCCTTGCCGATGAACCCACCGGCAATCTGGATTCCCAGACCGGGGAAAAACTTTTGCAGCTGTTCCATGAACTTGCCGGAAATCACACGATCATCATGATCACCCACAACGAGGCGCTGACCGGATATGCCAACAAGGTACATTTTCTTGCCGACGGACGCCTTAACGAAAAAAGGATCTCTGAAATATGACCAAGATAGTGCTGGCTTTTGACTCATTCAAAAACTGCTTATCCAGCATCGAAATATGTTCTATTCTGCAAGAGAGCATATTAAAGAGCTGTCCGGAGTTCGAGGTCGTTTCCATGCCCCTGGGCGATGGGGGAGAAGGTACCGCCGTGGCGCTGACCGCCAGCAGTCATGGCGTTATGCACAAATGCCCTGTCCACGACCCCTTGAACCGCCCCATCGAAGCAAGCTGGGGGCTGCTGCCGGATAATTCGGCGGTATTTGAAATGGCAAGTGCCAGCGGTATCGAGCTGATAACCCGCGATGAACGCGACCCCATGCGTGCCACCACTTACGGCACCGGCGAACTTTTGAAATACCTTATCCGGCAAAAAAATATCCGGCGCTTTATTATCGGCATCGGCGGCAGCGCCACCGTGGATTGCGGAGTGGGTATGCTGCAGGCGCTGGGGGTGAAGTTCTTTGACAACAGCAACGCTCTTATACCAGCACCGGCACAAGGCAGAGATATTGCCGCCATTGCCCGGATCGACACATCGGGAATGCTGCCGGAAATCAAAGAATGTTCGTTTTGTATAGCCTCGGATGTAACCAATCCCCTTTGCGGCGAAAATGGAGCGGCAAAAGTTTTCGCTCCCCAGAAAGGCGCCGACAGCGACACGGTGATTTTTCTGGAAAACAATCTCCGCAACTTCGGCACCCTCTCGGTAGCCGGCGGTTTTGCCGATAATTTCACCACTCCCGGCGATGGTGCGGCTGGCGGTCTGGGGTTTGCTTTGCGCAACTATCTTGGAGCGCAAACAGCTTCGGGGGCCGAACTGGTGCTGGAACGTCTGGAGTTTGACCGGGTGCTGGAGGATGCCGACTGGGTGATGACCGGCGAAGGGTGTTCGGACTATCAGACCGCCAACGGCAAACTTTGCAGTATCGTCAGCAGTCATGCCCGCCGGGCGGGGGTGCCGGTAATACTGCTTTCGGGGGCATTGGGCGAAAAAGCTTATATTCTGGAAGAAATTTTTGATGCAGTTCTGGCGCTGTCGGCACGGCCCTGTTCGCTGGACGAAGCACTGCAAAGCACCCCGGAAAATCTCCGGAGGATGGCGCGCAGTATATGCAATATGATAAAAAGGTGATTTATGAGCGGCAAATTATATATAGTAAGTACCCCTATCGGCAATCTGGAAGATATAACATTGCGGGCGCTGCGCGTGCTTAAAGAGGTGGATCTTATCGCCGCCGAAGATACCCGCCACAGCCGGGGATTGCTTACTCATTTTGATATTCATACCCCTATGACCAGTTATCACGCATTCAACGAGCGGGGCAAATGCCAGAGTCTGCTGGACCGGGTCGCCGCCGGAGAAAATATTGCTTTGATCACCGATGCTGGAACACCCGCCATTGCCGATCCGGGATTTTTTATTGTGCGCGAAGCGGTCAACAACAATATTGCCGTAGAGATCATTCCCGGAGTTTCGGCATTGACTTTTGCGGCAGCGGCAACGGGGCTGCCGGTGGATAAATTTGCGTTTTACGCCTTTCCGCCGGTCAAATCAGGACGCCGCGGCAAGTTCTTTGAAGCGCTTGCCTCCGAAGACAAAACCGTATTTTTCTATGAGTCACCCTTCCGGATAACCGGAGCTTTGGAGTATTTGCAGCAATATTGCGGCGATGACCGCCACATTGCCATCGTCCGGGAAGCTACCAAACTCCACGAAGAGGTCCTCCGCGGCACAGTATCCGAGCTTTTGCAGATCTCCCGCCAGCGGGGCAGTTGGAAAGGCGAGTTCGTTATCGGAGTAGCTCCCGGAAAATACAGCCAGAACCCGGATGATGACAGTGAATAAGATTTTTGATTTTATCCGCAAATACCGCAATATACTTTTGTTTGCCGCGATCGTGCTGACTGCATTTGCGTTCCGTTACTCGATTGCCCTGCGGGATACGGCAAAACTGGAGCGCGCCACGGGCAGACGTTTTGCCCCTTATCTGGTGGAAAGCGCCGTTATGTACAGCTACATAAATAAATTCGCCGACGGCAAAGATATTGCCCGGAGCGATCCCGCGCTGCCGGCAATGAAAAATTATCCGGCAGCAGAACAAATGTCCCTTTCTCTGGAATATGCCGGAGGCTGGCTTTTGCGCCTTTACCGGCAGATTTACGGCAAGCCCCATGCCGGAGTTTATGAAACAAGCTACGCAGAAACCCGTTTTTTGCGCAAGGCTTTTGCATTCTATATAGCCTTTTTGCCCGCATTCATCTTTCTGGCGCTGCGCTGGTCAGGTGTGCCAACGGCGATCGCGCTGGGGGCGGCGCTGCTGGAAGTTTTCTCGGCAGCAGCGTTGGGGCGTTATACCGGCGAAGATTTGATCAAAGGTGCTTTTGCGTTGCCGATTTTCGGCGCATGTCTGGCAGCTGGTGCCATGGCGCTGCGCGGCACCGGCAAGCAGCGCAAAATAGCTTTGATCGCCGCTGCGCTAACCGCCGCCGGGGCGGTCGCCAGTTGGGATGCCAGCCAGATGCTGCTGGGGTTGTGGGCAATAACCGAGATCATCCGGGCAATCGTTACCGGGCAAGCCAACAGTAAACGCCGCGATCTCTGGCTGATGATCTATCTGGCGGTCATGTTGACCGTTTTGCTGGTGCCTTACAACCGGGCGCACGGCACAGCTTTTTCGCCGGTAATGACCGTTTTGCTGCCGGGAGCGGTATTGGTAAATTGCCCTTGGGGCAAATCCCGCCGGGCAGGCAAGATCGCGCTGTTGATCGTGCTGGGCGTGGCGGCTGTGATCATAAGTCAACTATCGCCATTTGCCGGCAATTACGGACACTTTGCAGAACTCTTGAGCGCCAAACTCCGTTTTTTCAACCAGCTGCCCGCCGATCCGGGCAAGCTCACATTCAATCAGCGTTATTTGTGGACCCCGGAACTGCATTCGGCCACCTGGCGCATTACTTGCATGATCTTCCCCGGTTTGCTGTGGCTTTTACCGGCGGCATGGGCTGGATACATACTGGTTGATTTCCAACGCAGAAAACATGGCACTTTTGCTTTGGCGGATAAAGTGCGCAGCTGGGAGATCACCCAATGGCTGATATTGACTTGCATTGCCGCAGTCATGTATATATATTTTATGCGTTTCCGGGATATAGCGGTGATTTTTGCGGTAATGGCAACGGCACATCTGCTGACGGCGGTTTGTGCCAAACGCTCCAGCCGCGTGGGGTATATCATGCTGCTGATAACGCTTTTTGCCGCGGTCGCCATGGAGTGGCGCAACAGCCGCCATCTGCAGCGGGCTTATCCGCAAGGCTTGCAATATAGTGCCGAACTGGTCAAACATTTGCGGCAGTACGATCTTGCCGGAAAAGTCTTTTTAAGCGACATGCAAAGTTCCACCATGCTCAAAGGCTATACCAATGCCGGTATTCTGGTGCAGGCCAAATATGAATTGCCGGAAGTGCGGAAACTTACCGAGGAATTTATCCTGACATTTTTCAACCGGCCCATTGCCGACTTTGCCGACTTCTGCCGCCGCAATCAGGTGGATTATGTGCTGGTGCATCTGCCGACAGTTACCACGCCCTTGCAGGAGCCTTACAGCTACCGCTACATGGCAAACCGCCCCAAACTGCTCCGTTCAGCGGCAGCAGGTATACTGGCAGCAGGCGCTCCGGCAAAAAACTTCTGCGAAATAACATTGCCCGGAAATATAACCAATATCAACGGTTACCGGCTTTATAAATTTGTCAGCAATGAAGATTTGAGAAAAGCTGCCGGTCTGACCGATCAGGCGTTGGAAGCATATTATCTGGGCAACCGCAAACTTGCCCGCCAACTCATCCGCCGGGCGGTAAAACTTGCCCCGGGATTGAACGACAGTTACAAAGCCTATATCCTCATCTGCCGCAAACTGCCCAAATCAGCAGAATTACCCAAGTCGGCAAAAGCTGTTCAGCGGTGAGCTGATTTTTCCCCCTCCGGCTGTGTAGGGGCTATATTCATATATTTAAGCACCCGCTCGGCAATGTTTTTCCATGCCGGAGCAACCACCACCCCGCCGTAAATGGAGCCTTTGGGTTCGTCAAAAGTCATCAACAGGACAAACGCGGGTTTTTCTGCCGGAACAAATCCGGCAAAACTTGCGTAATATTTGCGGGTGCTGTAATGACCGTTTTCGATCTTGCGCGCCGTACCGGTTTTGCCGGCGACCCGGTAACCGGGAATAGCCGCCCGGGTGGCAGTACCGCCTTTTTCGGTAACAGTTACCATCATATTGACAATGGCTTCGCCGGTGGCTGCGGAGCGGAAAATATTCCGCGGCGGAGTTATGGGGTTATAGACCACTTTGCCGGTGGAGGGATCTTCCACCCGGTCAAGCAGACGCAGTTCCGGTAATTTACCGCGATTTGCCAAAGCGCAGTATGCCCGCAGCATCTGCACCGGGGTAATGGACACACCATAACCGATACAGAAGCGGGAAATCGACAGCGAGTCCCAATTTTTCGGTTTGCGCAAACGCCCCAACGTTTCCGGTTTAAGCGGCTGCCCCGAAAGTTCCCCCAAACCAAAATTCCGCAAGGTGTAATACAAACGCTCCTTGCCCATCATGACCGCGATCTTGGCTGTACCGATATTGCTGGATTTGCGGATCACCCCGGTAACATCCTGTATTCCGTAATTGTGGGTATCGGTCAGGCGGGATTTGTTGAAAAACCAGACGCCTTTTTCGCAATCGATCCGGCTGTCGGGAGCGATGATCTTCATATCCAGCGCCCCGGCTACGGTCAGAGGTTTCATAATGGAACCGGGTTCGTACATATCGCCGATCAACCGGTTGCGGTAAACCGATTGATCTTGGGATGAGCGCTCGTTGGGGTCAAAACTGGGCCGCTGCGCCATTGCCAGAATATTGCCGGTGGCAGGGTCAGCCATAATGGCATAAACCGCCTTGGGGTTCCACTTGGCACAGGCTTTGTCCAGCTCTTCTTCCAGAATCGCCTGCAAAGGTTCGGATATGGTCAGGTACAAATTCATGCCATCGCGGCTGCGCTCTTCCGAAAGCGGCGAGTCCCCCAGCTGCTTACCATCGCGGGTACGCTCGTAAACCGTTTTGCCGGTGGCGGATCTCAACTTGGGGTTAAAGACCTTTTCCACCCCCATTACCGCCTGCACTTTGTCGTGGCTCATGGTGGTAAACCCCAGCACATTGGCAAGGAGTTTGCCTTTGGGGTAATAGCGGATGTATGTATCATGAAAATGCACATCCCGGGCAACTTTGTATTTAGTCAGCAATGCTTTGAGCTTGCGGGACTGGGGCAATGGTATATTACGGGCGATCATGGCATATTGCCGGGGCATAGTTTTTACTGTACCGTCAGCTTTCCTTACGGTGCGGGTCTTGTTGGCAACTTTGGCATAGACTTCGTCAAAGTCAAGCTTGAGCGTGCGCGAGATAATCGCCGCCACCCGTTTATCATCCTGAACTTTGATATTGCACGGAGTGATCGTTATATCCTGACAGGGCATATTGCCGATAAACAAATGACCATCGCGGTCAAAGATCTCGCCGCGGATGCCGCTGGTGGTCTTGCTGGCAACGTATTTGGCTCGGGCTTCGCGATAGTACAAATCGTGGTCATGGATCTGCACCCAATACAAGCGCACGATCAGATAAAGAAAAAAAATCACCAGCAGACATGCCTGAAAACGGATGCGGCTTCTCATGATGTCATTGCAGCTTCGCATAAAACATCAGCTCCGTAATTTTCAGTGTTGCAGATACGATAAACTTACATTTTTTCCGGCAGCAGAGCGGCTCTTTACACTGGGCTTGACCGCAAAATACCGCACCTGTCTGGGGTCGGATGCCCGGAAAGGCAAGTTGTACCGGGCAATACATTTGTTGACATGTTCAAGACTGGAAAAACGCTGATGATCGATCTTCAAAGCCTGGATCTCCCGCTCAAGCTCATAAATCTCCTGCTTGGCAAGGTTGGTGGAGCGCTGCAGATTGCTGATCTTGCGGTTTAAATCGATACGGTAGTTGGCGACCCCGAAAAATATACTGATCACCACCAGCAAATAGATCATAACATAAAGTTTTACCGCCCATGATTTCTGATCCTTGCCCCGGCGGCGGGCTGTCGGACGTTTGGCTGCAACGTGCCGTGACTGTAAATTCATTTCCGCAAATCTCCAAGCATTAAATCAACTTTTTTCCAAATCCTATCTTTACCGCCATTGAGTGCGGTCTGCTATCCGCAATTTTGCCGAAGCACTTCTCCGGTTGGCTGCCAATTCATCATCAGCAGCACTTATCACGCCTCTTACCGGCAAATCAAACTTGGCGTGATTTCCGCAAACGCACATGGGCAGCGAGGGTGGGCAAATACACTCTCTTGCCGCATCGCGCAAAAAATTCTTAACGATCCGGTCTTCCAGCGAATGAAACGATATCACTGCCAACCGCCCACCGGGGCGCAATATATTCTGCGCTCCCTGCAGCCCAGCTTTAAGCTGCTCCAATTCGCCATTTACTTCTATGCGCAGCGCCTGAAAAACCCGTGTGGGGCTGGGCAGATCGCCGGGATGCTTTTTGTGCAAAACCTTATCGCAAACCGCACACAGATCATCGGTGGTTGCCAAAGGCTTCAGCTCCCGGGCTGCGACTATGGCCCGCGCCAGCTTGCGGCTTTCGCGCAATTCGCCGTATTCGTAAAAGATCTTTGCCAGATCTTCTTCGCTGTAAAAATTGACCACCCGACTGGCGGTCAGCTTCAAGCTCCGATCCATGCGCATATCCAATGGTCCGCAGTTGCGGAACGAAAATCCCCGCGCCGGGTCGTCGATCTGCGGACTGCTGACACCTATATCCAGCAAAATTGCATCCACCTGATCCCAGCCATGAGCCCTGCTCAAGCTCTCCAGTTGGGCAAATTCGCCGTGTACCGCAGTAAAACGGCTGCCGAACTCTTCCAAATTTTTGCCCGCACGCTCCAGCGCAGCAGTATCGCGGTCGATGCCCAGAACTTCCAGTTCCGGATTATTTTCCAACATCATCCGGGTATGACCGCCGTTGCCCAAAGTGCCGTCGATCATGCGTTTAAGGTTGTGTACTGCGCTTAAATGCGTTACCACTTCCCGGGCAAGGACCGGTATATGCACCCACTCGTTTTCCGGCAAAGGGCTCATTGGGCAGACCCCTTGCCGACCAATTTTTCCAAAAGCATACTCAAACCATCACTATCGTTGGCATTGAGTTTTTGCACTTCATCCAAAAAGACTCCGGCATCAGCCAGCTCAACCGGCTGCCAATTCTGCGGAGCGCACAATTTGATGTGGGTTATAGCACCGATCATTTTCAGATCTTTATCCACACCGATAGCGGCAAGCATCTCTTTTTCCAGCTTGATCCTGCCCTGTTTATCCGGCACAATATCCCGCACCACCCGGCCGATTTGAGCTAAAGCAGCTTGTGCCGCCGGATTGGCAAGCGCACCCGAGCGCGCGCGTATAAGAAAATCCCGGAACATCGCATAAGGGAACAACAGCAGATCCCGGTCACGACCGGGAAAAAGCACCAGATGCGGCTTGCCCTCGCCGTCGCGCCACGCGCTGGGCAAGGTGATCCGGAACTGCGGATCAAGGGCGGGCGAAAAATCCCCGCAAAAAAACATTTCGTCGTTTTCCACAGTCTGCAAGCGCTCCTGAATGTTCCTATTTAAACCTAATCAA
Organism: Lentisphaeria bacterium; assembly: GCA_017504585.1. Classification (GTDB taxonomy): domain Bacteria; phylum Verrucomicrobiota; class Lentisphaeria; order Victivallales; family Victivallaceae; genus SIG78. Next base: position 43,188 of record JAFVQX010000213.1, read on the forward strand.
TCCTACATCTACCTATTTTACCCTATTTTTCCCATTTTACAAATTTAAAAGCGATTTTTTTTGAATTTTTTTATAAAAAGCCCCGGCTTCCGGAAATATTGAAGAATTTATCAAAAGCGGAAAAAGACGGCAAAAATCAGAAAAATGTGATTTTTACCACCACAAAGGAGTACATGTTGAATGAAGCGCGACAGCAAGGCGCGAGATATGCCGCAAGCAATATGATGTTAAGTAAGGGATCGCGTGCATAGATCGCGTTTTGCCGAGGAGGGAATGAGTTGCTATGTTAAAAGGAAACAGTTTGTCGTAAAAAAGTGGCTGATTCTCAAAAATGTGATACTGTGTAAAAAAGGCGACAATGTTGTAGCTTACATTTCGCAAACAGTAATCCATTGAAAAAGGAGACATCAGCCATGACACAATGTAGCACACTTTCGTTCAAAGGTCAAATTATTTTTTGCGGAATTGATGTACATAAGA
>JAFVQX010000012.1 GCA_017504585.1 Lentisphaeria bacterium
CGGTGTTGATGATCGTGTGAGTACCGCGGCTGGTGGTGGAGGGCATCAACGGAGTGAACATCATTGCCTTGACTTCCGGAGCAAGAGCTTTATAAACATCGGCAGCTTTACTGCTCAACAGCGGCCGATCAAGCTGCCGCAGTGCCATTGCCGAGGCTATCCAGGAGTTCGTCCAGCCGGTTTCCACACACCACGGGCCCCAGCCGGAGTCGGCGGCACTGCCGAAAAATTCCCAAATGTCGTAGTCAAAGCCACGCAGCCACGCTCCGTCGAGATATTTCTGATCTTGCGTGGTTGCCTGGATACGGCAGAAAAATTCTGCCATTTTATCGGCGGAGGCTTTGTAGCTGGCTTTGCCGATAGCCTTATATGCTTCGTGCAAGCCCATAAGTGCATAGTTTACCGAATAGAGCAAGTCACAAGCCGGGTCGCCATTGAACTGCACCAGCGCACACTCGCCCTTGCCGTGGTCGGCGTTGCAAGTGGGCGACGGGTAATGCCCCAGCTCCCGCTTGCCCATAACTTCGGCAACAGTGCCGAATCCGTTGAGTTTTTCCACAAAAAAGTCGGCAACTCTTTCCAGCCACGCCCGGTGTTCGGGGGTATCGTCCACTTCCACAAGCATAGCGTAGGGCAGCAGGATGCGGCACCAGTCGCCGGTGGCACCATTCTGCCAATAGAAATCGGGGAAGACCTTGTTGGCTTCCTGCAATGCGGCGATGGCACTTTCCAGAAAGTCCTTATCGCCGGAGAGTTTATACAGCTGGCAATTCAACGCCCAGTGCCATGCCTGATAGTGGGGGTGGCACTTTTCGTAATTATTCTCCCGGTAATACATCCAGGTTTTATTGTTCTGGAAGTGTTCGGGCTGAACCAAACTCGGGGTCCGCAAACCGTTGGAGCCGGTGGTTCGCAAAAGTGAATAGCCAAGCTGCAGAAGTTTCCTGGCATGTTTGGGATTTTCCAGCAGATCTTCAGCTAAAATCGCCCCCAGTGCAGCACGGGAGTTGTCGTCGCCGTAGACTGAACGGTTGCTGTCGTCAAAAAAGAGTGAACCGAAGGTCTGACTGGCTTGACAGCAATCTCTTACTTTCGGCGTATCCAGCATGGTTTTGATCAAACCTTCTGCCATTTCCCGCCCTGCCCGCTCGCCATTGATAGTGTAGTCCAAAGCTCCCACGGCGGCACATTCGCCGAGGCAATCGCCCCGCAGTGCGGGCATTATCCACTGTCTGCCGGTAACATCGATAACCGAGGTGCAGCCTTCAAACACCCCCATATTGCCGTGGTGATTGTAGATCATTTCCCGGTAGAACCATTCGGCGTTGCGCTTGAAAGCAGTTTGTTCGGCATCGGCGGGCAAAAGCTCTTTTGCCTGATAAGTGGGGCGTACCGAAAGAGTGTATTCCAGCGGCACCACCGCATTGCTGCTGCTCAAAAATGCCAGCAGTTTGCCCATAACGATCTTCCAATCGCAAGCCGGAGCAAAACGGCTCCGGATAAAGCTTGCCAGCGGAGTAACGCTTATAAGAATATTTTCACAATCGGGTGCTTCAAACAAAAGGGGCAGTTTTTCCGCATCCTCCAACCCGAAACAGGCGTCACGGTAGCCGGCTACCCGGGCGGCGACCAGATGAGCTTGAACCGGACTTTTGACCTCACGCAGCACAAAATTATGCTGGGTAAGGATGCGGCACACCGGCAAACCCAACCAATCGTCGGCAACTACGGAACGGGCTTTGAAGCTGTCGGCGTAAATTTCGTCGCCAAAATCCAAGCCGGGGTATTCAGCCGGGCACTCCAAAAGAACTTTAGCTTCGTTCTTACGGGCGAGAGCTAATATATTTTCCAATTTTTCTGCGGAAGGATTTTCCACAAATTCCACATTTTCCGGCAAAAAACCTTTGATGTCGGCTTTTACCCGGGGGGTAAACAATTCTATCCAATAACCTTGCATGATACAGATCCAATTTGATTAAAGCGTTATTTCCATTTCTGTACTGTTGCCGAAGTCGAGAATGCGTTCTTCGAGTTCGCTTCCCGCATAGACCCAGCAAGTCACACTGCCGGAACCGTACGCCATAAGTTTGCCGTCAGCAGTTTTGCGGATATATAGATCAGTGCCGGAAACCAGTGCTTTATCGCCGTAAATGCGGACAAAACGCATATCCCGCTCGGGCACATCCATTTCAAACGCCCAATCGGGAGTGTTTACGGTAACAGTTTTGATATTATTTTTGCTCGTCCAATCGGTATTGAGCAGCATCAGCAATGCGTCAGCACCATCGTCGGTATTCTGCCAGTGGGTCCAGAAGATCTCTCTGGAAGAATCATCCACAAAGTATTCGCCACGGACTTTTTCCGCCAATGCCGCTGTGACCACTGCACTGAACTGCTGGAACTTTTCGTGACCGGGGTATGCCCAGATGGTCAAAGTGTAGACCCAGCCGGAACCCAGCTTGTAACGCACCAGCAACGGTTTGGCGGTGGAGGCGTCAAAGATCACAACTTCGGCACCGGCAAGCTCAATATCGGCAGCAAAGCCCAAATCATCTTCATTCACATCGTCGTTGGGCGCTGCGGAGAGTTCCACGGCGGGCAGCGTTTCACGCCACGCACAGTTCCACTGGCCGGAGAACTTTTCGCCCCTGCCCTTGACTCTGATACCGGCTATTTCGCTCAAATCGCCATCGTTCCACAAAGCCAAATCGTTGAAATCACGCAAAAAGTCCCGCTTGACATGGGTGCTGAACTGGGGTATACCAGTTAAAAGTATGCCGCCATTTTTCACATAGTTTGTCAGCTTTTCCATATCTTCGGCAATGGCGGTGTTCCAACCAAGATTCAGCAAAAGTTTGTATTGGTTGAAGTACTCCTTTTTTGCTTCCACCGGCACTTCGTCAAAGTCGCCGTAGGGGTTGCCGGAGAAGAAGAAGCGGCGTTTGTCGTACTTCTGCCGCAGCGGCTGGGTGTTGGCTCCCGGCATAAGTACATCCAGAACCTGACGGCATTTTTCCGGCTGTTTGTGCCCCCATTCGGGAGCGTCGTTGCCGAAGTACCCCCAAACCGAGTAATCGGGAGTCTGCTCCACATCGCAGATAAATCCATTGAAGGGTGCGGCGTAACGGCCTTCAAGAAAAGCTATATTACGCACACATTTGCCGCTGCGGGGATGAGTTTTTACAAACTTGTAGAAATCCCGCGTCATATCCCGCTTGCCCTTGGTCAGCAAATCGTCCCAGGTCTGGCGTTCTTCCTTGAAGAGTACAAACAAGCTGTCCTCTTCGTAAATCATATTTGCCCCCATCACCCAGGGCTGGAAGATGCTCAAGTAATACAACCCCAGATGGCTTTCGTAAAAGGGCTGCATGGGGTGATGTATGGCAATGTGTACGCCCCACTCGCCGGAGCCGAGGGCTTCAGCCGCCGGTCGGGCCTGACTGCAAAGGTGCATGGTATGAGGTACCATAGTTTCTGTACGCATAAAGTCCGCACCTGCTAAATAACAGTAACGGTGGCCGCCGGAAGCGTCGCCAAAGGCACACTTGCCGCCGGCGTTATGGGCACGGTCGATTTCGATTTTCAAATAATCCTGAAACTTCTCGCTGGCCTCTTTCATGTCATTTGAAGCGTAAGGCTCTTTGGGGTCACGGGCGTAGACTGCACCGGGGTATTCGTGGCGGCCCACGGAGTGGATCATTTCGCCAGCACCTTTGATCAGATTGCCGTCGTCAAAGTCGGTGGCAGCCTCCACATAAATACCGTGCTTGCAGCAGAAATCCGCCCACTTGTAAAGCAGTTCGCCCTTGACCGGACGGCCGGTGCGGTTGTTTTTGCCGTAAAGAAAACTGCGGAAGACCACCAGATTGCCCAGCTGTGTCCGCCAGGTGTAATCCAACAGCCAATCCATAAAGCCGTTATCGTCGTGGGGTACAACGGTCATATCGTAACCCACGGTTACGGGTATTTCTTCGGAGGGAAGAGCGTAAACTTCCGGTATACACCCGGCCTTGCCGTTGGCTTTGATAACAACATCTTTACCGGCAGCATCAAGGGTGAACTCGAACTCGTTCCAGCCGGGAACGGCCTCGATGGTCTGACTGCCGGTGGGGTATTCCAGAGTGATCGTATCGCTTTTTACAGCAAAAACCTTGCCGATAACTTTTTCGCCAACCAACGCCCAAGCCGGCAAGCTCAACTGCAAGTGATCGTAACCGCAGGGCTGGAAAATCAGCCGGTTGAAGAGCAAATACGCTTCAGAATGGGTATTTTCAAAAGTAATAATGTGTTCCCCGGGAGCGGCCTGTACCCGGTACCAGATATCTTCCAACATCTGCATAAAGCCGTCGTGTTCCCGGAAAAAGTGGGTCTTGCCCCCTGCTTTTTCGCCATCTATGTAAATATTGATGGTAAAATCATCGTGATACTGCAGCTCTTTTTCCGGAGTGTACCCCGTGGGCGGTGCTGCCATAATAAGCATGTGGAGCAAAGTTTCGTTGTAATCGAATTTGCCCTTTTCCACCGTCAAAGGCATGGAGAGTTTGCTGTTCGGCGGCAGCCATGCGGAAGTCATGCGGCCCCAGCCGTGGAGTTCAAGGTTGTTTTTGGCAGCTATTTCATTGGCTTCATAAACCTGCTGCCCGGCCTTGGGCGCGGACCGGAACCAGATATAACCGGTACGGGTAACGACCACATTGCAGCAAAGATATTTGTAGCCCACCGGAAAAACGATGCGGCCGTCTTCGATTATCTGTTGGGCAGAAAATTCCCAAGTGCCGCTTTTGGTCACCAGTTTGAATACGCTGTTTTCGTCAACCTCGGCAACAACCCGCACACCGGAGATGCCCCGGCGGGTGCGGCTCTGGAAAGAAGTACCTTCAAGTTCAGTTTCGTGTGCGCAATGACCGGGGCCGTACCAGATCACCGGGTAATCGAGTTTGAACATCTTTTCGATTTTACCATTCTGGCACTCCAAGTGGCCGTCCCACTCAAAAAACGGGTGATAATGGCGGCGGGAATACAAAAACTGATACCCCCAGTCGATTCTGAAATCAAGCTGCATAATATTCTCCTTGACAGTTATTTTTTATGTAAAAAAACAGCATCAATACAAAATACACTTTGAAATGTCAAAAAGCAATATTTCAACCATAAAATCTCCCAATAATCCGCTTATTATAAAATAAACCACCGGAAAATTTGCAAAAAACGCGATTTGGTATTATTTTAATAGTTAAACTATTTACTGGAACTAAATTTTTAACAGCATAAACAAAAGGTATCATTTTGACCAGATCAGTTACAGATAGTGAAGCCGTGTGGCGCAATTTGATGCGCCTTGCCGACCGATTGAGCAGTACCGGTGTGACCGATTGCGATTTACCCAGCCGTCTGCCATTATCACAACTGCGGGTGGTGGGAGTTATCTACGACCGGCATCCGGCAGGGGTGATGCTCAAAGATATTGCCGACGAGCTCAAGCTCACCCCCGGAGCCATTTCCCAGACCGTGGATGTACTGGTGCGGGAAAATCTGGTGGAGCGTACCACCAGCCCCACCGACCGGCGCGCCATATTGCTGCGCCCCACCGCCGCCGGATTGGAGCTTAAAGAACAGCATGCCCGTCAGATCAATGCAGTGATGCAAACGATCAGCAAAGACGTCAAAAGCGAAGATTTTGATATTTTTACCAGAGTCCTTGCCCATTTATTGGAACAAATCAACACACTGCAGCCGCCCAACAAGTAAGCACAGTGTACTATAAATAAAAATTCAAATTTTTAATTTTGGAGAAAAACTATGAAAAAAACTCTGCTCACCGCTGCTTGCGGCACATTGATCGCCGCCGCAGTTACCGCCGCACCGCCGGCAATGCCCAAACCCATCGTGGTCGCCGGTAAAGTCGTTGCTCAAGACAATATCGAACACCGCCGCTATGCCGGATTGGTTTCTGCTCCGGCAGTGGTTCAGCTGGTGCCCCGGGTTTCCGGAGAACTGCTGAAAGTCGGGTTCCAAAACGGTGATTATGTCAAAAAAGGTCAGATGCTCTACACCTTTGACCGCATCCGCTACGATGCGGCAGTAAAGAGCGCCCAAGCCAAGATCGCCGAGTGCAAAGCCCACTTGGAGTATGCTCAAAACAGCTACAACCGCGCCCATAACCTTTACGGTCAGAACGCCGCCAGTAAGGACTCGCTGGAAAATACATTAAGTTCGCTGGAAGCCTACAAATCCAGTCTGCTGGCTGCCGAAGCCAATCTCATCACCGCCAAAGATGATTTGGATAACACCGTTATAACCGCCCCTATGGATGGCGTTATCGGCGTAACGAATTACACCGAAGGCAACTACATAACCCCTTCTGCCGGAACACTTGCCACCATCAATCAGGTAAGCCCGATCCGGGTACAGTTTGCCATGAGCAACCGCGATTTTCTGCAGATGTTCGGCACTCTGGAGGCATTAAAAAAGGAAGCCCGGCTGGCTTTGAAGCTCGCGGACGACAGCACCTTCGAAGAAGTCGGCAAAGTTGCATTTGTGGACAACACCGCCAACCGCCGTACCGATACTATCCAGATTTATGCTGAATTCCCCAACAAGGCACACAAACTTATCCCCGGTTCCACCGTTTCGGTGCTGCTGGATCGGGAGATCGCCAAAAACCGCCCCGCCATCACGCCTTCGGCTGTGATGCACGACGGTAAAGGTGCTTATGTTTATGTGTTGGATAAAGATAATAAAGTAAGCCGCCGCAATATCGTTACCGGTACTGAACGGGGTAAATATATCATTGTGGAAAAAGGCTTGAACATCGGCGAAACTATCATTATCGACGGTACCCACAAAGCCCGTCCCGGTGCAGCGGTGGAAGTTGCCAGATAAGTATTGAGGAGTAAACAAGATGTTTTCCAGGATCTTTATTGAACGGCCCCGTTTTGCCATGGTCATAAGCATCATATTTGTGCTTATGGGCATTATGGCGGTCACCCAGCTGCCGATCGCCGAATATCCGGAGATCGCACCGCCCCAGATCACAGTATCCACCACCTACGCCGGAGCCAGTGCCGGGGTGGTGGCAGATACGGTGGCTATCCCCATTGAAGATGAACTCAACGGGGTGGACGATCTGCTCTACTTTTCCAGTACCTGCGACAACCTGGGTAACTACAACTGTTCGGTTACTTTCAAAAGCGGTACCGATTCAGATATGGCTATGGTCAACGTGCAGAACGCTCTTAAACGGGCTGAACCCAAACTGCCTGACGATGTCAAGCGTGTAGGGGTCAATGTTGACAAGCGTACCGGCGATATGCTGGCGGTGTTCGTTTTTATGACCGACAAAAGCAAGATGTCGGTCATTGAACTCAACAACTATGTAAACACCACCATCAAAGACCCCATTTCCCGTATCGACGGGGTGGCGGCTGCCGAAGTTATGTCCGCCCAGGTGTTTTCCATGCGTATCTGGCTTGACCCGATCCGTATGGCAGGGTTGAGCGTTTCCACCAACGAGATCGTTGCGGCTGTTCAATCCCAGAACATTCAGGCTGCCGCCGGTACCATCGGTTCGGAAAACTCCAGCGACTACATTGAATACAAACTCAATGTGCAGGGCCGTTTGAAGACCGAAGAAGAATTCGGCAACATCATCGTCCGCAACGACGGCTCCGGCAACCTTATCCGCCTGAAAGATATTGCCCGGGTGGAACTGGGTGCCAAAGAATATGCCGGCCACGGCTGGTTCAACGACGGCGAAGCTGTGGGTATGATGATCTACCGTTCCAGCGACGCCAACGCTCTTAAAACAGTAGAAGAAGTAAAATCCGAGCTTGAGCGTCTGGCAGGGCGTTTTCCCCAGGGCGTAAGCTATACAACCGCTTACGACCCCACCGAATTTATTGTGATCTCGCTGGAAGAAATCGTTACCACGCTGGTAATTGCGCTCTTGCTGGTGGTGGTCATTACCTGGCTCTTTTTGCAGGATTGGCGGGCGACCTTGATCCCGTCGCTGGCAATTCCGGTAGCCTTGATGGCTACTTTCCCCGTGATGCTGGCGTTGGGTTACAGTATCAACGTTCTTACCATGTTCGGTCTGATCCTGGTGGTAGGCAGTTTGTGCGACGACGCTATCGTGGTGGTGGAAAACTGTCAGGCACTTATGGTGCGCGAAAAACTCTCCGCCAAAGATGCCGCCATAAAGAGTATGCAGCAGATCACCGGGGCGATCATCGCCACCACGCTGGTTACGGTAGCGTGTTACGCTCCGCTGGCATTCTACGGCGGTATGGTGGGTACTATCTATATGCAGTTTGCGGTAACGATGTGTATATCGCTGTGCTTCTCAACCATTGTTGCTATGACCTTGAGTCCGGCACTCTGTGCATTGCTCCTGCGTCCTCCGGCAGAAAAACCGGCTAAATTCTATGCTCCGATCAACTTTTTGCTGGATGGCTCCCGCAAGATCTATCTCTTCGGGGTCAAACTGCTGGTTCGCCGGGCACTCCTTACCCTTATAATCTTCGGCATCGTGCTGGCTGGCATCTGGTTTATGAATAAGCAGATCTTGAGCAGCTTCCTGCCCACCGAAGATAAGGGTGCTATTCTCGTAAACATCGAGTTGCCGCCGGGGGCAACTCTTGCCCGTACCGAAAAGGCATTGTTTGAATTCCGGGATAAAGTAATGCAGGTCGATGGTGTCCGCAGCGTGCTTATCGGTTCCGGATTCAGTATTCTTTCCGGCCGTGCCGAAAACGCCGGTATTGCCATCGTGCAGCTCGACCACTGGGATAACCGGAAAACTCCGGATAAACAGCTTGGCCCCCTGAACCTGAAAATCCAGAATGTGGCACGCACTATTGCGTCGGCACAGATCCTGTGCTTTACACCTCCGGCGATCATGGGTCTGGGTGCAACCGGCGGGGCAACATTCATGCTCTCCGGCGAAGGGGATATCCAACCGGCAGCACTCTTTGAGCAGGCTATGGATACCGCCGGCAAGATTTCAGCCGACCCCAAAACGCTGTACGCCATTACCACTTACAACGCCAACACGCCGCAGCTTTATTTGAATATCGACCGCGATAAAGCCGAAACTTTGGGCTTGACCGCCAAAGATGTATATGCAAGTTTGCAGAGTCAGCTGGCAAGTTTCTATGTCAATGACTTCAACATTCTGGGCAACAGTTTTTATGTCAAGATTCAGAGCAGCAAAGAAAACCGCTCGACCATCGACGATATAAAGAACATCCAGCTCCGGAACAGCTATGGCGAAATGGTGCCTTTGAGTTCTATCGGCGAACTCTCCTTTATGGTGGGGCCGCGGCGTATCCAACGCTTCAACAAACGTACCTCGGCAGAAATGAACGTGCAGGGCAAGCCCGGAGCTTCCACCGGGGACTTGATCCAGATCATCGAAAAGATCGAACTGCCCCGCGACTACCATGTGGAGTGGACTGGCATGAGCTATCAGGAAAAGGAAAACGAAGGTCAGCTGGGCAAACTCATGATGCTGGCGATCATCTTTGCTTACCTCTTTTTGGTGGCACAGTACGAATCGTGGACGATCCCGGTGCCGGTGATGATGTCCGTGGCATTCGCCAGTCTGGGTGCTTTGCTCGGCTTGTGGCTCACTGGAGAAACCATGAGTATCTATGCCCAGCTGGGTATGGTCATGCTCATCGGGTTGACGGCAAAGAACGCTATCTTGATGGTGGAATTCTCCAAACAGGAGCGCGAAAATGGCGTGCCGGTCATCGAAGCGGCAATGCGGGGCGGCGATTTGCGTTACCGTGCAGTGCTGATGACCGCATGGAGCTTCCTCTTTGGCGTATTCCCGCTGGTTATCGCCAGTGGTGCGGGTGCGGCAAGCCGTCAGGCTATCGGGATAACCACCTTCTCGGGGATGCTGCTGGCAACGGTGGTGGGGATCATCTTTACCCCGGCACTTTATGCGGCGTGTCAGAGATTGCGCGAATTTATCAAATACGATATTTTCAAACAGCCCCGACCCGATTACATGAAAAACGAAAAGTAAGCTTTTCTGCGATCCAATCAAAACTCCGGAAACCGAAAGGTCCTCCGGAGTTTTTTTATCACATATTTTCTTTGCTCCCCGGCGAGTTACCGCAAAAAAATAAATATAAATTTGTCCGGCTCGTTCATACAACTTTTACAACTTTTCCGGTTGAAAATCATAAAAAAATATTGTATCTTTATCACCAATAAATTACAGATGTGCAACAGGCAGCAGAAAAACAACCCGGTAAAAAGTTTATGTCGAAAACTTGCCACAATACAACCTATGATGGATCGCTCAGCGAGTTTGTACTCAATGAGCTGCGCGGCTTTATCCGGGAGTCATCGCCGGGCAAACTGCTGCCCAGCGAAAACGCTCTGATGCACAAATACGCTATCTCCCGCAGTACAGCCAACAAGGTTTTGAATATCCTTGCCCATGAAGGTCTGGTCGAACGCCAGCGGGGCAGAGGCACGCTGGTGCAAAGTCCGGCGGTGATAACCTATCTGCTGCCCTGCCCGGATTTTATGAGCATCGACCGGGCAGAAGCTGAAACCTCCCGCTTGCGTTATCAGGGAATAATGAAAGCCGCAAAAGAGTGCAATATGCAAGTGGAAACTATTGCCGCTTCCCGGATCAATGACCGCAATGTGCTCAATTATAATCTGCTGAATCATATCAACGCCGGCAGCATGGTAATAACAGATATATGGTACAAGATGCTTTTCCAATATCTGTATGAGCGCAAAGCCTCGGTGGTGATGTCCAACAAGGAATTTGTGCAGTACGGATTCCGGCAGTACACCCGCCGCTGGCACAGCTTTGAACTTTCTGACCGCAACAACATGATCCGCACGCTGGAGTGTTTGAGTTTTATGAAGTGCAAGCGTATCGGTACAGCGGGGATCTATCTATTAAACGAACCGCATTTGACTTTCAATGCCTACAAGTCGTGGGCAGAAAAGCATGATATGCCCGTTGCCGTGCTGGATCTGACCGGCAAAACGCCCCTGCCCCGGGAAGAGTTGAACAATTGGTGCAAAGTTAATAAACTGGATGCACTGATCTGGATCGGATCTTATTACAATGGTTTTGAAACCATTCAAAAAATGCTGGGTATCAGCAGCGATATAACCGTTTTCGGCTGGACCTTTGTGCCGGAGTATTTTCCGGAGCTGGCACCCTTTCCCTGCTGCATGGTGCCTTACGAACAAATGGGTTATGATGCAGTAAAAATTCTGGCACATCGCCCGCGGCTGACGGCGGTAAAGCGTACATATCAATACATTTTCCGGAATGTGCCAACTGAATTTGCAACTCAAGAGAATTTTAATATTCAACAATAAACAACAAAAAAAAGAAAGGTGAAAAATGAAAAAACATTTTACACTCATCGAACTATTGGTAGTAATTGCTATCATAGCAATTTTAGCTGCCATGCTCCTGCCGGCACTTTCAGCTGCCCGCGGCAGAGCAAGAAACACCAGTTGTCTGAACCAGTTCCGGCAAATCGGTACATATCTTGTAATGTACTGCAATGATTATGACGGATGGACACCCCAGCAGGATAACGGCAGCTGCCATCAGGCTGGTACTGACGGCAGTCACTCCACCATCTGCGGCATTTTGTGGCGCACTATGATCAAAAGTTCTGAAGAATTGGATACCGACCGCAAAAACAGTAAATCCTGGCGGATTTTTCAATGCCCCAGCGATCCGGGCAAAGATGACAATTCCTATGGTGGTTTTAATAAGACTAAAGACCGGGTAAGTTATATAACATGGTCTTTCGGAAGAGATTGTAAAGATTTCGCGAAATATGTGGCAAAATTGAGAAATTACCGCTTGGATACCACCATGGGCAATCGGGTGATCATGTCTGACTACGGTTTACTGAATGAAGATGCTTATATCCACAGTGACAAATCTGCCAATGTATTGTGGCTGGATGGTCATGCGGAGTCCAAACAGGAACAGGAATTTACTAAATACAGCACCTCGATTTGGGAACGGCTGGTTATTCTGAACGGTGAAAGTTTGTAAAAAAAAAGGATTAGTTTATTTATGAAAAAATATGATTTTACTTTGTTGGAAGCCGTTTTTGTTCTGGCTTTATTTATCGTTTGTGTTACAGTTGCCATGCCCGCATTGCATGCCACGGCTGCGGCGGCTAAAAATACCGGTTGTCTGGATAATCTGCGCCGCATCGGCGGTTATGTGCAAATTTATGCCGATCAGAACAAAGATTATCTGCCGGCAACTTCCGGCTGCCATCAGGCGGGCGGCGATGCTTCATTTTCGTCTGCCCCCGGAACTCTTTTCCGTACCGTGGTGGCTCCCGGCAAACCTTACGACAGCAAAAAGGCTCCCGCCGAACTTAAAGCGATTTTCAAATGCCCCGAAGACAAAACCAAACTCAAAAGCAATCAGATCGGGTATGTATGGTGGAACTTCGGCAAAAAGTGCCGCCACCGCCAAGGCGAGTTTCAGCGAGAAATGCGTTCCGGCGAACAGAGTAAGCGCGCTATTGTTACCGACTTCTGTCTGCTGCCGGGCCTGCTGAACAAACCTGCTTACAAACATGCCGACAACACCATAAGTGTACTCTATGCCGACGGTGCGGTAAAATCCTGCACTCAAGATGATATCGACGGAGTAAAGGGCTGGGATCACCTGATAAACTTTGATGATCTGCACCCCAAAGCCGGAGAATAAATCATGCGTAAAATCTGTTTTTTTACCGCATTGCTGATGCTCTGCGGCATGGCTTATTCTGCCGACAAAGTACCTATGCGCGATGGGGATTACCTCAATAAACTTACTATGGAATACCGCACCCCCAGCGTGGAATTTTCCACCACGGGCAAAAAACTCAAGGTGCTTTTTATCCTGAACCGTACCGGTGCCCGTGATGCAGTGGAACTTATGCAGATGATGCCCTGCGATTACGATTATGTGCTGACATTTGACCGCAAAAACTTTGCCACCGGCAGCTACGAGCGTTTTATGAAAGGTACATCTTTCAGCGAAAAACGCCGGGAATTCACCCGCAAGCTCAATAAAGATTACGATGTGATCATCCTCGGCGGCATCACGCTGGATAAACTCCCCAAAGCCCAGCAGAACCGGTTGATCGCCAAAGTAAAAAAAGGTACTTCTTTGTTGCAAGTGGTGTTGACCAAAGAAGATTACAAACTGCATAAGAACTTGCAGGGCAAAAAGCTCGACATACCTTTCAAAAACTGGATCGAAGCAGATATTTCTGCTTATCAGGCAGGCAAAGGCAGAGTTGTCAATGTGGTCTGGCAGCGGGCAACACCCTACAATGAACCTTTGTCGCTGGTGGCAGAACGGGAATACAGCAGTTATCACCGCAGTTATTATTTGAGCGATCTGGCCAATATCGCCATGCTGGCAAGATTTGCCGCCAACTGTCCGACCAAACCGGAAGCTCCGCAAATCAGAGTGCGTGATCTGCACAACAATATTGTTAATGAGAAAAACCTTGCCGGAAGCAAATATTTCCGTGATATCATCGGCAAAAACGGTGCGTTTGCCATTGAACCGTTTGAAGTAGCTTCTCCCGTAGGCAAACTTGAGTTGATTTTGCCCCGCCAGAGCAAAAAGGCTCTCTTTTCCGGCAGCGCCTTCTGGGAAAAAGCTGACAACCGGGTGGAAAAAATCCAAGTGGAAATGGTTGATTCTCCTTACAAACAGATTTGGTCACGGAAGGTTTTCCCGGTAGCCAAGGCGGCAAAATCAGTAAATTTCAAAGTCGATGCCTCGCTGTTGCAGAGCATGGCGGGCTATGTGCGTATAGCCTTGCTGGATAAAAATGATCAAGTGCTGGTCAAGACCGAACAATGCGTGTTTTTCCCCGACCGCAGCTTTGAAGATTACTACCAGATCGCATGGGCGGCAGCACGCAACGAAATTTATGCCGCCCAATCCGTGGGCCGCTTGAACTGGCGTTATGTTATCACCGCCGGGTGGGACAGCTATGTAACAAGAACCGCCCAGCTTGACCAGAAATTGCTCTCTTATACCAGCGGCAATACCATTGAGATCATGGGCGACAAAAACGGCGTCATCCAGAAACTCAACCGGAAAAGTGCCGATATCGCCGACGGCGATTACTGCTTCTACCGCCCGGAATCTTTGGAGATCTGGCGGAAAGAAGCTGCTGAATGTTACCGGGAATTGGAACCGGTACTGTATAATCTGGGCGACGAACTGCGTTACAGCTACAATGCCGGTTACGGCAAACAGGATCAGAAGTATTTCCGGGAATTTCTGAAAAAACAGTATGGAACTCTTGCCAAGCTCAATTCGGCGTGGCAGAAAGATTTCAAAAGTTTTGAGGAAATCGATGTAAATTTCTGCCGTTCGCCCAAAAACTTTACCGCATGGTTCGATCACCGCCGTTATATGGAAAAAATGTATGCCGATGTGCTGCATTTTCTCCGCTCGGAAATCAAAAAATTTGCTCCCGATACCCCCGTGGGCTGCGAAGGCAGTATGCCCGGCGATATTGAACAATCTATGAAGGATCTGGAATATTGGGGGCCTTACCAGAACAATGTTTACGATGAAGTTATCCGCAGCTTCGGCAAAGATAAATACCGTACTCTCTGGTGGGGCGGCTACATGAACTTTACCCACGGCAGCCGTCACGATTATCCCATGCTGCATGTGGAAACTCTACTGAAAGGCAGTGCCAACGGCAACGCATTTTTTGCCAGTTTCCCCGGGCATAATCACGGCGGCATATCCTCGGATCACCGCATTGCCGAATATGTGCAGAAATGGCTGCCGGTAATGGATAAACTCAAAGCCGGTACAGCTCATTACATGATCAAAAACGATCTTGTAAATCAGGGCATATACATTTACTGGAGCCATGCTTCGCGCACCGCTTTGATGCTGGACGACCGCTGCGGCGACCCGCTGGCACGCACCAAACTTTTCGGCATGAACGATGATACACTTAATATGCACGACTGGGCAGTAGCTTTCTGGGATGCAGAAGTGATCACCCCCATCATGCGTTGGGCATATCACCGGGGCGAAGGCTTTGACTTTGTATCAAGCCGCACCCTTGACCGGTTGAAAAACAACCATGCCAAGGTGCTGTTTATGGCAGGCTGTTCAGCTCTTTCCGATAAAGAAGCTGCTGCCATTGAAGAATTTGTCAAAAATGGCGGTACAGTTATAGCCGACTTCCTGCCCGGAATCCTTGACGAAAACCTGACTCCCCGCAAAACCGGAGCTTTGAGCAAACTTTTCGGCAAGACCGGTTTTGCCGAAGCCCCCAAAGCGGTCATGGGCAAAGTCGATCACAAACTTTTCAAAGCAGCTGAAACTCATGTGACCGGTGAGCCGGTAATCGTAAAAAATTACGGCAAAGGCAAAGCAATATTGTTGAATTTTGCCTTGCAGGGAGCATTTGCTTCGGCGGATAAAACCACCCCCTTCGATGGTTTTATTGACCAGCTGGTGCCGCTGAAAAAGCCCTGTGTGATCACCCCGGCTCTGACCGACGGCATGGTGCGTATCCGCAAACACGCTGATTTCACCAGCTACGGCATACTCAATATTCTTGACCCGGTGTGGCGCCCGGGCTTGCTGCAAAAGGATTCTCTGCCGGGCAAGCTTGACCGCAAATACACGGTGACTCTGCCGGAAAAACAGTATATTTACAAAGTAAATTCCGGATTTGTGGGTTTTGATAACAAATTCACCGTTGATTTTGATCAGGCAGATCACTTGAACCTCTATTCGACATTTGCGTCCCAACAGAGTGCACCGGTGTTTGCGGTCAAATCCGCCGTCCGGGGCAAGGTCGTTCAGTGGCAGCATCCGGAGTTGAAAAAAGGCCGTATCTACCGGCTGGATGTGTTTGATTGCAACGGCAAAAAAGTGCGGGAACTGGTCTTTGATACCCCGGCAAACCGTCCGAAGTGGGCGTTCCCGCTGAACAGTGCCGCCGGTAAATACACTGCCAGTTTGACCGATGTGGCAACCGATCTTGCCGCCACAGTCAAGTTTGAGCTTAAATAAGGATTTTATATGCTTGTAAATATAGAAAAACACCCTCCGCAACTCGTTACCCGCCCCGGCAGCGGTGTCTGGTTTGCCGATTTCGGCAAAGCTGCGTTCGGCAGACTTGAACTGGTGGTGGATTGTAACGCCGACTGCACTGCTGAAATCAGTATCGGCGAAGTTGTCAGCTCCGCGGGGCGGGTCGAGCGGGAACCGGGCGGCTACCGCTGCATAAAAGTTATGCAAAAAGAGCTGCACTCCGGCGAAAACCGCTTTTTTATGGATATACCCAAACACCAGTCGCCTTATCAGAAAACTTATCAACGCAGCAAAGTGCTGACTCCGGAAAATATCGGCGGCGAGATCGCCCCTTTCCGATATGCGGAAGTGGCGGCTGATAATATAAAAAGCGTAGAGTTCATCCGCCACGCAGTATTTGGTGAGTTTGATGATAATGCCGCACGATTTGAGTGTTCTGATGAGCGGCTCAACAAGGTTTGGGAGTTCTGCAAATACTCCATGAAAGCCACCAGCTGTTTCGGTATATATGTGGATGGCGAACGGGAGCGGCAGGCGTTTGAAGGCGATTGCTACATCAACGCTCTGGGGGCATACTGCACCGGCGGCGGTTACGAAATCGCCCGGCGCACATTGGAATTTATGATCGAATTCTACCCCATACCGGCTTTGGAATACCGTTTGATAACTCCGCGATTGGTGCGGGATTACATGCTTTATTCCGGCGACGAATTAAGTTTGCATTTCTGGAAAAGAACTCTGCCGGAACGGCTTTGCCAACAATATCTCAACTGCGACGGCTTGATCGAAAACCCCGAATTCGTTGATATAAAGGACTACCGCGGCGAGATACCTTATCAATATTTTCCGCTGTTTCAGGACCCCATGCAGCTTTTGGTGGATTGGCCGCCCAATGAGCGTGACGATTATGATTACGGGGCTGTAAACTTTGTCAGCAATGTATTTTATTATGACGCATTGAACAATCTGGAGCTGCTGCTGCCCGGCAATGGTTATGAAAGTATGGCAAAGCAAGTCCGGCAAAAAATGCTCGCGCTGTTCAAAAGAGCCGATGGCGGTTTGGTGGATAATGCCAATAGCGATCACATGGCGCTGCATACAGCCGTAATGGCGCTGGCTTTTGATCTGGCAGACCGGCATGATTCAGCCAAGTTGGCAGATTTTATTGTCAGCAAAGGCATGAAATGCAGTGTATATATGGCTCAATTTTTGCTGGATGCTTGTTTCAAAGCCAATAAAGCACAACATGCTATTGATTTGATGCGTTCCGATAAAGAACGCTCATGGCTCAATATGATGGCTCAAGGCTCCACGATTTCCATGGAAGCCTGGAGCAACGAACTCAAGCCCAATCAGGACTGGAACCACGCATGGGGAGCGGCTCCCGCCAATATCATTCCCCGGCGTTTGGCAGGTATCCGCCCGCTGGAAAACGGATTCAAAAAGTTTATTATAGATCCGCAAGCGGGGGATGTGAAAGAGTTTGTAATGCGTCACCCGACCCCCAAAGGCGAAATAACTTTGGAATACAGTTCCGGTAATATGCAGTTCACCGTACCAACCGGCACCACGGCAGTCGTTAAAAACAAAGAGTACGCTGCCGGTAAACATACGGTAAAACTTGACTGAAGTGTTTTCTTCAAGTTTCTGAACAATAAGCAACGGGGCTGTTGCCGACTTTACAGAAAAGCGGCAGCAGCCCCGTTTTATTTACCGGAAAATACGCCCTTTACAGCTCTATCCATTCGCCATTACCGGCGGCGCTGCGGGTGATGGCAAAACAGGCCTTGTGCGAGTTTACCGCCGAAGCCACATTGTGTTCGCTGTCTTTATCCTGCTGCAAACAGCCGACAAAATGCTCCAGCAATGCCGGGAACGGGTGGCCGTAAACATCGCCGGTTTTCTTTACCCCGGTATCGATCTGGAAAAACTCTTTCTGCTCTTTGAATTTTTCCAGATAAAAGCGATCGTTCATGATCGAACCTTTGTCGCCGATGATGTGGGTATTGGCTGTATAAGGCACATGCCCCACCAGCGAGCAGGAAAATACCCCTTTGGCACCGTTGGCAAATCTTACCTGGGCAGTTTCCACCGGCGCATAATCATACCACGAACCGGCTTTGACCGCATCGCCGCGCACCGCCACGATATCGGAATTGAGCAAATATCTGGCAATATCCACGCTGTGACAGCCGCCCAGCACAAAAGCACCGCCGCTGCGGGATTTTTCGCGCATCCAGCCGCCCCGTTCACGCCCGAACCAGTAATCCACATTGGCAAGCAGAATGTTGCCCAGCTCGCCTTCAGCGATCAAACGCCGCTGCAGCTGACTTATGGGGTTGAACCGCAAAACCAGCCCCATGACAGTTTTGGTATGGTATTCATCGATCACCCGGGTCAGTTCATCCAGTTCTTCCGGAGAAACAGCGGCGGGTTTTTCCAGAAAGATCTGTTTGCCCGCACGGGCGGCTGCCATAGCTTCGGCAGCGTGCAGATCGTTAGGAGTACAAATCGAAACGATATCCACACTGCTGTCATTGAGTATATCGTCAAATTTTTCGTAGACCTTTATATCGTGCAGACCGAATTCGGCGATCTTGGCTTGCACGCTCTCCCGGCGGCGGCTGCCGATACCGATAAGCTGACAATCCTGATTTTTCAGGTAAGCGGCAATATGACCGCTGGCGACCCAACCGCATCCCCAGAGGGCGCAGCCGAATTTTCCATTTTTCATAATTTACTCCTGAAATGACCTAAAAAGTTACAATCATTATTCTGCATTGTTCTTAAAAATCCCTTCGGGCTTGAAAGACCCGAAGACCTGCTGTTCGCTTTTTTGCACCTGTTCTTCGCGGCGGCGGCGGACGTCCTGCACATAACGGCGCTCAACGCTGTTGAGTTCGCCATCGATCAAGCCGGTAACATCGGGCACATACTCTTTGCGTTTGCGCTCTCTGCGGGCAGACTTTTTCTGCCGGGATTTTTCATTATCCGACAATATCACTTGCGATGCCGCTTTGCGTTGAGCTTTTTTCACCCGGTCAGATTCCGGAGCAGCGGCAGCAGTACGGCTCTCTGCGGCGGTGTTGTTTTCTGCCGGAACAGCGGCTGTATCGCTGATATTTACATCCATGGAGATCCGGACATTTTCCCGGGGCAGCGGCGTAACTTCCGGCACATCCCGCAACTCACGACTCCGGCACCCGGCGGCAGTCAGCATTGCCGCGGCGATCAAAAAAACTGCTTTATACATAACAAAAACCCTTTTTAACAATAAATTTTGCTTTTTTTTAAGATAACACAGCTTAAAAGATTTGTCAATATTAAATATAGAGTGTAAATTCACTAATACAGATTTTTTCTTAATAACCCGAGGATCTATATATGAATTTGCGTTTTCTGAAAAATATTGCTGCGGCGGCATCTGTTGTTCTGGTCATGGGCGGCTGTGCCAGCAAGGTGAATGTTTCTGAAGTACTCCAGCAGCCGCTGGATACTCAACTGCGGACCCGCTACCATTTGTGGTACACCAATGCCGGAGAGATCTCGCCTTTGAACTATATGGAAGGCAAGTTCATCCCCGCCGGAACAGTTATTGAGCCAGTGGAAGTCAAGCGGGGCAGTTACGACATCTGGGGCAGTGTATCTGTTACCGACGGCAGCATAAAGTTCCGCACCCCCGCCGACGGCAAAGAATACATTATTATTTACGATCAGCATTTGACCATGATCCCCATAGAAAAATTCATCCGGCAGTTTATTACCACCGCCCCGGCCGGAGATATATACAAAAATGTCCCCGAAAATGAAATGACGCGGGTCAAAGCCGGCCGTTTGGAAAAGAATATGAGCACTGCCAGTGTGCTGGTGGTTCTGGGCCCTCCTGCGCTCAGCCGCACCAGCAAAATGACCAATCAGAGCTGGCTTTACTGGAAAAATAAAGATATCGTCTTCCGATTGATTTTCCGCGGCAACAAGATCCGCCAGATCGGTTCGCTGGATAAATTGGATTTTTAACTCTATGAGCAAAGCACTCTTCACTGCTGCAGAGTTGGCAGAAGCGGTCAACGGCAAATGGCTGACTCCAATACCTTCCGGCTGCTGGTCGATCAATACCGACAGCCGCACAGTACAGCCCGGCGAGTGCTTTATACCTATTGTGGGCGAGCGCTTTGACGGCCACGATTTCCTTGCGTCGCTGCCCGCCGGAGTGGTGGCATTGAAAGCCGCCGGACGCTCTGCACCGGAAAATCTGCCGGTGCTGGAAGTAGAGGACACCACTTGTGCTTATCAGTCGATCGCCCGTTATCACCGGTTGCGGATGAAAAATCTGCAAGTTGCCGCCGTGACCGGCAGCGTGGGCAAAACCTCGGTCAAAGAGATGCTCCGGGCGATTTTTACCGAAGCTGCGGGCGAAAATGCCGTACTCTATACCCTGGGCAATACCAACAATCAAATCGGCGTACCGCAAAACCTTTTGCGCTTAAACGAAAAAATCCGCTACGCAGTAATCGAAATGGGCACCAATCATCATGGCGAGATCGCTCCCTTGAGCCGGACCGCCCTGCCCGATGGAGCTATTATCAACACCATTGCCGCCTGCCATCTGGAAAATCTCGGTTCGCTGGAAGGTGTGGCTCAAGAGAAATCCGCAGTGTATTCCGGTATGAGAGATGCCGGTTGTATAGCAGTATACCCCACAGAGTGCGCGGGCAAAAGTATTATCGAAAATGCGGCAATGCCCTTCAAGCGTGTTACATTCGGCAAATCGCTGCAAGCAGATGTTTCAGCGGAGTACCTTGCCGGATCGCTCAATGGTTCCGAAGTTCAGCTCTTTTTCCGCAAGCTCGGCAAAAGTGTGACTTTTGCGTGGAGTCTTACCGGTCGGCATCAGGCGGAAAATGCCGCTGCCGCCGCCGCTTTAGCATTTAATATGGGAATTGATATCGAAGTCATCGCCCGGGGCTTGAGCAACACCACATTGCCGGGCAAACGGATGAATTCGGTTACTTTGAACGGCACCACCTGGATAAACGATGCTTATAATGCCAATCCCCAAAGTATGAAAAGCTCTCTGGCAGGGATCGCCGAAAATTGCAGTAAAAATTCGCCGCTGCTGCTGGTGTTGGGCGATATGCTGGAATTGGGCAAGGACGAAATAAGTTATCACCGGGAAGTGCTGGAGTTTGTCAGCAAAACTTTTCAGAGCCATGATTACAGCTTGTACCTTTTGGGCAAACGCTTTGAAGAAGCCTTGAAGAGTTCACAAGTTTCGTGCAAAAATGTGCAGAGTTTTACTGATTTGAGCATGCTGTCCGCAGCGCTCAAAGCCGTCCGGGTTCCGGGTATGACGATTTTCCTCAAAAGCTCCAACAGCATAGGCTTGAGCAAGGTGGAGCCATGCTGAAATACGCCGATGCTTTGCGCGCGATCAAAAGTTTGATTTCTGACCGTGCATTTGTCCGTCCTGTGGGCGACGGTCAACTTGCCGAAGCGGCACTGGATCTGATCATGGAAACGATCTGCGTGCTGGATTACGACAATGATTATCTGCCGGGAGCGGAATTTTCGTGCATCACCAACGACTCCCGCAAAGTCACCGGCGATACTGTTTTTGTTGCCATTGCCGGAGCAAAAATTGACGGCAAAAAATTTATTCCGCAAGCCTTGAGCAAAGGGGCAAAGGTTATCATTTCCGACGAAAATGTGGAAAATATGCTTACCCCCGGCACAGTAAATTTAGTAGTCAGCAATACTTACAAAGCCTACGCCATACTTTGCGGGCTCTTTGCCGGAGCTCCCGCTGAAAATATGAAATCTTTTGCCATAACCGGCACCAACGGCAAAACCACATCGGCAATGCTGATACGCTTTCTGCTCAACAACGCCCGACAGCCCTGCGGCATGATCTCCACGGTGGAGTACGACATGGGCAAAGGCAATGTAGTTGCAGCCGAACGCACCACGCCGGAAGCTGCGGAACTTTTCGGCTGTATAAAGGCGATGAAAGATAATGGATTGAAGAATTTTGTGATGGAAGTTTCCAGCCACGCCGCCGCCCAGAGCCGCATCGGAGCTATGGAGTTCACTGCCGCGATTTTCACCAACCTTACCGGCGACCATCTGGATTATCATCACACGATGGAAGAGTATTTTCGAGCCAAAAAATCACTCTTTACCGAACACTTGAGCGTATCCGGCAAAGCGGTCATCAATATTGATGATGCCTACGGTAAACGTCTGGCAGAACTGCTGCCACAGGAAAAAGTGATCACTTTCGGCTGCGGCGAGGCAGTTTACCGTATAGAAAATATCGTATCCGACTCCGGCGGCAGCAGTTTTGAGCTGGCAAAGGGATCGCTCAAGCAGAAGTTCACCATAAATCTCTGCGGCAAATACAATATATACAATACTGCCGGAGCAGTTATTGCTCTGGCGGAAAGCGGCGTGTTACCGTTAGCAAATTCAGCAAAAATTTTATCGGCAAGCAACAATTTTGCCGTACCCGGCAGACTGGAAAAGATCACACTGGCAAATGATGTGAATGTCTTTGTGGATTACGCACACACGCCCGATGCGTTGAAAAATGTTTTGAATACATTGCAGGCATTGCCCCACAATAAATTGATAACTGTTTTCGGCTGCGGCGGCGACCGGGATAAGAGCAAACGCCCGCTTATGGGAGCGATCGCAGCAGAGTTGTCCGACCTGGTATATTTGACCAGCGACAACCCCCGCAGCGAAGATCCGCAAAAAATCATTGAAGAGATCCAAAGCGGCATTTCCGCCGACAGCCCGAAACTCACGCTGATTTGCGACCGGGAAGCCGCAATCATTGCAGCATTAAAAAACGCTCTCCCCGGCGATATGGTGCTTATTGCCGGCAAAGGTCACGAAGATTATCAGGAAATCAACGGCGTAAAACACCACTTTGACGACCGCGAACTGGTCAGAAAGTTTATGAGTCAGCAGTGATTTTTTTGCGGTCGCCCACGATCACCAGCAAAACTGCCGCAAAAATCAATATGATCCCCACGGTGCTGTAAACGGTCAATCTTTCGCCATAAAGCAATATACCGACCAGCAATCCGGTCACCGGCTCCAGCACGCCCAGAATTGCCGTAGGCGTGGCACCGACTTTATCAATACTTATTGCCATAAAAGCCAGCGCAATGATCGTGGGAATAAACGCCACCCCCAGCAAACACCCCCACGCTGCCAACTGCGCGGGAACGATCAGAGCCATCCCGAATTTGACCAGCACAAAAAACATGGGTGTTCCGAATACCACCGTATAAAAGGTGAGTTTTTCGCTGGGCATATTATGCATAGCAGTTTTGCGCACCGCCACGATATAAAGCGCGTAAGATAAGGACGACCCCAGCGACAGCAGCACTCCGGTCAAAGTAATGGCTCCAGCCTTGGGCGGCTTGCCGATACAGGTTATAAACATCAGTCCGATCAATGCCAGAGCAATACTCGCCACCGTTGACCACGAATTTTTTTCGCCGAAAAAACAACTCATAATAACCGCCACCATCACCGGATACACAAACAATATGGTCATAGCCAACCCGATATCCATGTAGTTGAACGAGCTGTATAAGCAAAGCGACGACGCCACCATCAAAGCCCCGCCCAGACAGGATGCCCACGCCTCTTTGCGGTCTATTGCCAGCGGAATACGCTTTATCAGCAATACCGGCAGCAGCATCACCGAAGCCAGCAGAAAGCGGAAAAAAAGCACCATCACCGGCGTAAGCCCCATCTTATAAAGCGGCACCGCAAAAAGCGGGTTCAAACCATAAGCAGCAGCGGCAATTGCGCCGCAAAACAAACCAATTGTACGGGAAGAAATTTTCATAACACGTCAAATATTCAAAAGTCTTTTAATATTCTTCCGGGCGATCTTTTCAAAAACATCGTTGGAGATCTTGCCGGATTTTTTGAGATCAAGCAGAAAACCCGCCAGCGGCAAATCTTGCGTGGGGTAACATATATCAGTACCGAAACAGAGCCGATCCTGAAATTCGTTCAAAAAGTGGATGGCATAGTCCACATCCCGCGCCAGAGCATTGTAACCGCTGCCGGCAGAAAGGTCGCCCCACAAATTTTTGTAACGGCGGAAAAGCTTGGGCACCGCCCCCTCTTCTTTGATCGGATAATCGGGGTAACGCCCCCGGTCAAAGACCGTTTCCAAAGTGCCTATTTCGCTCCAGAAAGCCGGTCCGTGCCCCAGCAGAGTAAGTTTGGGGAAACTGCGCAAAACCATCTCCAACTGGGGCAGTCCCGGCTCGTCCACCAATCCGTAATGATAATTTACATATACTGTATCATCAAAGATCACCGGCAGATTTGCCGCCTCGAACTGCCGGAACAAATTCCACACTCTGGGGTCACGGAAATACATATTGGGCATGAATTTCCCCACCCCCAGAAAGCCATGCTCTTTGAACCAGTTTATCCAGGGCGAAAAATCGGTAAATTCAGAGTTGTCTATCCCCCGGGGATCAATATTGAAAAATGGTATGAACCGCTCCGGATAACGCTTGCAGATCTCGGCGATCTCCGCATTGGATTGGGGTATATAAGTTTCCGGCCCGATCAGGGGCAGCAGAACGCCCTTTTCTATACCCAATTCGTCATAGCGTTTGAGCACCTCATCAACAGTGCAGAATTGAGTGGTGCCATCCTGCGGCGGATACTCAAATAAATATGCGTGCGCATGCACATCTATAAACATTTTATAACTCCTGACTTATTCAATCATGCAATTTAGGCAGAACTATACAAATTTCGGTTCCCCGATCCTGCACACTATCCACGCCGATAACCCCGTGATGGCTTTTTACTGTACCATAAGCCATTGCCATACCCATACCGGTACCCTGCCCTACGGGCTTGGTGGTAAAAAATGGTTCAAACATCCGTTTCATGGTATTTTCATCCATGCCGCAGCCGTTGTCGGCAATGGAAATCAAAACTACCGAAGACGCCTTCTGCAGCTCTTCGGTCAAAACCACCATAGGGGGAACTTCCGCCGGGGGCACATCCAACGCCTTGATCTCCAGATGATAATCCCGGTCGGCAGTCATACGCAAGGCATCCCGGGCATTGATCAGCAAATTGAGTATCACTTGCTGCAGCTGGATCTGGTCGCCGCTGACCAGCAGCGGTTTTTCCGCAGTTTGCACCGCTACTTCAATATCGGTACTGCCGGGCATGAACAACTCGGCAGTACGCTGGATGAGTACACGCAAATCGAAGTCGCTCTCCCGGTATTTGCCTTTGCGGGCAAAGCCCAGAAGCTGACTGGTCAAACCGCCGGATTGTTCGGCGATCTCGATGATTTTTTCCAGATGTTTGCGGGTGCGATCATCCAATTGACTGTTGAACCCGATCAAGTCTGCATGACCCAATATGGCGTGGATATTGTTGTTGAAATCGTGAGCCACACCGCCTGCCAGCTGCCCCAGCGATTCCAGCCGCTGGGAGTGAGCAAGCTCTTCGTTGAGCCGCTGTTTTTCGGCTTCCAGCTTGCGCTCTTCGGTAATATCGCGCCCCATTATGATAAAGGCTTCCAAAGCACCGATATTCAAAGCGGTTACAGTCAGCGCCATATAAGTAACAGTTTTTTCTTCACCGCTTTTTTTATCAGCAAGTTCCACATAAAACTGCCCGGTACTGCCTTTGCCGATACCCGCCTGCCGGATGGCGCGTTTGAACTGCCGGGAATCTTCTTCATTGAGATAACTGAAAAACGACTCTCCGGCAGCTTTAGGGCTTTTCAGCTTGCGTTCCGCAGCAGGGTTGGCATCCAGTATAACGCCATTGCGGTCGGCAATGACGATCATTTCCGAAGCATTTTCCAAAATCAGCCGATAGCGGCCCTCCCACTCCAGAATATTGGCTTCCAATGCTTTGGATCTGCCGTAACTGCCGAAAAATGCAAAAAATATTTCCAGCGGCTTGACCTGCCGGCTGTCGCTTTCGCGCCCCATCTTGCTGATATAAAGCGCCAGAAGTATTGCCAGATACACGCCGCAAAACAACCTGACCAGCAAAAGCGGAGTAAACTCGCTCCAGCGATCCGACCACAAACTGCCGCTTACCAACTGCGAGATCAGCGAATCCAGCAGCAGCGCCGCCCCCATAGCTCCGGCACAGGAGATAAAAAGGTTTTTTCCCGTATTGCGCAAACGCGAATAGATCACCGGCATAATAAAAAGCGCCGCCAGCTGACCGCAAACCACCGCCAGCATAGATCTGCGGGTGCGTTCCAAAAGAAAGTCAAAGGCCTCCAGCGGCATCGTGCCGGTTACCGAATAAGTTACCCAGCGCATCTGCAACCGGCTCAAATCCCCCAGATAGAAAAATACCCCCATCGTGACCAGCGACCCGATGATCATCCGCTGCATACTCAATACTCCGTCAGAGATATAGACCAGCAGCATCGCCGCCATAAACGGCACAAACACCACCACCGGAGAGATCTGAAAACTCACATAATCCAGCGCATTGAAACTCATTTCCGATCCGCCGAGAAATTCGCCGAACACCAGCAGCATACCCAGCATGATAAAAAACGGGATCTCGCCGATGCTCTTTTTCTGGCTGTGCAAAAGCAGCAGCACCACAAAAACGAACGTCAGTTCCAAAAATATAAGCAAAACAGTATTGGTTATTTCCATATCCCGTAAATCAATTTTGTTTTGGCTGCTCCGGATCGTTTATCCGGCATTGTTGTGTTTGAAATTCTCCCGCACCAGCTGCGCCCGGTAGGCATTTTCTTCGGCTTCAGCTAAAGCCCTGCCCGCCCGGTGCTGCAAATGACCGGAATTTATATTGATAAAAAGCTCGTTTATTTCCGGCGTATCCAAAGTGCTGAACATATCCATATCCACGCCCAAACGCACCAGCGATAGCGCCCGGAAAGCCTCTTTGCTGTTCAGCAAATAGCTGTATTTGAGCATACCGTAACTGCGGCCGACGGCATCCAGCAAATAGTTGCGCCGGTGTTCCAGAAGCTGACTGCGCATATTTTCTTCGTGGTCGATCACCTGATCGATCACCCGGGCAAGGTTGGCAATGATCTCTTCTTCGCTTTCGCCCAGAGTGCTTTGATTGGATATCTGAAAGAAATTCCCCAGATTTTCTGTACCCTCTCCGAACATGCCCCGCACCGTCAGCCCCAGTTTGGCAAGTCCCCGTTCCAGCTGTTTGATATCTCCATTCATCGCCAGCGCCGGCAGATGGAGCATGACCGAAACGCGTATGGCAGTACCCACATTGGAAGGACACGCCGTCAGATACCCCAGCGCCGCATCATACGCCATATCCAACTCGCCGCTCAACTGGTCATCCAGCGTGCTGACTGCTTTGTAACATTTGCTCAACTGAAACCCCGGCATCAGAGCTTGCAGACGCAAGTGATCTTCTTCGTTGACCATGACCGAACAGGTGCGGTCTTTGGCAATAAACAGCTCCGGCACCAGCGAGCCATTCAAAAGTTCGCTGCTTGCCAGATGACGTTCCAGCAAAACCGCTTTTTCTATGCTGTTCAATGCC
This sequence comes from Lentisphaeria bacterium, assembly GCA_017504585.1. GTDB lineage: Bacteria > Verrucomicrobiota > Lentisphaeria > Victivallales > Victivallaceae > SIG78. Next base: position 27,665 of record JAFVQX010000012.1, read on the forward strand.
GGAACATCCAAACGCCAATATCCTTTTGCCAGCGCGCCTGACCGTTCAACAGCCTGCCGCACCAGTTCCGCCACAGCAGAAGCCTGCGACTTGTCAAATGCGGGGGGGAACGGAAAATTCCTGATATTGCGCGCAATGCGGATACGCGAACTTATCACAACCGGCGCCCCGGGCGCTTTTTCATCCAGAAAATGCACCGGCTTGCTGATGAGTTCATTCAAAAAATCACTCATTATTTTTCCCCTCCGCGCCGGTATCGCACCGGAGTTTCAGCTCGTTGATGCGGTCGCGCAATGCGGCGGCATTTTCATATTCTTCGGCTGCAACAGCCTGCTGAAGTTTCTTCTGCAGATCCGCCAGCTCCCGGTGCAAAATACAAAGTTCATTGCTTTTGCCGGAAGGTTGTTTGCCAACATGTGAAGAACCTTTGTGCATGTTTTTCAAAGCATCATTGAGCAGCGCGCCAAAGACTTTGTAACAGTTGCTGCAGCCGAGTTTGCCGGTATTTTTCAGCTTCTCTTCTGTCCATGAACATTCCGGACAAACCAGCTGCGAAGCTTTGTTATCGCCGGAAAACGGATCATCCTCGCCGGTGCTGCTGCCCGAAAGTTTATAAAGCAGCCCCGCCAGATTAAATGGCCCCAGATCCAAAGCGCCTTTACCGTGTTTGGCGGCACAACTGCTGCACAAGTGCATGGATTTCTTTTTGCCGCCGACGATCTCCTGAATATGGATGGTCGCTTCATTTTTGTTGCATATTTCACAAAGCATGAATAACTGACTCCTGCTGAAAGCGTTTTTATGCGCATTATTAAAAACAACACGCGATCATTTTCGACTTACTATACCTCAAGATAAGCTAAATGCAATAGTCTGATCACGGTTTATTGACAATATTTTCTCTTTTTGGGTGCTATTTTTGATAAAAAATCTTGCGCAAAACCGGAAACGGTGTTACATTAAGAATGTTTTTAACCAACATTTCCGGAAAAACCGGAATTCAAGAAAGGATTTTTTATTATGATGCAGTTGCCCTTTGCACTCGATCTCTCCGGCAAAGTCGCAGTCGTTACCGGCGGCGGCGGCGTTCTCTGCGGTATGATGGCCAAAGCCATCGCAGCCAGCGGCGCCAAAGTAGCGATCCTCGACCTGCGTGCCGAAAACGCCCAGAAAGTCGCCGACGAAATCAAAGCCGACGGTGGCGAAGCCATCGGTATCGCCGCCAACGTTCTGGAAATCGAAAGCCTCAAGGCTGCCGAAAAAGAGATCGTTGCCAAATACGGTGTCTGCGATATTCTGATCAACGGTGCTGGCGGCAACCACCCCAAAGGCACCACCAGTAAAGAATATCTGGAAAAAGTCGACCTGGCCGGTGCGGTGGAAGGTGTCACCACTTTCTTTGATCTGGATCCCCAGGGCGTGAGTTTTGTCTTCAATTTGAACTTCCTTGGTACTTTGCTGCCCACCCAGGTCTTTGCCCGCGGCATGGCGGAAAAAGGCAACGGCTGCATTGTGAATATTTCCTCCATGAATGCCTTTACCCCGCTGACCAAGATCCCGGCCTACAGTGGTGCCAAAGCGGCCATCAGCAACTTTACTGCCTGGCTGGCTGTTCACTTTGCCAAAGTCGGCATCCGTGTTAATGCCATTGCTCCCGGGTTCTTCCTGACTGACCAGAACCGCGCGCTGCTGACCAATGCAGACGGCAGTCTGACCGCCCGCGGCAACAAGATCATCGAACATACCCCCA
>JAFVQX010000013.1 GCA_017504585.1 Lentisphaeria bacterium
CTTTTTTTTGCTTAAGACCTTGACAAATATCAAGAACCGTATTATAATAGAACAAGAATAAAACTTGAAAAATAGAACCAAGATAGAACTTAACATAATTCCCAATCTTATTTATAAGGAGAAAAAAGATGAAACACACCCACTCATTTACTCTGGTTGAACTTGCTGTGATCGTGGCCATCGTTGCCATTACCGCTGCCATGCTGCTGCCCGCTACTGCGGTGGTAAGCGAACAAGCTAAAGTCACCGGCTGTCTGGGCAACCTTAAAGAGATCGGCAGAGCTGTCCAGACTTATGCCAAAAACAACAACGGCCATATCGAAGGCCTTACCGGCGAAGCCGGCTACAAAGGCAGCATTGGTTTGACCTGGAGCCGGAATGTGTACGATATTCTTAAAGACCCCAAACTCATGCTCTGCCCGGCAGACATCACCAAAAACGATCGCCGGGGCAAACCTGCCAAATGTTCTTACGGTGTAGTCAAGATCTCGCCAGCCATCTGGCCCGAACGCATGAAGTCTTTCACCATCGACCGCTTGATCGACCCGGCAAAATTCCTGCACGTTATGGATTCTCACAGCTCCTGGAACAATATCGGTCACGCCAGCGGCGGCTGGCAGGTCATTCTCGGCAGCCGGGGCGGGTATCTGGATAAAAACCGGATCAAGATGTATGCTCCCCACGAAGGATTTACCGTTTCTTCCGGATTGCATTACGATGGCAGCGTAAAGACTTACCGTTATCCGGAAGCTGCCAAAAATTTCCCCTCGCAACGCAAAGAAGAAGTCTTTTTCTAAAAAAAACGGTGTTGAGCTATGAAAAAACTCTTTATGCTCCTTGCCGTCATGGCAGCAACGACCCTCTGCGGGGCAGAAAACCTCATAAAAAACGGGGATTTTTCGGAAGTTGACGCCAATGGTACACCCAAATACTGGAGTTTTTATCCGGCAAAGATGCCCAAAGGTGCCAGCGCGGTGGTGGACAGCACTTTTGCCACCAGCGGCGGTACTTCAGTAAGATTTCAGAATACCGAACTCTGGCACTATACCCGCATAGATCAGGTGGTCAAAGTCAAGCCCAATACCAACTATATAGCGTTTTTCAAAAGCAAGGGCGAAAACATCACTTGCCCCAACGGCGGCATGGTCAGAATGTATATCGGACACAACGGCAATCTGGATCGGCCCACCAAGCAGTTCGGACCTTTTTTCGACTATGTAAAAGAGGGCAGACCGGCAAATTGGAGCTACAAGTGGAAGCGTTACGAAAGCGGCGTTTTCAACAGCGGCAAAAATACTGCATTCGGTATTTGCCTCTTTCTCATGCGGGGCAAAGGCACGGCGTGGGTGGACGAAGTGGAGCTTTACGAATACACCCCCGATCTGCAGAAAGCCATCGAAGCCGGTCACGCCCGCACCTTGCTGAAAAACGATATTGATAAACTCAAAGCCAATGCTGCCGGCAATACTGATATGCTCAAAAAAGTTGCCGCAACCGAAGCAAAACTTGCCAACTGGTTCCCGGAAAAGCGGACCAATATGCAGTCGGGATTCCCGTTCTACAAATTCCAGAGCGAACTTTTTGCCCTTAATGCTGAAAATCTCCAGCGCAATCACCCCGGGAAAACCATATTGGTTGCCTGCGATGACGCGTTAAAGCCTTACGATCACCTGCCGGGCAAAGTTGCGGACTTCAACAACAAAGTTTCCATCACCGGTGCCGGCAATGATATTGAAAGTTTTGCCCTTAACTTTACCAATTTGGAAAAAGATCTGGCAGTCGTTACGCTGGAAAGCGACCACAAACTTGCTTTGGAATTCCGCAAAACCACCTTTGTTGCCGCCGAACTCAATAAAGCCTTTGACGATGCTTTGGTGCCAATACCCAAAACCGTCAACGGCAAATACCGTTTCGCCATTCCCGGCGGTATGACAGTACAAATTTACTGTACGGCGTTCCTGCCGGAAAAACCGGGCAGAACAGTTTCCACGCTCAAGTGGTCAACATTTAAAACGCAAGGCACTATCGAGCTTGAGCAGAATGTTATCAAAGCCGTGTTCCCTGACGAGATGCCCATTTGGAGTTTTTCTTACCTTTACCGCTGCCGGGGGATCATGCACCGTAATCCGGAAGCTACCGCCAAGTTCCTTAAGCGGATGCACCAGAACGCCCACATGCTCTTTCATGTAACAGAGTTCCGGCCGGTCTTTGACGAAAACGGCAATATACAAGTCGATAAAATGAGGTGGGAGGTTCTGGATAAAGACCGCACCGGACTCATGCTCCAGCCGGGGATGCTGATAATCAATGCACTCTATTTTCAGGAACCATATTTGACGCTTTTTCTGGGCAAAAACAAAGATGGCAGCAAGATCGCGCCCTTTTCTCCGGAGTGGGAAAAACGGGCGGGAGCGTATATCCGAGCTACGGTGGAAGGCTTGAAAAAGCGAAATGTGGGCTATGACCGGTTCGTCTTCTTTTTGCGGGATGAACCTATGTCAAACAGTCTGGCTGCCATGGAAAAGATGGCAAAGTTCATCAACCGGGTCGATCCGAAAATCAGAGTGACCAACAACTCCAACAACCTTTTGAATCATAAAGAGATCGACCGTCTGGCATCTTTTGTAACTGTTCAGGCTCCCCATGTGGATTATCTGACACCGGAAGTCCTTGCCATATTGAAAAAACACAACAACGAAGTCTGGACTTACTGGGTACAGAATAAAAGCATCAGCGGCAAGAGCTTGCGGGATGTATTCTTAAAGCTCAAACGCCTTGATGTAAAAGCCTTCAGCTACTGGTGCGCCTACGATACCGGCGACACCTGGAGCGGGGTCAAGCAGAGCTATTCAGTGCTCTTCAAAGGCGAAAACGAGTGGATGCCCTCCAAGCGTGCCGAAGGCATCCGGGAAGGTATCGAGGATTACACATTGCTGAAAATGCTGGAAGATAAAAATCCGGCAGCTTATAAAGAGATCATCAACCAGATCACTCCGGAAAACCGTTCCGTACTGCGGAAAAAAGTTCTGGATTTCTTGAACCGGTAAGGAATATTTTTTATGGAAAAACATGTATCCTGCGATTGCTGGCAGACTTTGCAGCAGAGCATCGATGCTGTATCCGCTGCCGGCGGCGGCAAAGTCGTTGTGGAGTGCAATATCAATAACGCCCACACCATTTACCTCAAAAGCAATGTGGAATTGCACATTGCCCACAACTGCACCATTACCGGGTCGGCAGATCATCACGATTACGACGACTTCAACCCTCCGGAATTGTGCAATATCAAGCCCGAAAAATACAATCACACTCTGATTGCGGCAGTCAACGAAAACAATATAGCCATTACCGGCAGCGGTACTCTGGCGATCCCCGGCGTTAAGTTCTACGACGAAAGCACCTTTAAAGGCAGATTTTTTGCCAAGCCCGCCACTCCCCGCCCCCGGATACTGCATTTGGTGGACTGCAACGATGTGTTTTTAAGCGACACTCTTTACAAGGATGCCCCCTGCTGGACCATCTGGCTCTCCGGCTGTAACCGTGTGGCGATCAAAGCTATCCGCATCGAGGGCGATCAGCGGATGATCAACAACGACGGTATTGATATCGACGGCTGCCGGGATGTAACGCTTTCGGATTGCCGGATCAAGACCTGCGATGATTGTCTGGTGCTGCGTGCCATGCCCCGGGATAAGGAAGTGGTGTGCGAAAATGTGGTGTTGAGCAACTGCGTGCTTTCCAGTGCCTGTCAGGGCATCCGCATCGGCTGCCCCTCCGACGATATCATCCGCAACTGCCGTTTCAGCAACATGGTGCTGAACTGCCCCGGCAACGGTATAAATATTGATAACCCGGTGCGTTATCTCAAAGAGGGCTGTACCGGTAAATTGGATTTAAGCAACATAACCATTGCCCACATGACCATCAACTCCGGCTGGCTGCCGGTGCGGCTGGGGGTGGATGAAGGGGTAAAACTGCGGAGCATCCGCAACATTATCTTTGACGATATAGTCATGCAGTCCAGCTACCCCTGCGACTTCCACGGTTCCAGCGAAACGGTGCCGGAAAACATTGTTTTGCGCAATATAAAATATATCCAGACCGCCCCCAACGACCGGGAAAGCAATATCATTGTGAAAAAATGCCGCCGCTTCCGGTTGGAAAATTTTGAAATGGATTGTGCCGATATGGCGTGATAAGACTGACTGGATATGGAAAATCAAACTCTTGCTCAAATATTGACCGCGGCATTTTCCCGACGGCAGGATTTGCTGCAAACCGATACTCCGCACCGGGGCGCGTGGCGGCTGTTCAACGGTTTTACCGAAGGTTTCGGCGATTTGGCAATCGACCTTATGGGCAGGACTGCCGTGGTGCAGGATTACACCCAAGAAGGGGTGAATGAAGATTTTATCCGGGATCTTCTGCTGCAAAAATTTGATTTTCTGCAAGCTGTGATTTTGAAAAAACGCAATTCCGCAGATGCCGCCCAACGCAACGGCAAACTTGTTTACGGCGAAAAACCGGATACTTTTGTGGTGGAACACCGTGTGCGTTACGCCATTGATTTGATGATGAACCACGACAACGGCTTTTACAGCGATACCCGGCTGCTGCGGAAATATCTGTTGGAAAATATGCAAAACAAAAGCGTTTTGAACACCTTTGCCTACACCGGCAGTCTGGGCGTGGCGGCAGCGGCGGGCGGCGCGGCAAGGGTCTTGCAGACCGATTTATCCAACAAATTTTTGCAGACCGCTTACCGGAGTGCTTCGCTGAATGGTTTGACTTTTACCAGAAAGAATTTCAAATTCGGGGATTTCTTCCCCATAACAGCCGCTTTGCGCAAAGAAGATGTCAGGTTTGACTGTGTGATCGTGGACCCGCCCTTTTTCTCCCGAACCGGCAAAGGTTTGATCGATCAAGCCAACAATCCTTTGGGGGTGATCAACAAAGTGCGGCCGCTGGTGGCGGAAAACGGTATTTTGATCGCAGTAAACAACGCCCTGTATTTGTCGGGCAGCGATTACATGAAAAGTCTGGAAAGCATTTGCAGTGACGGGTATTTAACCATAGAAAAACTTATAGATATACCCGAAGATTTCTGCTGCAAAAGTGCTGTCCCGGTACCATACCCCGCCGATCCGGCACCCTTCAATCACCCCACCAAGATCGCAGTATTGCGAGTGCAGAAATAGTGTTTGGAGCAACTGAAACTGCCCGGCATCGCCGGGGCAGAATGTTGCAATAAAATCTCCCGACAAAAAAACTGCACTGGACTTTGCTGTAAGCCAATGCAGTATATCAGACAGTATCAATTCAGTTGGTGGGTTGATTTTTCCAGAGCTGTTTGGAACGCTCGGAACACATCCCGTCGGTAAAGCGGCTTTGGATGGAATTGCCCTTGGCATTATAAAAATGACTCTTCTGGAAAGTTTCGGCATGTCCGTCATAAAACGATACATTCACCTGACCGTTGCCGGAATAAGAGATGGTAGTTGTACCCACAGTAGCAGTTACCCCGCTGCCATGACGGAATCCCAGATAACTAACTTCTTTGATATTGGGCGAGTTGAAATAACGCGAGTCGGTCAGGGTTATGGCTTTTGATGCATCGGTCAAAGCACTTTCGTGCTGGGGGATCGGAAAGTTCTCGGCATTGGTTCTGTGCGAAAAGCCGCCCAGATAGCTGTTGCAGCAATAGTTGCCGTAAGCAAAAAAGCCTTCACTGTAACTTCCCCAGGGATGGGATTCCGAGGGGCATTTGAACATGACAAAATGTCTTTCTCCTGCTCTGGAAGCCAATTTGACACTTTTACTGTCCGGGTAAAGTTCTTTTTGCAGATGACTGATAAAGTAAGTACCGGCGCGATCGCGGGCAGGGCGGATCCAGCCGTTGTTGTCATGGGAATAGACTTTGTAAGCAAAGGTAAGCTGTTTGAGATTGGCAAGACATCCGGTGGTGCGGGCGCTCTCCCGTGCCGCCGACAATGCCGGCAGCAGCATTGCTGCCAATATAGCGATTATGGCAATAACAACCAGCAGCTCGATGAGGGTAAAAGTTCTATACTTCGCATAATACTCATTATGTGAAGTGAGTGACTTTTTCTAACATATTTATATATATGTGGTTGCAAAAATACATCATCAAGCAAAGAGGAGGTTCTTAGTGAAAAAAACTAACGTTTTCAGCTCAAACACTTCACATAATGAGTATTATGCGAAGTATCCCCTCAAAACACACTTTCCCGTTCTCTGATACAATACATTGCAAGTTGTATTTTGTCAAGAGATCAAAGAATTTTTTTATGTGGAGGTAATTTCAAAAGTCCTCAAAAGTCGTCAAAGGCACAACCTTCGCCCAGCACAAGGAGCGTTTTCGGGGGTTACCTTTCCACCGTCGCATAAAGCTATGGTGGACAAGTCAGGTAGCCCCCTCAAACCACCTTATCCAGGGCTATGGTTTTGCTCTTTGCCTTTGTCTTGAATGACTTTTGAAATTACCTCTGTTCTCAACTTTTATACTGTTGCCGCAGGAGTCCGGCGGAGAATATCCGGAATACTTTCATAAGGAGCCAGGAATGCTGCGGGGTATTTTTTATGCCCCCCGGATGTCGTTGCAGCAAAGGTTGTTGCACTCATCAGCAACTTTTCCGGGCGCCGCAATACCATACCCCGCAAACTCCTGTGAGGGGGAGGGCTTCCCCGGCGTGGTGCCCCCCCGGGATTTTATCGCTGCACCCGCCCGGAAGCGGAACCTTTCATAAGGTTTTCCACCTCTTTGCGGCTGCTGAAATTGTAGTCGCCCGAAATGGTGTGCTTGAGAGCGCTTGCCGCTACGGCAAATCTGATCGCCTGCCGGGGGTCGGCAAGTTCCGGAGTGTTCAAAGCAAAGAGCAATCCGGCGCAGAAGCTGTCGCCGCCGCCAAAGCGGTCAACGATGTTGCGGATCTCGTAAGGCGCATAAGCACCATTTTCTGCCAGCGGCGCAAAGAATGCTTCGTTTGCTTTGCAGTCATAGAGCATACCGCCCCAGTTGTTGTGGTCGGCACTGATGCTTTCCCGCAAAGTGATGGCAACAAATTCAGCTTTGGGGAAGCGCTTGGCAAGTTCGGAAGCCACTTCCTTGTAACCGGCAATATTGAGCTTGCCTTCGTCGATGGAAGTATCGGACGCCTTGATGCCGAAAACATCGGAAGCATCTTCTTCGTTGCCGATGATTATATTTGCATAAGGCACGATCAAACTCATGCAGCGGCGTGCCAGATCGCTTTTAGCAGTACCCGGCTCCCAGTTCCAGAGTTTTTTGCGGTAATTGAGGTCAATGGAAATGGTTATATCCATTTCCGCAGCAGTTTTGGCGATCGCCAGCGTAGCTTCAAAGGCTTTTTCAGTAAGCGAGGGGGTAATGCCCGACAAATGCAAGTGAGTTACCCCGGAGAGCATTGATTTGAAATCATAATCTCCGGCACCCAGAAGAGAAATTACCGAACCCTCCCGGTCGTAAACCACATTGCTGCCCCGCATGTTGGAGCCGTGTTCGGCATAATATACGCCCATTCTGCCACCGGCAGTGTATTTTATATGCGATACATCGCAGAACATACCCCCCAGTTGTGCGGCAAATGCTTTGGCAACCGGGTTATCCGGCAGCGCGGTAAGATAACGGCTTTTGCCCCCCAGCATGGCGATGGAGGCGCAAACATTGGCTTCGCCGCCGCCGAAGCTGGCTTCCAAAGTTCCGGGCAGGGCTTGAGCAAAACGTTTTTTGCCGGCAGGACAGAGCCGGAGCATAACTTCGCCGAAACCGGCGATAACAGCATTTGAATTCATTTTCAGATCCTTTGTTTATAAAATCTTACATTGTGAGAGTATTATCTTATGTTTTGAAAATAATTTACACTCCACCCCATTTGATTGCAAATTTTCCGATCCGGTCAAAGGAGTAAAAAAGAGATTTTTTAAGAAAAAATTTATCAGGAATGGCGGTTTTTCTCACTTTATGAGATTTGCGAATTCAGTCGGGTGCGTTATATTATTGCAAGGAGAAGAAAAATGAAAAACGGCGAAAAAAGTTTCAGCAAAATCTTTGAGTTGATCGATCTGATCGCCCGCAGCAGTAACGGATTGAGCGGCAAGGAGCTTTCGGCGCTTTCCGGCATACCTTTGAGTACGGTATTCCGCATGACCAAGTTTTTATGCGACAACAACTATTTGCGTTCGGAGCGCGGACTTTATATATTGGGGGCAGGTTTTGTGCTGCTGGGCAATGCTGCCCGCAGGCAGAATCCCCTGATCAAAGTTGCCCGGCACTATCTGGAAGAACTCTCCGAGCTGACCCGCGAAACCGTACACCTTGCCCAACTGCAGGAGCAGCAAATTATTTATATAGATAAAGTCGAGGGCAAGCGCCCGATCCGCATGGGTTCCATGATCGGCAAATCCTGCCCGCTGCATTGCACCGGCGTGGGCAAAGCGGTGCTGGCGTATCTGCCGGGAAAGCGGCGCGAGGAACTTTTGAACTCCATAGAATACACTGTTTACACACCAGATACGATCACCGACCGCACTGAACTGTGCGGGGAACTTGAACTCATCCGCCGGCAGGGTTATGCGGTGGATAACTGCGAACACGAAGAGTGGGTCTATTGTCTGGCAGCACCAATATTGAATCATGAAAACGAAAGTGTGGGGGCGATCAGTATATCCGGCGCCGCAGTATACATGCTTGACCGGGCAAAAGAGCTGGCAGAACTGGTAAAGTCCGCCGCGGGAAAAATCTCCGGAAATCTGTGATCGTAAATCCGGCGACCGGAAACGTTTGCTATGGCAATATCAGTTGGATAGCGCCGCAGATTTTTATGGTTTGACCGGGCAAAAGACGCTGCCGCTGCTGATGCGGAAGGGAACTACTGAAAAAAACTGCTGTCTGAAGATCCTGTAATAACCAAGGCATTTTTCAGACAGCAGGATTTTTATGTTTGACTCCCCCGGAGCTTTTCAGCAGGCATTGTATCGCACTATCATACTGCTTGCTGCCGCGTCGATAATGATTTTTTGCTGGATTTTTTTGCGGATAAGCCGCGGCGATCTGCTGCTGGTCGTGCTTTCGGCGCTTTCGGCGGTGAGGGTTTCGGCTCTGCCATGCAGCTCTTTGCAGCTGCGGGGCATCATCGGCATAGTCAGCGGCAGCGCGATCCTGCAATATATCATAAGCGTTACCAGTCACTTGCAGCTTTTGAATCTCCTGCTGCCGGCGGCGGCAAGCTGGTTTATTCTGCATGTTATGTCTGCTGGTTCGGCTTACATCGTGCTGCTGACTGGTTTTTTGAGTTTTACCGCCCCGGCTGGAGCCGCCGCCGGGGCCGCGCGGGCAGTGGATATGCTTTTTGCGGGAGCGGCGGCATGGCTGGCAATATTGCCTGCCGGAAAAAGCAACCCGCTGCCCCGTGTGCCCGACCTTGGGGCAGCGCTGCCCAAACGCAGAGTATCGATCGAAAGTCTGATGATTTTTGCCGGGCTCTTTCTGTATAAAATTTTATCCATGAAGCAAGGTATCTGGATCATCCTTACCATAATTTTTATTTGTATGATCCGGCAGCCGGGCGAAAGCAATATAAAACTGGTGCGCCAGCGGATATTTTCGGTCCCGCTGGGTATCATGCTCGGCGGAATATACTCTGCCGCAGTCGTTGGTCTGGATCACCGTTTGGCTTATCTGGTGCCGCTGATCGCCGCATCGGGATTTTTTATGCTTTATTACCGGCATGATTTCTTTACGTTCAGCTTGTTTTTCATGTTTGCTTTTACGGTGTATGCCGACTGGGTAAACGGCACGCTGCGCGAGTTCAATTTCCGGCAGCTTCTGGCAGGGCGGTCGCTGGCAACTGTTACGGGGGCATTGTTATTGTTGAGCATCGAAAAACTTTCAGCAGAGTTCTCCGCAGCAGAGCATGGGCAGCATGAAAAAATATCCTGATTTCCTGAAAAAACATCTGTTGGCAATACTGCTGGCCGGTTGGCTGCTGCTGGGGTGCGGCTACTGGTGTTACTGGCACTTCAAGCCCTTTACGCCCAACGCATTTGTTTTTGCCAATACCCGACCGGTTTCGACTTTTACCGAAGGTTTTATAACCCATATTTATGTAAAAAACAATCAGTTTGTCAAAAAGGGCGACAAGCTTTTTTCCGTATTCAAAGCGCCCTATCAATTGAAGATCGTGGAGCGGGAAAACGAAATAGCCGCCCGCCATGCCGAGCTGAAAAGTCTGGAAGCCGCTATCAAGCGTAATCTGTCACAGCAAAAGCAGGCACAAGCCCGGCTGAAAAATGCTCAATATCTCTATACTCAAGCCGGAAATATGCTCAAAACCTCCGCTGTTTCCGGAGAGTACGCCGAAGAACGTCTGCGGGCAATGCAGGAAGCACAAGCCCGGCTGGAAGCGTTGAAATATGCTGCCGAAGAGATCGTGCATCGCACAAGCATGATTTCCGCGCAAATCAAAAAACTCAATGCCGCGCTGGAGCTTGATAAGATCTGGTACGATCTGACCGATGTCAAAGCTTTTGCCGATGGCTATATAACCAATCTGACCGTTACCCCCGGCGGATATTACCGCCCCGGGGATGTGTTGTGCGGCTTTGTGGATACAACTCAATGGTATGTGCAAGCCAATTTCAAAGAGAGCGAATTATCCGCTATCCACCCGGGCACCCGGGCGCGGATATGGCTCTGGCAGCACCCCGGCAAGATGTATGACGGGGTGGTGGAATACACCGGTTATGCCGCCGAGCGCCGCAGGATGTCCCGCCAAACCGGTTTGCCGGAAGTGGAAAAAGAAAATGAGTGGTTCATGCTGCCCCAGCGATTTCCAATACAGATAAAAATCATCGGTCACAATGGCGAAATATTCTTCACTCCCGGTGCCAGCGCCTATGTGGAACTGGATATACCATCACGCCCGATCCGGCAATTTTTCTGGGAAATATTTTTATGGCACTGAAATTATTACCGATCATATTGCTGCTGATATTCGGCTCCGGGTGTGCGCATCAAAAGCTTTATATGCTTAAAAATATGGAAGAATTCAGAACTCTGCAAGCAACTTGGCCGCTGAAGAAAATTGCGGAAAAAAGCACGCTTTCGCTGGCTGAAGCTCAAAATACAGCTTTGGCGAACAACCCGACTTATCTTGCTGCTTATCAAGCCGTAAGAGCTGCCAAATACCGTTATTACCGCTCGCTTTCTGCTTATCTGCCCGGAGTGCAGGGCAATTTGAGCGTAATGCAAAGTTTGCGCAGCAGCCGCCACATAAAAAATCCCCCGGCAGGGATCATGCCCGGCGAAAATTATTTTTCCGGCGAAACAACCTTGCAAGCTTCCTGGCTGATTTTTGATGGTTTTGAACGGGAGTTTTCGGTATTGATCGCCCGGGCTGGCTTCGATAAAAGTCTGAACGAAGATGCCAACGCCCGTCGTTTGCTGCTGCAAGCCGTGGCTTTTGCCTACTACGATATAATGCTTGCCGAAGCAAGAAAAGTCATAGCCCGGGCGGATCTTGAATTTCAGGAGTCGGCGCTCAAACAGGCAGAAAACCGCTATCGTTTCGGCAAAACATCTATGGCGGCCGTGCTGAATTTTAAGATCCTTGGCAACGAAGCGCGCAGTGCAATATTATCTGCTTCTGCCCGGGTAAAAACCGGGCGTTACGCTTTGGCGGCACTTATGGGGGAAGGCGTCGGGCATCTGCCGGAAAATATAAAACTCGATCAACTGAAAATTTCTGAACCATTTGAACTTAAATCGCTGGAAACTTACTGCAATATGGCAATAGCCCGCCGCAGCGACTTTGCCGCCGCCCGGAACGAGTTGCAAATCAGCCGCTATTGTTATTGGCAGGGTTATGCAAAGTTTCTGCCCACGATCAAACTTTTTTACTCGCTGGAGTTCAGCAACAACAACTTCCGCTATACCGGCTACCGGCATAACGCAGCGCGTTACAATCACTTGGCCAACAGTTACGGTGCGACCGTGCAATGGAATTTATTCGAAGGTTTTGCCAATTATAATCTGCTGCGCGAGCTTAACGCATTGGAAAGTGTTAAACAATATGCCCTGCTGGCGAAATTTCTGCAAGTGATAAACGAAGTCAGCGATGCCCGGGAAAATATCCTTAACGCTTCCGGGCAGCTGGAACTCTACCGCCAGAGCTTGGAGTGGGTCTTTGAACAGCGCCAAATAGTACAGTCCGAATACAACTCCGCCCGGACGACCATCACCCGGCTGAATGGCGCACAAAGCGATCTTGTTAAGGCCGAAAATATGCTGGCAATAGCCCAAATCGAGCTGAACAAAGCCATTGTGCAGCTGCAAACCGCCATTGGTGGCGACACCTCCGGAATGCCATATCACCAAATAACTCTGCCCGCGACTGCGATCACACTGGATAAACTCCTGCAAAAGCTGAAAGAGAGATCCAACCGGAGTCGCCATGAAAAACAACTCAAAGGATCAGAATCGCCCCGGGAAATGAAAAATAAGGGATTTTCAGCTTGAAAAAACAAGGGGGAGCTGGATTCGCCTTTTCCCTGATTCAAATCTTTGACCTGTTTTTACTCTTTTTCGCTTTTTTCCGCAGTTGGCATCCTTTGTCAGCCGGCGTGGCGGACAAAGGCCTTTGCTGCAAGTCATAAAGTTGCCTTGCATTGTTATTTCATGCCGCGCGCCGCGAGATATTCATCCATGGGATCCGCCTGCTGCCGCCACTGTTCCGGCAAAACAAACCAGCTGATCTCGTACTGCAGCCCGTCATAAAGTTTCATAAGTTCGGACTGTTCAAGTCCGGTGGCCTGCAAAACTTTGCTGTTGTCAATGATCCGGTCAAGATGCCGAAATGATTATATATCCAGCCAGATCCGGCAGCGCCCGGGGCAGGGCGGCTGTTATCTTGCAGACGGCACTTTTTAACTCTCTTTTACACATTCTCCGGCGGCAAGTTTTTGTTTGCGCTGCTCCCCGGTGACAGGATCCACCCAACGCAGCCAGCCTCCGACTTGAGCCCGGATGCAGTAGCCGGATACTTTACCATTTATCATTTCCGCAGAAACGGCAAATCCGCCTTGCACCAGATAATTTTCAAACGCACCGGTAAAATCGTCCGGCACGCCGGGGAACAACCGTACAATGCCATCAAAACATTGCACCAGAGCATGGGCGGTCAGCAGCAGAAATGAAGATGACCCCTCCAAAACCGGCGGCGCCGCTTTTTTTGCTTCGGGATTATCTGTAACGCAGTGGGGGTGCGGGATTTCCGGGTTATCCTCCGTCAAAATTTTTCCATCGCAGAAAATCCGGCCGTTTTGCAGCCGGTGAGCATACTTTTCGGCATTGTGTTCAGCTTTTTTGACATCCCCTATAATGATCGGATCATGGGCAAACAATCCGTTCTCTTTGGCAAAAAGCCGTAAAAAACGATATATGCCCTGCCAGCCCTTTTCCCGCTCGCCACGCCACAAGGCAGCACTTGTATTCAAATATTCGCTCCATTCGTGATTATAGTGCATTCCTTCTTCCGGATCTGTATAGGAGCGTTCGACGCATTGTTTTTCGATCAAATCTGCGGTTTTCCGGATCGTTTCCGGATCCGTTACAACTGCACATGGATAAAATGGGTACCAGAGGTGACCGCCAAAAAAGTAATGATCCAGCGGAATATCCGGCCCCAGCCAGAGCGCACCTTGCGGAGTTTTTGCGAACTCCGGATAATTGTCAAAAATATTCTGCCATGTTTGCCGTTTTTCATGATCGGTATGCAAAAGTTCCGAGGCTTCTATGGCGGTTTTCAGGCACGGCTTCAGCAAAGCAAGGGTAGCGGTTTCATCGCGGGTAAACCGGAAGATCTCCGGCGGCACGCTCCAATCCAGGTGGTAAACGCCATCTTCCCCCGGCTGCATAAGCCCGGTGTAAAATATGACAAATTCCCGCAAAAGAGGATAGATATGCTCTTTCAATAGTGCAATATCCTGCGAATACTGCCATGCTTGCGAAAGCACAAAGCCTGTGTAAGCACTGCCGCAAAGGGTATATCTGTACGCCCGGGTGGGGTATTCCATGCCCAGCTGATTCATTGCCAGCGGCAAACAAATTCCTGCGGTGCCGAAAAGCTGCCGGGTCTGTTTGCGCAGAGTTTCCATAACTTTCAGGTATGTACCGGTCAGGGCATGGATCAATTCGATCCGGTTGATCGGCATCATGGCAAGAGCCGGTATTTGAGCGTTCTGGTCGTGAGTGTAGCCTTGCGCATAAACCCCGGGCGTTTGAGCATCCAGCGGGCCGAACCCCAAACCATTCAAACCCGGCATCGGTGCTTGGGCAAAACTGGATGCCACTTCGTACAAACTGAATGTATAATAACGCTGGATCTCGCTTTCTCTGCCAAAATCAGCATAGGACTTCTGCCAATAGTTGTGCCACCACGCCTGATGCTTTTCGCAAAGTTTTGCCCAGCCGCATTTTTTCAGCGCCAGTATCTCGCGACATGCTTCCTGCCATGGGGATGCACATTCCAGCGAACTGCGAACCACAACAAAACAATCAGCATCTCCGGATTGACTCATTTTAAGCCCATTGCCCAGAGCTTCGCCCCACACTGCATCCCGGTCATTTTGCATACATATTGCAACTGCGTATTCATGCTGCCCGCCCGGTAAAGTCTGGGTGAAACCTCTGATTTCGCCCTGCTGATGCCACTGCGGAGGCGGCAGCTGGCTGTTTTCTATGCGGGATAAAGTAAGAAAATGCGGTTGGGTCGAACCTGTTATGCGGATGCAAAGTGCATGGGTGTCGCGGGGGATAAAAGAGTGAACTGCAGCATAGATCCCCGATGACTCCAGAGTTTCAGTCAACATGCCGTCAAAAAGCTCAAGATGGCTCGATACTTTGGGTAAAGCCGGCGCTGCCCAGCCGATCCCGCCCCAGAAACGCATCCGCAAGCAGGCGGCGCTGATCGTTTCCCGATGACACAAGCCTTTATGAGGAGCATTTTCTGCATCATATAAAAAAAGTGAATTTTTGCAAGTCTGTTTTTTTATATGCTCCATAACCAGATGGTGCGGCAGGCGTTTGTCCAGCATGGCTGTTTCCACAGTGGGATCAAAAATATCGGTTTTGTTTATGATCCACTCCAAGCCGTCCGGCGCACTTGCCATACTGCCCAAATCACCGTTGCCCAGAAGCATACCATCCCGCCAATCTCTGCCGGCGGGCGTCCGGAGCCAATCCTGCTTACGGACAAGGTTTTCAATATCCATTTTTTTCATAGCAAGAAACACTGCATTTTTGTTTTTTGAATTTGCTTCTCATACAAAAAAATCTACTATAACACAGGATTAGTATAATATACCACGACTTTTACAGATTGCAACCATATAAATCTGCTGCAAATATGATTTAGGAGATTTTTCAGAGAGTGTTTCAGCCGGAACAGAAAATGGGTAAAAATCAGGCAGAGTGCCGCCATGCAAGCAAAAAAAACTGGAACGAATAACGGAGGCTTTTCGGATTCCCGGAACGATAATCAACCGAACCCCGGCGGCAGGAGAAATCCTGCCGCCTTTTTTGTTTCATGGGTTGTATCTGACTGTAAAAATGGTATATTATAAGTGTGAGGTGTTTTATGA
>JAFVQX010000014.1 GCA_017504585.1 Lentisphaeria bacterium
ATGGCTGCGGGAAATGGATCGCCCATACGACCTCGGCGACAACGAATTTCATTTGGCTTTCAAGGTCGATGATTACGAAGGAGCCCACAAACGCCACGAAGAAATGGGCTGCATCTGCTACGAAAACCCCGAAATGGGAATTTACTTCGTGACCGACCCAAATAACTACTGGCTGGAAGTCATTCCGGAAAACCGCTATTGAGCTTGTTTTTTATGGCTTAATATACGATAACAACTTTATGGGGAATAATATATGGCGGTAAAAAATAATACGATCCTGCTGAATAATCAGGCATTTTTACGCTTGCATCTTGCGCATGCAGCGATCGGCTGCTGGCCATGTAACAATAAAGCAGCCAAGCCGGTCAATATATTTTTTACCATATTATCTATCGGCAATGATCGGGATTCTTTTATCAGGGATCTGACCGATAATGTGCTTTTACCTATCAAAGAAAATTGCAGTTACTTTCTGCCCTGCAACCGGATGTATCACTGGAACCTGTCGCCGGAAGTAAGGTTTGTTTCCATACATTTTAATATGGAATTCTTTTACGGATTTGATATTTTTCAGAACTATCCGCAATCGCTGATGTGGGAGAATTCACGCTGGCAAGATGAACTTATGCCGCTGATCGATCACCCCGACATCATGTTGTCTCTTTTTAAGATCAACCGCATAATCTATGATCTGGCAGATGAACTTTACCGGCGCAATCCATTGTTTTCTGCCCCGGATACCATCCACTGGTCTGCCTACGAAAAAGTCATCAACTATGTGCGGAAATATGGCGATGCCTCCACCAGAGTCGAGGATCTTGCTGATATAATGAAACTGCGGAGCAATGTGTTCAGCCGCAACTTTACCCGGGATCTGGGGGTAACGCCCAAAGAGTTTCTGGTCAATGCGTTACTGCGTAAAGCTATTGATATGCTGCGGCTGCCCAACTCCACTATCCGGCAGGTTGCAGAAAAGCTCAAATTCAGCAGCGAATACTATTTTTCCTATTTTTTCAAAAAAAATACCGGTCAATCCCCCAGCGACTTCAAACGCCAGAACTGCTTTGCCGGCAACTGAAAAATAAAGGGGCGCTGCAACATTTCAACTTTTGCAACACCCCACACTGTTTATAACAGAATTATTTGTGGTATTTAAGGATCAGTTTGACTGCCTGATCTCGTATTTTATCGGGCATGGTTCCGTCGAACCCGGCATCTTCCACTTGTTTGGGGGCAGTTTTCAACAACTCATCCACACCCGGGTTGCCGGAGAATTTTTTCAGAAGATTCATATAGCGTATATCGTCAACTCCTCGCCGCATTGCCATAAACCGGATGCTGGGTATGCAGCTGTTTCCGGCCCGGTAGACGATCGCCCCGCCGGGAATGCGTTTCCAGTCGGTTGCTCCGGATTGCCCCCACGGCAGAGAGTTGAACTGATAAAAGCCTAACAGATCACAGTTCATTCGGAACGCCCGCCAGGCATGGAGCCGGTAATATGTATGCAGATCTTCCCGGATACCGGTACTGCACTGATAAATGCCGATCAGCGTGTTGCGCCGGTTAGCCATACGCTTGATAAGGGGCTTGTATTTTGGCGAATTGCGCAAAAGCCAGTGATAGATATGTTCATCCAGCAACTCATCGAATTGGCTCATCATCTGGGGGGTGAATTCAAAGTTTTCACATGCCCATGTTATGCTCAAAACCCCATCCGGAAGTGTTTCACGCATGATTTGAGTAAGGCGCAGCAGAAGTTTGAAATTTTTACCGCGGGGTTCGTCCCAAATCTCAAAAACCACATCATCCATACTTACGCCGCTGGCAAGAATGGCTTTGCGGATCGCTTTAAGGTGATTGCGCCAGCAATTCTCCCACTCCGGAGTGAGTTCTTTCATCTTCTTCGGCATCGACGTGCGGGTAAAGCATGGGTAAGCACTGTAACCGTAGAGAAATTTGCGTTTTATATTAAGTGCATCAAGCTGCCGGTACTTTTCAAGCCCATCTTTAAATGCCGCCACCAGCCGTTCGTGGGAGCCGTTATCGTCGATCAGATCGCCTTTTGAATTGAATTTATGTTTGACATAAAATGGCGAAATATGCACTCTGCCGGGAGCCAGCTGCATCATATATTTAAGGTGATCAACAGTTCCGGCATTGCTGCAAAGCCAGCCGGGGAGCGGATCCGGCAGTTCAAAGGGCAGTACTTCCAAAGTAATGGGATAGTCGCAAATGGCACCTTTGTATTGTTTATAAGTATGTTCAGATGGTTCAGCAAGGGGAATTATCCGTACAGAACCGGTGTATTTGCCCGGCTGTACTCCACTGGCATCCAATTCCACCCACACCAAAGCTCCTTCGCCGGGGGCGGCTGTAACTGTTTGAGCTTGATTGATTTTCGGCAGGGCGTCAAAGATCGCTCCCGGTTTTTTACCTTCAGAATCCTTTACCGCAACGCCCTCGCGTAAAGTTATATTTTCAGCTGGAAAGCCTCCGGCAAGAGTGTGATTTTCGTGGAACCTGAAATTTTCAGCGTCATCGTGGATCACTACCCGGTAGCTGGCAGTTTTACCGGTTCGGTTGACTATCACCAGCGGCACCATTGCTATTTCCCGCCCGGCGGCACGGAGTTTGATCGTATCATTGACCACATTTTCCACGCCGATCTCCAGCGGAGCAGAAAAGTTGCCGTGCAGCGGCAGTTGTGCCAACACAAAGGGAGCCTTGCCCATTTTTGCGGAAACTATTTGATTTTTCAATTTTTCGCTGGCTTGCAATACCTGGGCAAAGGTTTGGAATTTTCTTACAGCAAAAGCCTCGATCGCCTTCATTTCCGCTGTCGGCGCATCTTTTTTCAGTTCGGCAGCCGCTTTTTTCTGGAAATCTTCAACATTGCCCAAGCCCAGCAACGCAAAATTTGCCACATCGTTGAAACTGGTATGGATGGGGGCAAAACTGTAGGATATACCATTGTGCTTGATCCCCACATTGAATTTGACCAATGTTCCGGCGGGAAGAGTATCCTTGGATCCGATCAGAGAATATGGTATGGTAAAAGTGTATTCGCTTTTGCCGTTGGCAGTTACAGCTTTTGCCGACCACTGCTCCAACTTGCCGCTCTCTTTATTGTTGACAATATAACAGCGGCCGCCGTTGCGGGAACAGGCAAACTGATGATAGGATTTGTTATCAGCATCCAGAGAAAAAAAGATTTCTGCTACATCATCACCCCATATATTTTTACCGTTTTCGCTTACCGGACGGGGCTGTTTGAAATATTTGTGTTTTGCCGTATCAGGGTTCTCATAAACGATCTTGCAGACCAAAGCATTTTTCCTGCAGCTGTAAGAGATAACCACCGGCACATCGGCAGTGCCTTTGAGCCACGGCGACGGCAATACTGTCATTTTTCCTTTTATGGAAGATTTTGCCGGATAAACAGTTTTCAACGGAACAGATGCTGCCGGTGATTTTACCGCAGTTGTGCTGTCCAGTGAACGGCGTTTGGCAATTCTGAAATTATCCAGCAATATAAAATCGCCGACCTTGATGTTAAAGACGCTCTGCTGTTTGCTGTCTGCCCAGAATCTTACAATAAAGCGTAGAAATTTGGTGTCCGCGGCAGTTTTGAATGTTCCTTTGACCGTACTCCACTTTTCCGGATCGGGCTTGGCGATCCGGGGATTGGGACGGATGATTTTTTTGCTGTGGTTCCATTGGGGTTTACCGGCAGGATCCAACCCCACCAGCAGCGATACTTGAACATTGCCTTTGAAATCAAAACTGAAGTTGTAAGTGGTGTCGGGTTCTGCCGCAAAACCCGGCTTGCCATTGTTTTTGCCGAATATAAGTTCGCAACTCAACAGCTTTCTGCCCTTGACTTCATGGATTTGGGTAACTTCCATTTTCAGGCATTTGTTCCAGGTCATATCTTCGGTTATCCGCTCAACTTTGACTGCGCCGTTGGCGTGATATGTGTAATAAAGTTCATTGAATTTGTCGCTGTCAAATCCGGGATCTTTGATCAGCGATGCCGCCAGCGGCAATGTTCCGCTTAAAGCCAGCAGCATTATTGACCATATTTTTTTACTCATTTATACCTCATGAAAAAATCAAATTTCGTTTTTTACAAATTTCAACAAATCATTTATATCGGCTGTGGCAAGACATTCCACGGTGTCAGCGGCTCCATAATAGATCTTGACTTCGCCTGAATCCTCCAGGATCATACCGCCGGGAAAAATCACGCTGCCGATCATACCTTCTTTTTCGTACAGAGTTTCAGGAACCAGCAACGGTTTTTCCGAAACCGAAAGCACTTTGTTGGGGTCTTCCAAATCCAGCAGCATAAGTCCTGCGTAATAAATCTTGTGCCAATTCGGGTGCCACGCATAGAGAGTTTCTTCAACTTTTTCCACCGCGTGAATGGCACAAAGCCACCCTTCTTTGGTTTTAATGGGCGGCGCACCGGGACCGATTTTGCTGTTGCAGTAAGGAAGTTTCTCCGCACCAAGCACCAGTTTGTGCCGTCCCCAGTCCCGGCAATCGGCGGAAGAAGCACTCCAAATATCAAACTTTTCGCTGCCCTGCCCCCGGGAATAGACCGGGAAAGGCCGTTCCAGACGCATAAATCTGCCGTTGATCTTTTCAGGAAACAACACCATATTGCGGTTGTCAGGTGCTGAAATACTCAGCACTTCAAATTTGCTGAAATCTTCCGTCACTGCCACCCCGCCGCAAACACCGTGAAAGGTATCCACCGCAAAGCAGAGATAACACTTGCCGTCAATCACCGTCAGACGGGGATCATATAAGCGGCGGATCTCAGGATCATTGAAGATGGTTTCGTCCAGACAGGGCTTGGGCGCAACTTCCCAGTTAAAGCCGTCATCGCTGAATGCCAGCCCCAGATTGATCTTGGCGGGGGTGGTCATAAAGTTTTCTTTGTTGCGGACGTGGTCATTGCGGAAGACCATCACATACTTGCCGTTGTATCTGGTAATACCGGCATTGTAAGTACAGACCGCTTCGTAAGGCACCATCCCGGCGTGTACTACCGGGTTGCCTTCATAACGTTTGATAAAATCAGGCGTTTGGTAATCCATAAAGCAACTTCGTTTAAATTTCGTTTTTGACAAATTTCAGGAGATCATTGACATCCGCTGTGGCAAGACATTCCACGGTGTCAGCGGCTCCATAATAGATCTTGACTTCGCCATTATCTTCCAATATCATGCCGCCGGGAAAGATCACGCTGCCCCGGAACCCATCCAGCTCGTAATCCGTTTCCGGCACCAGCAGCGGAGCCTGACCGATGCCGATGATTTTGTTGGGGTCTTCCAGATCCAGCAGCATTACTCCGCCGTAATAGGCTTTGTTCCAGCCGGGGTGCCACGCTTTCAATTCATAATCGACTTTGTTGACAAAGTGGGTCAGAGCCAGCCAACCGTATGGGGTCTTTACCGGCGGCGCACCGGGACCGATCTTGCAATTGCAGCAGGGCATATTTTCGGCGGCAAGTACAAGAGCGCTTTCCCCCCAGAACTTGAGGTCGGGCGATTTGGATGACCAGATATCGAACGATTCTTTGAATTGGGCACTGCGGCCGTAAACCGGCATCGGGCGCTCAAGACGCATATAAAGACCGTTGATCTTTTCGGGAAACAGTACCATATTGCGGTTTTCGGGTACGGCAATGGAGAGGATCTCAAATTTATCAAAATCCTCGGTTACAGCAATTCCGCCGCGCACTCCGTGACAGGTGTCAACTGCAAAGCAGATGTAGCATTTGCCGTCGATTACAGTTAAACGCGGGTCGTAAATACGGCGTATTTCTTTATCGTTCAACCAGGCGGCATCCCAGCACGGCCTGGATTCCACGCTCCAGTTGATGCCATCGTCGCTGAAGGCAAGTCCCAGATTGGTTTTGCCTTTGCCCCAGGCAAAATCTTCTTTGCCGCGGCCGTAATCGTTGCGGAAAACGCACACATATCTGCCGTTGTATCTGGCAAAACCGGCGTTGAAGATCTGTGCTGCATCGTACGGTACTTTGCCGGTATCCAATATCGGATTGGTAGGGCAGCGCTTGATAAAATCTGGTGTTTTCCAGTCCATAGAGATTCCCCCGGTCAGATTTCGTTTTTGACAAATTTCAGGAGATCATTGACATCCGCTGTGGCAAGACATTCCACGGTGTCAGCGGCTCCATAATAGATCTTGACTTCGCCATTATCTTCCAATATCATGCCGCCGGGAAAGATCACGCTGCCGCGGAAGCCATCCAGTTCGTAATCACTATCGGGCATCAGCAGCGGTTTTTCGGCAATAGAGATGATTTTACTGGGGTCTTCCAGATCCAGCAGCATAAGTCCGCCGTAGTAGGCTTTGCGCCAGCTGCGTTCCCACGCATACAAATCAACATCCATATTTTTTACTGCATGGTAAGTGCAAAGCCAGCCTTCTTTGGTCTTGACCGGCGGCGCACCGGGGCCGATCTTGCTCCCGGCAAAAGGTACTTGTTCTTTACCCAGCACCAGCTTGGTTCTGCCCCAGAATTCCAGATCGGGCGATACAGAACTCCACAGATCGAACGCCTCTTTATTCCGTCCACGGCTGTAAACCGGCATGGGACGCTCAAGGCGCATGAACAAGCCATTGATTTTTTCGGGGAATAACACCATATTGCGGTTGTCGGGAGCAGTGAGCGAGATAATATCAAACTGGTCAAAATCTTCAGTTACCGCAATACCTCCCCGCAAGCCGTGGAGGGTATTCATTGCAAAACAAACATAGCATTTGCCGTCGATGACCGTCATACGGGGGTCGTAGATACGGCTGACTTCAGGATCTTTTGCCCGGAGCGGCTCCACATCCCAGCAGGGTGTTGGCTCCACGCTCCAGTTTATGCCGTCATCGCTGAACGCCAAACCGATATTGGTCTGGGGGCTGGTGTTATCGGAAATACCGGCGTAAAAATCCGCAAAATCCTGACGGCAGAAACCGTAATCGTTGCGGAAAATCATCACATATTTATTGTTGTACTTGGTGATACCGGCATTGAATACCAGTTCTGCCGGGTATGGTACATCATTTTTTGTTACTACCGGACCATATTTTTTTACGAATTCGGGGGTGCGGAATTCGTGGGGATTTACAAGAGTCATTTTTGCCTCTGAACTTATAGTTTATTTATTTGCTTTACGCTTGATGATTTTTACATTGTCGATCAATACCACATCGCCGGGTTTCAAAGAAAAATTGCTCTGTTGTTTGCTGTCGCCCCAAAGCATCAGATGCAGCCGGATATATTTTGTATCGGCGGCAGTTTTGAATTCGCCCTGACAAGTTGTCCACTTTCCGGCGGTACCTTTGAACACTTTAGGCACAGGCCGGATGCGTTTTTCGGAAAAATATGTTTTTTCTATCGGCTTGGAATCCAAACTCACCCACAGCGAAAGCTGCAGATCGCCTTGACAGTCAAAGCTGAAATCATATACCGTATCGGGTTCTGCCGCCAACCCCAGAGTGTTGCCGTTTTTGCCGAAAACCACTTCGCTGGAAAGACTCTTCCTGCCATCTTCAGAAGTTTTCAACTCCATTATTTCCAGCTTAAGACAACGGTTGCCGTTTTCCACCTGGGCAAAATTGGAGAGCTTGACTGAACCGCTGGCGGCAGCCGCATAAAGTTCTCCACCCAGCCGGATAGTGTTGAATTCACCATTTTTAAGCAGATTTTCCGCCATAACACCTATGGCAAAAAACATCATCAGCAATATAACAGTTTTTTTCACTATATACCTCCCAAGCACAGGTCAACGCTGAAAGAAGTTGGCGTATTTGGCATTAAATGCCGAATCGAAATATTCGGCAGTAACATAAGATTTATTTTCGTGTATTTTGCGGCATGCCACCATCTCCTGCGCCCAGGTGGTCATAAAGTCCATACCGCTTTTGCTTTCGGCATGTCCATCCAGATAGGCTCCGTTGATCGAGCCGGTGTGAGCTTCAAAATAATGTCCGGTATCGCCCTTGACATAACTTGCAGTTGATATTTGTTTTTTGTAAGTTGTGCTCCAACTGTCGCCGAACAGCAGGAAGTCGCTGGGATTGGAGAGAACTGCATTTACATCATAGGTTACAAGTGTTACCCCTCCATAGGTGCTTTCCCGCATACAGCTGCCTTTCCAGGCGGGTGTCGGATAGCGTCCGCGGCTGGCATAAGTATAATAGTGACGGCTGGAATCAGTTTTATCGTAGCCGAAAGGTTCCAGACTGGGGCAGGCAAACGGAGCGGCTTCGGTATCCTGAATATAATCATAACGGATAAACCATTCGCTCCAATAATTTCCACTGGAAGTTTTGACCAGTGAAATCGCCTGACTGTTGTTATCGGTCGCATAAAGCTGTGCCGAAAGAGCCAGCTGCTTGAGGTTGCTCAAACACTGGGCACTGCGGGCACGCTCCCGGGCGGCGGATAGTGCCGGCAGCAGCATGGCTGCCAGAATAGCAATTATTGCAATTACCACCAGAAGTTCGATGAGGGTGAATTTCCAAACTTTTTTCATACCAAAAACCTTTCCTTTTTTAATTTTCTGAAACCTTTATATTATGTTCTGTAAAAAACTTTTTTACCATAAAAGCTGTTTCATCGCTGCACGGCTCCAATCCGGCAAGGGGTTCTGTTATATCCAAAGCCTGATACTTGAAACGGGCGTGATGAAAGGGCAATATCGTGACTGCCGTCAGATTTTTCAAACTGCCAAGAATTGCGGCAAATCCCGCCAATGCCTCCGGCGTGCTGTTGTAATCCGGGATCAGCGGAATGCGTACTTCGATGGGTTTGCCGGTTTGATCGAGTTTTTGCAGATTTTCCAGCAACAAAACATTATCCATACCGGTAAGTCGTTTGTGTTCTGCCGGATCGGGGTGTTTCAGATCAAACAAAAATAGATCAGTTACCGGCAGAATTTTTTCAAAACTGCTCCACGGGACTGCGCCGCAAGTATCGACTGCTGTATGGATATGGTGTTTTTTCAGTTCGCTCAACAATGCTTCCGCAAAATCGCTTTGCAGCAAAGGTTCACCGCCGGAGAGGGTACAGCCGCCATTGTTGTCGGCAAAAAATGCTTTATCAGCCAGACCGGCTTTTAATGCGTCATCCAGCGTTATATCTCTGCCGTAAAGCTCCAATGCGTTGACCGGACACGCTGCCACGCATTTGCCGCAATTGGTACATGCAGTCCGGTCGATATGGTGTTGAGAGTTTTCAAAAATATGGTTCGGGCATACTCCGGCACACATCCGGCAGTTTATGCAGCGATTTTGCAGTAACCCCAGCTCCGGTTTGGCAGATTGGCTTTCCGGATTATGACACCAGGCACAATGCAGCGGACAACCTTTGAAAAAGAATGTTGTCCGGATGCCGGGGCCGTCGTGGACAGCCATGTGTTTTATATCAATGATATTGCCCTTCAGCATAAGTCGCCTCCATTGGCACGGTCGATGAAAATTTGCTGTTCTTCGGGGGCAAGATCAACAAAACGCAGATTCCAACCGCAGACCCGTACTTGCAAATTGGCATATTTTTCCGGATCTTTCCGGGCTTCAAGCAGCGTTTCTTTGCCGAAAATATTGAACTGCAATGCAGCTCCGCCCTGTTCAAAGTATTTACGGATCAAGGTCATCAGCGTGCGGATGCCTTTATTATGCGCAACTGCGCTGGGGTGCAGAGTCAAATCCAGCGTTGTACCGTTGGGGAAGCGGTGCATCGGCAGTTTGGCATTGCTGTTGAGTATGGCAGTAGCTCCATTGAAATCATGGGCATTTTCGCAGTTGGTGTTCAAGGTCAACACGGTTCCGGCAAGTCTGCCGTTGGGCAAAGCTCCAAGCTGGCTGCCGAAATTTTGCGCCGTGTTCAAGATAACATAAAGTGCCATCTGAAAGACCCCGTTGCGGGTATTGGGTACAGTATTGATCCGGTCAGCAGCAAAGTTGGCAATGCGTACAGCCAGTTCATCGACTTCATCGTTATTGTTGCCCCAGGCAGGAAATTTATGCATAACGGTTTTTCGCAGCAGCTCATTACCCTGCCAATTTTGCTCCATGATCAGGGCAATATCGGTTATGTTGTTTACCAGCTTGCGTGCCAGAAGTTCCCGTACCGCAACCAATGAATCCACCGCATCGGCAAGACCGCCGCAGCAGACGCCGGTGGTATTGTATTTGGCTCCGGCAGCAGATACATCACGATTGTTTTCATAACAGCAAGTCATCGCACCGGATAAGAGCGGAGCGGGGTGAGCTTCGGGCCACAACCGTTCCCAGCGTTTAAGATCATCTATGCAAAGAGCCAGATTTTTTTCCAGCTGATCAAAGTAAGCGGCTTCAAAATCTTCATAGCTCCAATCGGCAGAGGCTTTTTGCAACACCTGTTCAACGGGTTTTACCAGCGATAAATGTCCAGCTCCCGAACAGTTCAACTCCTTGCCCTGAACTGCCGGTTCGTAGCAGCCGATAAGAATATAATCGGCGGCATCTTCCGGAGTTTTGCCGTTTTCGATAAGCATTTTTTCCTGAAGATCGCTATTGATCAATACCACTGCGTTGCTGCCGCTGCGGATAACTTTACAGGCAAGTTCCAGCAATTTTTCCGGAGTTTTTTCCGACAGTTTCAAATGGAATTTGGGGTCATGGATCTTCATTTCGCCATAGGCTTCAAATGCCAGATAAGTCAACTCATTGGCTTCGGGGCCGAAAGTGAAAGGTTTGCCGAATTTTTTGCCTTCGGTTTTGGCAAAAAACTTGATCCAGTAATATTTGAGTATTTCCGCAGCCTGCTCTCTGGTCAGAGTTTTATTGGCAATATCCTGCAAATAAAAACGGTTGTAAAGGCGGTCAAACAATCCCATTGAACGCACCTGGATACCGTCAAGCTCGATCAATTCGTGGTAAATAAAACTCAACTGCAATGCTTCAATAAAAGTTTGAGGCGGCCGTTCTGCAAGTTGAGCCAGGTTGTGAGCGGGGTGGATGGCATCAAAACGGCGGCATAAGATCATTACGCCGGCAAATGCGATTTTTACAGCCCGGTGGAAATCACTGGTATCCGCCAGCGCCGCCGACCGGTCATGGATACCCTTCAAACCCAGCTCCAGCAAAGTTACCCAGTCCGGGCAGATATGGCTGTTGCAGTCAAGCTGGGCGGTGTAGTCGCCGATAAAATATTCCAAACGCTCTTTGCCGAACTCTTTGATCGCCTCTGCCAAACGCCATTTGCTGCGTAAATTCAAAAGCAGATTGTAATGCTTGACTTTACCCGCAAAGTAATCATTTTCTTCCCGGGCGATCGGGGCATATTGACAGATCAAATAGAGCAGCTGGGCTTTTTGGATAATGTGTGGTTCATTGGGATTTTTCCGGCAGAAATCCTGAAAAGCTGCCTGCAGCTCTTCTTCGCTCCAACCGGGAGTATAGTCAGCATCTGCATACTGTTTTTCCAAATTCCGGCGTACAGTATCAAATGGAGCCGGAGTGGAACATTTAGCAGGCATAGATCACTCCTTATATTTTTGATTTTTTTATGAATTTTTGTTTGCTTTTTATAAAATATACATGATAACACAGGAGTTGTGAATAGGATTTTTTGCAAATAATTTATGATTTTATGCCTTTGGTAGAGTCTGTAAACATTTTAAAAAGCAAAAAAACTGCCGGTTTGGGAGTTTTTCCAAAAACCGGCAGTTTTCTTGAATATACGATCAAAGTTTGATTTTAATATTTTCAACAGTTTACTGAACGCTGCGCTGTAAAAGTGGTCAGCAGCAAAAATCCGGCAGCCTCCGGATGAAAGAGATTTTTATTATCAGTTCAGCAAGGCTGTTTTTTATTGAAAATCATCTATTCGGCACCTGGGCGTTTAACGGAACATTCCAGCCGCCGGGCAGCTTCGGCAATAAAACCCCGAAATGGGAATCTATTTCGTGACCGACCCCAATAACTATTGGTTAGAAGTTGTGCCTGAAAAGCGGTAATGGGGATATATTCGTTATGACAAGTGTGCCCAATAACTACTGGCTCGAAGTCATCCCGGAAAACCGGTATTGAGTAATTATTCTTTATAGCAGCACAGGCTGTAAAAAATACGGGCTGTACTTCAGGCAAAAGTCATTTGCCGCTGATGTACAGCCCGAGCTTCACTTTAAGCTCCACTTACTGGAATTTTATATCTTTTATTTCAATAACTCCAGGAGCTTGATCCATCATATCCAATCTTATGGCGGTAACTTTGCCAAGTTTTTTCCACTCCGGATTTTTGGCGGTTTTTATAGTTATTGTGCGGTAGGCATCATCACTCTTTAAGCTGGGCAGCCGAAAAAAACGGGGCGAACCGAACTTCTGCTTATCTTTGGCAAAATAAAGCTGTCCGTTGGTTTTACCGGCAATGCCGCGGGCACGGTATTTGATCGTTATCGTGCTGATTTTATTGGTATCAAGCTGAAGAGTCTTATTAACGATGTAGTGATCTTTTTTGATATCTTTGATGATCAAACTTTCTGCTGTGTGTTCCAGCACCGCCCGGGTCGCCTTATTCCAATTGGCAACACCTGACAGTTTTTGGGCGTTTGCCGGAGCTTTGCCGACTTGGATCAACCGGTAACTGTATTTTTCTACCGGCAGAGTGAATCTATTGCCTTTGCCGATAATGGTTTTGCTTTCAGCATCATAGATAGTACCGGAAGCAAATTTGCCCAGATCAAAGGTTGCTTTGACCGCTTTTTTGCCCACATTGCCGATCATCAGCAATACTTCACCATCCTTGCGTTTTACCACGGTTGCCAGAACATCTTTATTGTTGATCTTTACCGGATTATTTTTGAGATATCCCGGATAAATGACTGTACCTTCGGCTTCATAGCCGAAATCAAAGATATAGTTGATGGCATTCTGATAGAACATTCCGGGCGTGGCGTAGAGTTTGCCGCTCATAAGGTTATTGGCAAACTGCACCGCCAGAACAGAACGCTCGATCACATCGCCGGGCACGGTTTTATCACGCTGGATAATGGTTGCACCCAGAGTACCGGTTTGAGTACCTACTGTATTCGTAAGAATATACGGCTGCGAAAAACGCCGGGGATAAGGATCGGAACCGAAATTCATTTCCCAGTCCAGCGTAACAGCATTAAAGCTCACCAGCGGGATCATAACTGTATCGGTTATATGCGACTCCAGCAAGGGGTATCCGCCGAGGTATCTGCCTTCTTCATGCAGAAACAGGGCACTTCGTTTGAGCAATTCACGCATTTCAAACAAAGGGTAATAAGGCATGATTTTACCCGGTTCTACTTCAATGGCCGGGCCTTTGGCTACATTGTAGCATGGCGTATCAAAAATATTATCGTAATAAATGCCGGTAAACCCGTATTTGTAGAGTTTGCGGAGGTTGTAAAGCATAAAATCAGTCAGCTTGTCCGTAGGGTCGCAGCCGAAGTGGCTCATGCGTTCAAGGCTCGGCGGACGGGTTTCCCACAAGCTCCATTCATCGCTATACATATCGAATTCTTTGGAGTTGGGAGCTACGGCACGGGGATTCTGATACTGGATGCGTACATTGCTGGGGCGGTAGACCTCGCAAAATGCCCGCATGCTCAAATGCAGATTTTTGCTCAATGCCGGCGAATAATCGTATATACTGCGGTATTCGCTCTGATCCAGCTTATTGCGTTTTACATAATCCAGAGCAAAAGCCTGGGCTTCCGCCGGAGTTTTCCACTTGTCGGCGGCAACATATTCCAGAAAGCTCCAGTCGTTGTTGGGCGGTACCGAAAGCATACCGTCTTCGTAACGCATACACATATATATGTAAGAAGCTATGATATTTCTGTACTTGGAGCGGGGTACAAACTTCACCCGATGCACCAGACCTGGCATGGCAGCAACCTTGGGCTGCGGCTTGACCGGAGTGGGCTGGAAGCCCATAACTATATCAAACTTTTTATCCCGGATAACAGGTTTGTTGACCAGGTTGATCCGCACCCGGACTGCGGATTTTTCCACCGTCAGGGTTTGAGCGGGCTTGCTTGGGTCGATGCTCCAGTTATGGGGAGTTTCGGCAAACCAGCAGAAGCCTTTGTATTGTTCGCCGACCCAGATGTAGGGGCGGAATCCTTTGAGCAGCGGATTCAATACTCTGCCACGCAAACTATCCCAGACCAAGCCCTCTTTTTCGGGGACCCAGCCGTGGAAGTTGTTGCGCAGCCGCGCCCCCATGGCACTGTAAAGCGTTACATACTCTTTTTTGAGGTCGATATCAAAGTACATGCTGTCGATTTTCACCGGCTTGACCGGGGCGAACTTGAGCGTAACTTTGCACATGCCGTCGTAGTCGTAATCATGCACGGCGGTAAGTTTCAGGTCTTTGTATATAAAATCGGTTTCAAAGATCACATGGCCGAAGGGGGCTTTTACCTGCCTTGTAGTGATGGATTTGAATGTTTCGCCATTGATTTTAAGTTCAATTGGGGCTGCCAGAATGTTTTTGTCTTGAGCATAAACAGCATCCCAGAAAACTCCGCTGCGGCGGTAGCCGGTCAGCAGGGCGTGGATCTCATTATTTTTGACCTTGAGCGGCTTGAAGGGAGGTATGTATTGTTCGGATTTACCGAGTTTGTTATTTTCCCACTCAAACTTGTGTCTGCCGAAAGAACCTTTGAGTTCCTGTTTTTTACCGTCTTTGCCGGTAGCTTTTACGGTCAGAGTGTATTTACCCAGCGGCCAGTTTTTCATTTCCGGCTCGTTCCAATAGCTGAACCAATCCTTGTTGGCGCGCTTGGTCAACGCTTTGCGGGCAACGACTTTGCCGGATTCATGAGTTACCAGCACTTCGGCTTTGGCTACATTGGCAAATTTTTTGGCGTTGCGGCAGAATACCCGCACCCGCAAAGTTTGTGCCGTGGGATGGACTGCGTAATGCAGCTGCAGGGGGGGATCGGGATCGAACCACTTTTTAGCTTGGGCAAAATCCCACGAAAATTTACGCTGCCAGTAAACCGTGTTGTCAGCAGTATTTTTTACTTCTGCTGTAAAAGTCCGGTAAGTACCCGGCATAAAAATACTCTGCATAACCACCTCTTCGCTTGCTCCCGGAGCCAGCGTTATGTTTTTTGCCCGGTTGACGGGAGCTTCCAGTGATTTTACATCGGCAGTCCAGCGAAGCGTTACGGGTTTATCGAGGGTATTTTTGATTTGCCAGGTCAGCCGCCAGCTGGCAAGTTTGGTATGATTGATCATGTCAACAAGATTGCAGAGTACGCCCTTGGGGACGATCCTGATTTGTGCCAAAGGCTCTTTAGCAGTGGGCAAATGCCACATGGCTTTTTCGCCGGGGATGTTCCACTTGCGGACCATCTGCACGCCCCAAACACCGTTGGCAAGATCTTTGCCGCTGAAGCTGCTCAAGGGTATGGCAAGTTCCACATGCCAGAAGCCTTTGGCTGTACCGTATTTGACCACCGCTACAGCAGGGAGTTTGCCGGATTTGCCCGGCTCAATGGCAAAAGAAACCTGTTTGCCGCCGGGGGGCAGCAAGGTTATCTCCCAGCAGCGTTTTTCTTCAGCTTGAATATAAGATGGTTTAAGCTCGCTTTGCTGGGCAAGGTAGAGATTTTTGCCGTCGCAGCCGAAGTAAAACAATGTGTTACGCAAGGCAAGGAGTTTGTTTTTGCCGGAAATACTGCGTTTCCAAACCAGTGCATCCTGCCACTCGGCGGCATCGAATTTGCTGTCGATAACCGGAATTTTCTGCATCCAAGGTGCTTGCACTGCTTCTGCAATTATTGTGCCGCATGCTGCAAACAGCAGAAAAAAAGCACAAAGAGCCTTGCCGACGATCGAAAAAAACTTCATCATTCTGATCCTTTTTTTATATTTATAGAGATTGTAACTTATTCCCAATCAATGATTTTTGTATCGCCTTCGATCCGGCGCAAAAAAGATGTTCCGTGTGCATAATATTTAGGATACTTTTTAGTATCATGGACAGGTATTGTAACCAAATCAACGTCGCCGCCCAACCGCAGGATATTCGCCGAAGTCGGGTGATTGATCTGCACGCAAGTCCAGCCGACCGGACCGTAAGCATCGGTAAAAACTGTGCAGACAGGATTGTCCCGCCCCACCACCATACGGGCAAGATTGCTTTTGTTGGTAAGATCCTTTATTTCCGCATCGGTCAGATCGATGTGCCACCACTCATAACTTATAGCGGTCATGGTGTCATTAACTGTTCCGAAGTTGGTTGCATCGCTGGGGCATTTGAAAAATTTTTCCATAAGAACTTTCTGCGTTTCATCCGAAGTGGCGGCTTCGGAGGCAAAGTAGCCGCCTACCAGCAGCATATTCGGCGATGTCCGCCTGTCGGTGTATTTGTAACTGGTGCCATAATAGCCGGAGCGGACGACATGCTTGTTGTTGCTCCAGGCGTAAGGCAGATAATCTGTATTGCTTCCGGCGTACATGTGCAGAGCCAGCCCGATTTGTTTGAGTTTGTTTTTACAGCTGGTACTGCGGGCAGATTCCCGTGCTGTGGAAAGCGCCGGCAAAAGCATTGCCGCCAAAATGGCAATAATGGCGATCACCACCAGAAGTTCGATCAAAGTGAATTGTTTTTTCATGTTTCCCTCCATTGTATATTTAAAATTTTATTCGATTTCAACCGTTAAAGCTCCGGCTTTCTGCCGTTTGGGTGCCAATGCCTGCCGGCGCCAGCGGGACGCCTCATCGGAGCCCGTCCACGGGGTGCCGAATAAGCCGCCTACGGACAGATAGTGTTCAACAACAATTTCCACACTTTTGCCCTGCGATCCGGCGGGGATTTGCCACTCGTAGGGTTTGACAAGTTTTTTACCCAGTGATACACCATCGACCAGCAACTCTGCCGCTCCGGGGGCCGGAACTTCGGTGATCCGGAATTTTCCGGCAGTTTCCGGCAGCTGGTAACGGCACTTTTGAGTGATCTTGCCTACATAATCGCTCAACTTTTCGCCGATAAAAACCGCTTGCGGCAAAAACGGGTATTCGATCCCGGCATCGTGCAGTTCAAGCCGATGTCTGCCTGCTGGAACTACCCCCAGATCATAAACATTATAGAGAGTGTTGAATGTATCAGGCAATTCCGTGCAGGGACGGGGATTTTTCAGCAGTTTGCCATTGAATTCTGCCTTCGCTTTGCAATTATATATTCGCAAAGCCAGACGCAGGTTTTGAGCTTCTTGAAGCTCCAGCTCTGCAACATTTTTTTCGTTGAAATGCATCCGGCAAAGGTGCGGCCGGTCAAACTCCACTTGCCAGCCATTTGGGATTTTTTGTGCCAAGACAGCAGTTTTTCCGGCAGTTTTGCTGCCGGTTACAGTCGGAGGAAATTCTTTGACGCCATTGGCATAAAGCATAAACGGCTCTTTTTGTTTGTTGCGGTGCAGAACCAGCTCCCGGTCGGTTTCTGACATATCAATAACCAGCACGCTGCCATCGCGGTAACGGCGGAGAAAAACATCGTCTACCGGTCTGCCATTTGTATCGCAAACCACCGAACTCAGGGGCAGTCGGTCTTTCAGGGCAATATCCCACAAATAATCGAAGTTATAGGATTTGAGGATGTTTTTTTCTTCCCAGACTTTGCCGTCATTCCGCAAAACCAAAACCATGGGTATATCATCCGGGGCAGCTTCCTCATTATCCAACAGACGCCACGATATCTGGTGCCGCACCAGACTTATCAGAAGATCTTGTAAACGCTCTTCGCCATTGCCGTAACGGACTGCGATCTCAAAAGAGCGTTCCTTTTTTGCCAGTTCCGCAGCCCGTTTTGCCGCCTTTGACCATTCGTCAAAAACGCCATCTGCGGCTGGTCGGAGGCAAAAGAGTTGTACCAGTTTGGCTTATGAGCACACCCCCGGGAATCCACAGGTGCGATCCCCAAAACATAGTGGTCAACGCCGAACGCTGCAGTCAGGTAAAGCATTTGATTCAATCTTGTAAAAGTCAAATCGCAGGGGCCTATTGCAAAAAGTTCGCCTAAACCACCTTTGTTGCCCCGTTTTTCAATGGCGTACATGACTGTACCCATGGTCAGCCATTCGGCACCTGAGATGGTGTTTTTTGTGTTGATCTCATCCATACCCGGCAAGCCGAACCCGGGCAGGACTTTCAGGATATTGCCGTTGCTTTTACGGGCACTTACCGGGTGATTTTCGTTCATCAAATGGCCGGTCAGCACAATGCCATGCTTTTCACACCACGCCTGCAAGCGGTCGATGTACGAAGTACGGAAGCGTTTGGCAAGCAGTTCGGCACACACCGCCGGGTAATAGTTGGGGTCGCCCCGCAAGCCGGCGGCAATATCAGCAAACAGGTCGCCGCCGGTGAGTTTGCGGTAATCGTCTTCCAACCCCTCATAATAGCCCATGCAGAAAATGGCATCGGGTGCCTTATCTTTCCAGTAACCGATTTCCGGCTCGTCGGTGAAAATACCTTTGATCAGCTTGCCGAAGTATGGCTTCAAGCGTTTATAATATTGTTCGTGGGTAAGCTCAATAAAACGGTCAACTGCTGCCGGATTCATTAACGCTGTATAGTCCGGATTGTGCCGGATTTCCACTTTGATCTTACCGTCTTGCTTGTATGCACAGATAAATGGCATGGCAAACTTGGGATTTTCCAGCGGCACGCGTTTGCCGCAGCTGCCGCTGGGCCAGTTGAATTCGTCATAAAGCCAGATGGCGGAAAAATCCAGCTTTTCGGCTTCTTCGCAAACCGTTGCCAAAGTATCAAGGTATTCATTGGATAAATATTCCAATTCGCAACCGCTGCGGGGATATACCAAATATTGATTTATGCCTGCGGCTTTGTATTTGGCAAGAATTGCATGGATCTCGGCCCGGGTGGGTTTACCGGTCAACGCCCCCATGGGGATCAAAGGATTGCTTTGCACAATAAAAACTCCTTGTACAATAAATGCAAAACTCATGAGCAGTTTGATCAGAGTATTGCCAGTCATAAAATAAAAACTCCAAATCAGATATTAAAATTATTTTGCGATAAAATTTACACAGACTATCCGAAAAATCAAGCCTGTTTTTCAGCCGTCAGCAAATTTCATGCAAAATATAGAGTTTTTACATTATTATTGTAAAATATTGGCAAACAATCTTTTGTGCTTCTTAAATTATACAATATTATTGTAAAATAGATTTGCATTTTTCAAAAAACAAGCTATAATTATTCATCAATGATTTAGTAATGGAGTGGTATATGACAGAAAAAAAACACAACATCAACCGTAATACCCGGCAGACCCTTGTGTAATCTGTGGAGCGGGCGTTGGATATATTGGAGATCGTGGGCAACGCTGCCGAACCGGTGCGCAATGGCGAGATTGCTTCCCAACTGGGGGTATCGCCGGCAACCGCCAACAATCTGATCCGCACGCTGTATGCCAGAGGGTATTTAAATCAGCACCGTGGCGGGCGTTACACATTGGGTATGCAGACATTTATTCTGGGCAATAATGCGGATGTATGGAGCGAATTGCGTACAGCGTCGCTGGAACCGCTGCAAAAATTAAGTCAGGCAATTCAGGTAACTTGTTTTCTGGGGGTATTTCATCAAAATCAAGTCATTGCGGTAAATGTTATCGAAAGCCGCAACCCAATAAGCATTTCCATCCGGCAGCGGTGGCTGGATCAATACCACTCAACGGCTGCCGGGAAGGTGCTTTTAAGTGCTTTGCCGGAAGCGGAACTGGAGAGTTTTCTGGAAAAAATGCCTTTGCGTAAACTGACCGAACGGACGATTTGCGATCCGGAACAGCTGAAAGAAGATCTTTCCGAAGTCCGCCAGCTGGGGTATTCGGTAGTGCGGGATGAAAGTGTTTTCGGGATAAGCTCTCTGGGGATCCCGGTTCGCAGTCATGAGGGAGTAACTATCGCAGCATTGAGCAGTGCGTTTTCCAGCTATTTTCTCAACGATAAATATCTCTTGGAACAGCTTGCATTGCTGCAAAAAGCCCGTACCGAAATAGAAATGCGTCTGCTGGGCTGATTAAGCGGATCAACCATTCCGGTTTTGTTCCAGATAAAGATAAAATATAAAGAGATACGGCAAGCTGCCTGATATAACATCATATAATCTGTTTTCTGTAAAAAAAGATGCTGGAAAAAACATTTGTGATTTGCATTTGAAGCCTTGCCGGATTATGTTTTATAAGTTACCAACAATAACGTATGCACAATATGCGTATTCAAAAACGCAAAGATGGATAATGGGGAACTATCTGTTATGACAAGTGTGCCCAATAACTGCTGGCTTGAGGTCATTCCGGGAAACCGGTATTGAGGATCTTCTGGATTTATGTTTTTAAGATTTGTCCGGGAAAAACTGCATTTTCTGTTCAGTGAAAAAGAATATTCTCTGTTTACCAACAAAGATATTCTCCAACTTGTTATTCCGTTGTTTTTTGAACAACTGCTTTTTTTGCTGGTGGGCAGTGCTGATACGCTTATGGTTGCCGGATTGGGCGAAGCGAGCATTTCGGCAGTATCGCTGGTGGATATGTTCAATAGCTGTATCTGCAGTATAATATTTGCGGTGGCTACCGGCGGTGCGGTGGTGGTTTCGCAATATATCGGTGCCGGCAGTTTGGTAAGAGCACGCGAAGGTGCCAGGCAACTGCTGGCGGTTGTGCTGGTTGCCGGGGTGGCAGTTTTTCTGCTGGGCAATTTATTTTTGAATGAAATAATCAATATACTGTATGGCAAACTGGCCGAAGATGTCCATACGGCGGTTTTGAGTTATTTCAGTATTACGCTCTGGGCTTTCCCCGGCATCGCAGTTTATGGCGGTTGTGCCGCATTGTTCAGGGTGATGAACCGCACGAAGCGCACCATGTATATTTCTCTTATCAGCAATATAATAAATGTTATTGGTAATGCGCTGCTGATTTATGGGTTCAACTTGGGGGTCGCAGGGGCGGCTTATGCTACTTTGTTTTCCCGGGTGGTGGCGGTGGCGATCATTATTTTTATGATTCACGATAGAAGCCTGAATATTTTTATAGACTTCCGGAAAGGCTTCCGCACTTCGTGGCAATTTGTGAAAAAGATATTGTTTATCGGGATCCCGGGGGGCGTTGAGAGTGGAGTTTTTCAACTGGGGCGTGTGTTGGTTTTGGGCTTGATAGCATCCTATGGCACCCGGGAGATAGCTGCCAATGCAGTAGCCAATACGATTGATTATCTGGGATGTGTATGCGGAAATGTTTTCTGTCTGGCAGTGGTAACCGTTATCGGCCGTGCGGTGGGGGCAGGCGAGGTAAAGCAGGTGCGCTATTATGTATCTAAAATGATGACCTGGGCATATACCAGCCACATTGTGTGGAACATATTGATTTTTGCCTTGACACCTCTGATCTTGAGTTGTTTCAGCAAGATAGATGTTGATACAAAACATTTGGCATTTTATCTTATATTGATTCACAATGGCTTGGGGATGCTGATGTGGCCGGTAACATTTGTATTTCCCTGTATACTGCGCTCTATGA
>JAFVQX010000015.1 GCA_017504585.1 Lentisphaeria bacterium
GCCTAATCGCTGTGCCCAGAGGTCGGCAAAGTCATCGCTGACTGCTTTGATCGTAAATTCGTCAAGGCGTTCCAAGCCGATTTTTTCCCCGGCATTTGCCTGATTAGGGCACATAAAACGGGTCACAAGTTCGCAATGTTCCGGCATTGCCAGCGGCTTATATTTTTTTACATTACGCAGTGCCCGTTCGGCAGCAGTGCGCAAATTGGCGTACACCTGTTGCGGCGGATAATTTACTGTGGAGTAGCGGTTGATCGAACTTTTGGTCGGAACCACTTCCAGATCATCGCCCAGCAAGGATCGTGCTTCGCGGCAGGCGGTATCGTCGCCGGAAACCATAATGGTCGGTACCCCGAAGTAGGCTGCCAGATAACTGGAAATACCGATTTCGCCGATCAAATCGCCATTCAAACGCATCTCCTGAATGGCGTGGCTGTTGAAAGTGTGGCACATATAGCCATCGGTATTTTCCATGGAGTGAGCCCCGATCTGGATAAAAGCATCGTAAGTACCATCCAGATAGATGACCGGCATCCAGTTTCCGACTTGCATCAGAGAGGCTTGGGGGTGCAGTTTCATTATATCAATGCTGTTGCTGCTGCCGTGGCCGTCAATGATCACGATTTCGTCAGCCCCCGCCGCAACCAGACCATCGCACACGGCGTTGAGTTCATTGACCAGTGCCAACTCGGCAGTAGGGCGGTTGAGCATGGTATTACCCACAGGCGAATCCGGTCTGCCATTGACTCCGGAAGGACCTTCCAAATCTGTAAGAATAAATACTTTCATATAAACATCCGTTGATTTTTATTTGATGATTATATTCAAATAACCGGCAAAAAGTTTTTCCGGTATGGAAATAACCAGGAGATCGTCTTGTTGAGTATATTCCAAAACTTTTTCACTCTCAAATTCCGGCGAACAGGCAGTTATCTGTTTCGGCACAAAGTTTTCTGCCGGCAGCTTGAATTCAACCGAAAAAGCTCTGTTGCAAGCCGGAGCATTTTCGGCAAAATTGACAAATTTGAACGCATGGCTGACCATTGCCGGCGGCTTTTGCAGAATGTTTTCTGTATTGACCAGATGCAGGTGATACTCTTTGTTATCACTTTTATAAGCCGTTGCCAGATAGTCTGAAGCGTTGACTTTAAGTTGAGGAGTGGTATCCAGAAAGGCTGCCAATATACTGCCCGGGATTTTCTGCAGATAATCTGCCGCGTAATCCGGAGCCGGGTGTTCACGGTTTTGGTCGCCCACCCAGCGTGAGATCAACACCCCGTAATGCACTGCCAGCGGGCGGCGGGCTGTTACGCCGCCGGTAAGGAACAGCACTTTATCGCCCATTGCCGAAACACCGTAAATAGTGCCGTCATTGCCTTGTGCAGCGATCTTGTAATCGCCGGAAAGGTTTGCCATTGCAAGATTTTCTTTGACTGCTTCCAGCTCTACGGTTTGGTTTTGATAAATGAATTTGCCTGCTTCTGCAGGAGCAAGGTCTTGCAGATCAAAGGTAAAGTTGAAGATTTTTTCGGGGTGTTCCCGCAAAGAGCCGTCGGGACGGTAAATACCAAATTTACCGAAAATAAAGAGCTTGCCCCCGGCTTGGCAATATTGCTTCATAAGTTCCAGGAGCTCATCAGAAAGCATGGAAGCTCCGGCAACGACTACGGCAGGATATTGCAGCCATTCTTCCAATGTATCACTTTCAAAAAGCATCGCGCCCCGACGGTTGGTCAAAGTTGCTGCCTGCATCCAGACGCTTAATGGCCGGCAGGTGGATTCCCGTGCATCACTTGTAAAATCCATAGAGCTTCTGGGTTCAAGGAACGCCACTTCTGCCATACAGTCGGCTTTTCCGGCAAGGCGGCGGTGGAGTTTTTCGTAAGAAGCAAACTTCAATTCCACATCGTTGAGGTCGCCGCCTTCGGGAGTTGCCATCAAAAGGTGTTCCCACGCCCGGGAGAGTGCCCACGAAAAGTAGTAGTTATCGTATCTTGAGGGGTAAAACATACTCATCGGGTCAATGGAGTATTTCCGTGCCATGGAACTGCGGTGCATAGCGTCGCAGCTCCAGGAGAGCCACGCCGTTTGCATTACGGTTGAAAACATATTTTCCTGAAAAACATGCGTCCACAAATCCCCTGCCGCTTCAAACGGGTTCGCCGTGGGGGTGGTGCTGAAAGTAGTAGTTGTGTAATTGGGCCGCAGAAGTTTGAGCCCGAGGTTGGTAAAATGATCATTTACGCTGCGGTGGAATTCTTCAGTGGAACGCTGCCGGAAACGCAAAAATTCCAGAAAAACCTTATTCTGATAATCGCCGTAAAATTTGCTCCACTCTGCCGGAGTGGGCAAAGTATAACCGGTTTCGGCTTGAAATTTTTCCCGGCAATACTTACAAGTACAGCCATGGCCTTCGCCGAAATACGCCACATCATCGGTCATAATGCCGTCCACACCGGTAGCATACACATCTTCAAGCGTTTTGAAAAAAGCCTGCCGGAAGTTGGGATTGTTGAAGCAATGGGCATAGCCTTTGTAAGGAGTGTAAACATATCTGCCGGTGCGTCCGTCGATCTGGCGGCAGTCAGAGAGATAAACATTGGGTGCGATCTCCGGGTCGCCCATTGCCAAATGCTCCACTAAATTGGGGAACATATCGATCGCGCCTTTGCGGATGACCATCTTGTTTTTCAAAAAATCTCAATCCCGCCGGGATAGCGGTACAAAAGTCAGATGGCTGCTGTGGTGTTCAACCACCCGGATATTGTACTTGTGGCAGGCATCGACCAACCGCTTGAGTGCGGCGTTGATCGTTGCCCGGTAGGTGTAATAGCTCCAGCGGAAGTGGGTGCAGCTGAAAGTCATTACAATGTTGATTCCCGCAGCGGCAAAACTGGCGGCCTTTTCTTCAAAATCCTTTTCGCTCCAGCGGTTGATTTCTTCATCGTTGTACCAGAAAACGGAAAATTTATCTTGTTCGGTATTCATTTTTTTTCTCGAAAAAGTATGTTGAAACTCTGTGCTGCGGCAGTTTTTCTATCTGTCGCAACACGGTATGATTATGATTTTTTAATGGAACTATCGGTCAGAACAATACATTCCAGGTAGTATCGTTGGCTTTTACACCTTCAAACTCCGGAACTTTACCATTCGCGGGCATATTGCAATGTTCCACATGCCCATCGACCATGCCCACATTCATTCCATTGCTGTGAGGATATGCCACACACTCGTTTTGATGTCCACGGGTCAACCGGGCTCCGTAAGGGAGAACTTGCACTTTGCCAGCCATGGCGCCTTTGGGGAAAGATGAGGAGTCATCGCCAATATCCAGCAGCAAAAAAGTGTTGCTGGGATTTTTTACCGATTTCAAGGTATAACGGGGCTTGCTATTATCTTCGGTGGGAACACCGGTGCCGCCAAAAGAACCGTTAAAACCATAAGATACACCGCTGGAAGAATTGGAAATTTTAACGCAGCTCGGGCAATAAAAAACATTATTGCCAACTGCACCAAAACCGGTATTTTTTATTCCTTCAGCAGAACTGCCCAGATAAGGCTCCAGCGTTTCCATCCAGAATACTTTATTGTTTTCAAAAACACTTTTGCCAGTGTACCAGTAGGGCTGGATACATTCATCATTATCCATGGCATACGTCAGCATAGCCTGGGTTATCTGCCGGACATTGGAGGTGCAGTTGGAGGCTCTGGCGCGTTCACGCGCCGCCGATAATGCGGGCAGCAGCATTGCCGCTAAAATTGCGATAATCGCAATTACGACCAGAAGTTCGATCAAAGTAAACTTTTTCATAGTCTTTCCTTATTTTTATGGTTATTGTTTTTTCCACAATTCAACTTCTGCAAGCATAAAGTTAGCTTTTTGCCACGGCAGTTTATTCAAATTTTTATCGCGGCTGTAAATCTTGCCCATTTCGCCTTTTTCGATGGCTCCGGGAATGCGGGCAGGAGCAAGTTCCAGTTTGATTTTTACCGTATCAATTGCAACTTTATCCAGTTGAAGGGTCTTTTGCCGGACGCCGTATTTCACATCATCTCTGCTTTCGGCGGCAAAGCTTTTCTGCTTGACAAAGTTTTTGCCGTCGCTGGAGGTGTAAATCGTTGCATCACGCATTGCCCCGGCGTAAAAGAGTTCCATGCGGTCAAAACTTTCTTTCTTTGCCAGATCAAAAACAATGGTGATCCTGTCATTGGTCTGCCAGCCGATGATCCGGTCGTTGAGGGTGGTTTTCACCCCATCGACATTGCCGGAACGATAGGCAGTCCGGCGGTCAAAGAGTTTGCCGCTGCTGAACTTGGCAGGCATTTTTTCTGCCGGAGCATCCGGAGCAGGGATACAGGTGTATGCTGCCTGCGGAGCAACTTTTTCGTTGGCTCCGTAATAAGCCAGAAAGTTCTTGAAAAAGATGTGGTTGCCGCTCAAACATCTGCCGGTAACGACTTTTTCGGGGGCAATCAGCTCTTTGGGGAAGCGGAAGCGCCAGATGTCGTGATTGGTTTTTATCTTCAAACTCTTGACCAGTTCTTTACTGTACTTCTGCCACGCTTTTTGCGTAACAAGTTCCCGCTGGGCAAAGTTTACGCCGAAAACGATAACTTTACCTTTGCCCAGAGCACTTTCGATTGCCGCGGGTTTGCCGTCAGCATAAACGAGAAGCGTTTTTGCTCCGGCGGGTACTGCCAGATCAAAACTGACCGTGCGGTTCAACTGCAAAATTTCGCTGCCGTTCCTGACCATCCGGTCGCCGGAGCGTTTGACCGAATTTGCCAAACCGGGGAGCAGTGTACGCTCAAGCTTATTGGCAGCGGCATCAAAGCTGAATGCTTCGCAATCCAGAATGACCAGTGTTCCGCCGTTTTTCGCATAATCGGCAAGTTTTTTCAGCGATTCAGCATCACAATATTTACCATCGGGTACAAAGATGGCTTTATACTTACTTATATCCACCAGATTTTTTGCCAGACTGCTTTCGTTGAAGTATTTGAACCACGCTCCCGATTGCAGTTCCAAAAGCGAGTGGAGCATCTGACCACGCACCGGCCGATTGTTGGCACCCACATAACTGCGGGCAGTCGTTACCGGCAGAAATACGCCGCAGTCAGCTTCGGGGAACTTCAGCTGCGGCATGGTGCGGACCGTATCCTGCAGAGCCATTGCCAGCTGCCAGCGTTCGGGGGCACCATAACGTTCGCTTTCCAGAGTGCGTTTATCACGTTTGCCCCGGGTGTCAGCCGGATACCAATGCAAGCCATTGGCTCCACCCCGATAAGCTTGAGAAACTTTTTCCAGCATTTCAAGAGGGGTAAAAGCCGCACCGTAATTTTCAATATGATAAGAGGGGTGCAGTTCATCAACCTGAATCAAATCCCGCAGATATTTGCTGGTAAAGCTGAAATCTGCAATATCAGCGTGATTGTGCGGATAAAGCTGATTTTCCATAATATCGCAAGTTTCGGGTGTAAACTCGGTGTAGTCGTAAACTCTGCCCTGACCATCCATGGGATCGTCGGAAACCAGCCGCATTCCGGGCATATGTTTATTGATAGTGCGCTTTAAATCTTTATGCAGTTTGATCGCTTCATCGGCAACGAAATGACGGAATGCTATCCAGCGGTAAACATTAGTATCGCCAACAGATTCCGGCAATCCGAATTTGCCGTAGCCATACTTGCTTTTAATGATTTCGTTGACTTGGTCGATGTATGGATAAGTGCCTTTGTTCAAGTGTTTAGCGGCGATCGCCAGATAGCGGTCGCACTCATGCTCGGTAACTTCGTCGCCAAAGACCATCCAGCAATAACGCTTTTCGTAAGGTTTGATAAAATTCACCGCATTTTTTAGATAAAGGCTGCGTACCTGCGGATCAAAAAGTATGGGGCGTCCGCCTTGGGCTTTGGGTATTTTGAGACTTTCAAAGCCGTAGTATTGGGCAGTGGCAACAAATC
Source organism: Lentisphaeria bacterium (assembly GCA_017504585.1). Lineage (GTDB taxonomy): Bacteria > Verrucomicrobiota > Lentisphaeria > Victivallales > Victivallaceae > SIG78. The sequence continues at coordinate 5,965 of JAFVQX010000015.1, forward strand.
TGGCATTTTTTGGTGCCAATTCATCAAAATTGTACCATTCCTTTGCCATCATACCGGCACCGCCCACCAGCAGCAGCTGATAACGATTTGCATGTTCAAGCACTTCCAGTTGATCCCATGGCATACCAAATTCCATACATATTGAAATCATATAAGGACGGAATCCATGGCTCCAGGTAAGTGAGCCTTCCCGTGCCAAGCCGGGACCTTTATTGCTGAAAAGCTCTTTATAAAGCGGTTTTTCAGTGATTTTCACCGTGCGGGATTTTTCGCTCTGTTGCGGAGCTTGCCACTCATACTTATATAAATTATTGACCGTAAAGCGGATGAGTTTGGTGTTGCGGTGCAGTTTCAAAGCCAGTGCATCTTCAGTTTTATCGCCTTTAAGCGTACTTGTCTGCGGGCGGTTGACGATTCTGCCGTCAAACCGCAGCTGCTCAAGTTTGCCTTGCAGAGTTTTTGCCGGGTTTTCGCTCCGCCACACAAGTTTGCCTTCCTCAATGCCCACAATGGTAAAGGGTTTATCGGCAGTGATCTTGCCGCTGCGGAAAGTTACAAAATGGTCGCTGTGGCCAAAACCGTTGCCTTTGCCGCCGGTAATGCTGGAAACCTGACGGCTGCGGGCAACACTTCTACCCAACATGATCCGCCAGAGTTCCGCGCCTTGACTTGTGTAATCGGTAAGCTCTGCAAGCGGTATACTGACTTCCACACTCCAGAATTTATCGTTGCTGAAACTCTGGACATCGGTGGTAAAATCCACCGACTTATCACCATTTACTGCATCGTAAACAATGCCGTTGGCGTTGATGATTATCTGGTGCTGGGTTGAGGTATCCTGCCCGGCGTTCCACGGGTCGAACCGCAGTTCAACAAAGTCGTCATTCCAAATGGCATTATCCCGTTCTTCGGGGGTGCGCCATGAACGGACGACCTTTGTCATATCCCGGTCGTAACAGATAAATGCAGCATAAAGTTTGCCGCCGTTGGTGCCGAAATATACGGTTGTGGGGTCAACTTTGCCGGTGGTTCTGCCCATGGCTTTAAGCTGGTATGTTGCCGCCCCCTGCCACTCGGCAGCAGAAACTTTGCCGTCGATTTCCGGAGCTTGGTTAAGTTCCGGAAAAACCTTTTCGGCAGCAAAACCGCTCAAAGCCCAACCGGCACAGCAGCCTGCCAGTAAAATTTTTGCAGTAATTTTTTTCATTATTATTCTCCTGTATTACAACTCGATACCATCCATATATTCACCGATCCAGTTCCAGATGCTGGAAGCTCTGGCGGCAGGTTTGATGTTGTAAGAATTTACTTCGCCGCCCAGGCGCAGGATATTTGCCATGTCGCCGTGAGCAGAAGTTTTGACCACACTGCCGCGGTAGGGAAATACATCAAAAACCAAACTGTTTTCGGGGCGGTCGCGGGTGATCAATATACGGGCATACTGTTCTTCGCCAAAGCGTTTGCGTGCCACTGCAGCAACCTGGTTGATAACAAAATAGTTGTAAGAACCGCAGCCGCTTCTTTTGTAAACAGCAGGATCATCGGGGCAGACAAAGTATTTCATCTTTTCGGTATTGATTATTTTATCATATCTGCCTTTGGGCTTGACTCCGAAGTAACCTTTAAACAGCAGTTTATTACCCATTTCATTCAAATTATGCCCGAAAACTTCCACCATTTCCGGATTATCTTTGCGTACGGAGCAAGGTACGAAGTTGGCGTTGTCTTTTGCGTAAAGCTGAACAGCTCCGCCGATTTTACGCAAAACATCCTGACAGGTGGCTTTTTTTGCCTGTTCCACAGCGGCGTGGGCAGAGCTGACCAGTACAGTCAACACCAGAACTGATAAGCTGACGACTACTGCCAATTCGGTCAATGTGAAGTTTCTTTTCATTTTTCCTTTTCCTTTTTTTTGATTATTTTATAGTTTATTCTGGTTATTTTTTCTTATAAAAAGCTGATTCACGCAAAATAACTTCGCCGGGGATGCGGATTATCTCGGAAATGTTGGATTTTTCCCTGATCTGGCGGCAAAACATTTGTACAGCCATTTCCAGATATGGCTCCCGGGGGTGATGAGTGGTTGTAAGTTTAGGTTCACCCAACGGCACAAATCCCTGGGCTTCCATATTGCCCAGACCGGTAATGTGAAAATCCCCCGGCTCCAGCCCACGCTCCTGCATAGCTTCAAAAAATCCCCACGCGATCATATCGGCACTGGTCATGTGCAGTATATCAGGACCTGCCGGTATATTCATACCATATTTACATGCTCCCATAATACTGTTGAGAGATCCCAAACTGATATATTCGATTGCCGATTCATCCCATCCGGAACCGGCAACGGCAGCTTGCATAATATCTAAAAACTCATTACGCCGGTAATACAAATAGCACTTTTTTATGCCCCAAAGTTGGGCTTTTTTAAGTATCTGAACAAAAGAACTTATATAGTCAGCCACCACCTGATTGCCGGAAGCCAAGTGATAAAATGTGGGCCACGGCCAGAGTTTGGGGCGGTCAAACTCGTAAATAAGCTGCTTGGAATTCGGGTCGTTGTATCGAGTGTCAGTGATCAAACCGTCAAATCCCCGGAAGATGTGGGGGCTGAAATTGGCAGATTTCAGATCATTGAATGAAAAAAGCTGATATTCGCATTGATTTTTTTCCAGCAGCAGCAGCAAAAATTTTACAAAATATGAAAGCGTTGAAAAATCGCTGGGGTTGTTATCATCCAGCAAACATGCGATCCGGATCCTTCGTTTCATCTGCTGCCGCCATGAACCGGAACCGTGTTTGCGGATAATCAAACCTTCATTGGCAAGTATATTCAAAGCCGCATTTGCGGTTTGGTGCGAACAGTTATAAAGTTCTGCCAAATTACGGGCAGAAGGCAATTTGCCACGGCTTTTTCCTGTATCGGCAGACAATTCCGCGCGCAGATTTCCGGCAATGCGTTCAGCAAGATTTTCAGACTTATTTTTCATAATACTTTTTCGTGACAGTTTATTCCCATGCAACCAACAATATACAATATTTGCCAATATAAGTCAAGGGTGGGGCACGACAAACCCAGTCAATAAACTGCAAGTGTAAAGTAAAGTGTAAAAAGTAAATATAAAGAACAAGTCTTATTGAAAATCTCTTATTTTTCTAAAACGCATAATATTTGGGGGTTTTGCAAGAACATATTTGCCTTAAAATAGAGTTGAACCGAAATCTTGCAGTGTTTGAGGCTGTGAAAATATATCGTACTGAAAAGCCCCACCTCTACTACATACAACCTTCTCTTGTGTTTTTTTTCGGGATGCCGGCATCGTAAAAATCCCCCGGAAATTCTCGTAAAACAACTTGTTTTTATCCAAACACATGGTATATTAAACAAAATAATCCTATATTGCAGAATAATACAAAAGGTATTGAAAATGAAGAAATTTATATTGCTGCTGACAGTTCTTTTTTTCGCATTGCTGCAGGGATGTAAAGAACAGGACAACTCTGTAACTTCTCAAAATGAAAAACTGGATCTGAACAGAAGCGGAACAAAAATCGGCGTGCCGGAAGGTGCCGCCGCCATGACTGTGGGAGAAAAGAAATACCCCCAAGGAAAAATCATCTATTTTAATTCTCTTGCTGAAGGGTATCTGGCGGTTCAGACCAAAAAAATCGATGCTTTTCTCTTTGACCGCAACAGTATGGAGTATGTTGCACGCTCCAATCCCGTGCTGACTTTGCTCGATGAAA
>JAFVQX010000016.1 GCA_017504585.1 Lentisphaeria bacterium
CGGTCTGACAAGTCAACCTGCCGTCGGGCTGCGGGCCTGCATTCAACAGTAAATTGCCGTTTTGCGAAACACACCCGAACAAACCGCCGCATATTGCAGCAACATCTTTATAAGCATTATCATTCTTATTATATCCCCAGCTGGAATTCATGGTCGCACAGGATTCCCATATCACCGGACGGCCTTTTACCGTGGGGGCTTGATTCATTACAGTTATTTCCGGAGTGTAATAATCAAAATCGCAAACATTTTCTTTGCTGAACGACAACCGGTCATTTACAATTATCTCCGGCTGATGTTTGTAAATCATTTTCAGCAGACGGTTCCGGTCAAAGTAATCGGTATTATCTTTGTATTTGCTGGTGTAATCAAAAAAGAGCAGATCGATCTTGCCGTATTCGGTCATAAGCTGCTCTACATTGTTGTAAAGATAATCCAGAAAATCCCGGTATTCTTCAGCGGTCGGCGTGTGGAGCTCTTTTTTGTGATAGCCTTCCGGACTTTCCCAATCCGCATATCCCGGGTGCGTCCAATCCGGCAAGGAGTGATAAAAGCCGATCTTCAACCCGGCGGCGCGGAATGCATCCACCAACATTCCGGTAACATCCTTGCCGTATGGCGTATTGGTGACTTTGTAATCGGTATAGTGGCTGTCAAACATGCAAAATCCGTCGTGATGCTTGGTGGTGAAAACCACATATTTCATACCGGCATTTTTTGCCAGAACCGCCCATTCTTCCGGATCAAAATTTACCGGATCGAATTTTTTGGCTAACGCTTCGTATTCCCCCGGCTGCCACACATCATTGGCGTAAGTCCATTCGCCACGCCCCGGAACAGCATAGATCCCCCAATGAATAAACATGCCGAATCGGGCATTTGTAAACCAATCTGTACGCACTTTTACATTCCTTAAGTTAATCCGTGAAAATCACCCGGTCGACATATATGGCATCGGCTTTTTTACTGCCGGGAGCATAGGATGATCCTTCCAGTTTTATGGAAATATAAATATTGTATTCCGCATCCGGATTTTTGGGGTCATACATTGCCTGCGGTATCCGCAGCGGCATTTGTTTGCTTTCGTGCACATAAAGCGTGCAAAGCTCTTTGACCTTGCTTTTGCCTGCATGATACCAATGGTATTTTTCATCGGTAAACATCTTTTTGCGGTCAATTTTGCGGCACAAAAGGTCTTTATTGGTTACTGTATCGGTCAAGCCGATCACCAGTTCCTTGCTATGATACTTGGCAGGAAGTTTTTTCTGTATAACAAAAATCCCGTCAAAACGCATTGCTTTGCCTGCGGCGGCTGCCGGGTCATTGACCCAGTTGCTTGTCCATGCTTTGTTGCGGATCTTGTACCACGGGAAGTCCCAGACCTTTTTACCGGCAAACTGTTCCGGGATCGGCAAACCCGCCAGCTCGCAGCTGAATTTATCATCCAGCCACTTGACTATGGCGGGGTGACTGGATTGCTGATTCATCGCCAGCAAAGCATTTTTTTCGTTTTTATAAAGCCGGGTGATCACCTTGTTGCGGTCGATCTCAAGATTCAGCCGCCGTTCAAGGAAGAGCATGGTATCGTCAAAGGGAACCCGTTCCCGGCCGATGTGCTGCAAAAAGACCGGTTCATTTGCCACGGCTTGCTCGGCAAGATCAAAAATGCGGTCGGCTTTCAGCAGAAAATCTTTGGTTATATATGCAGCATTGAACCCCACCAGCCCCGGTCTGCCCGGTTCTTTTTCCTGCCCGGCAACGATCATATCGAGTATCTGCTGCATATATTTGCCGCCTTTGCCGTAATAGTGGGTCATAAAGTCGGCAATAACGGCTTTTTCGTCCAAAGTCGGATCGATCAGAAGTTTACTGCCAAGATAATGAGCCAATTCGCTGAAATTGGGCAGTGCAAGCCGGGTGTAACCGAACTGATTTTCTGCCATATACATACGGCAGTTGTTTTCGGCATAGACCCGGATATTGCGGGGCAAGGCTCCGACCATGGTAGCCGGGAAAAGCACTTCGGGGTAATAGAGTTTCCAGTAATCCCAGAAGCGGATCATTGCTCCGGATTTTCCCCAGCCCTTCAGAGCCTCCACCGTTTCGCGGTTGTTGGGGTGGTCAAGATCGTGGTAGACATCACGCCGGAAATGGCCGGGGAGGTAAAATTCGCTGCCCAGCACTGCCAGCTGAACCATTACATTTTTTTCCGCCTTGACCACTTTGGGCGGTGCCTGCGAAAAGTTATAGGCAAAAAATTGCACGATCATGCCCGGATAGAGTTTGTCGATCCGCCGGGCAATGTCGTTGGTGAACTCCAGCACCAGATCGGAGTAACTGTTCTGATACTTTTTGACTGCTTCCATACAGTTGGGGCAGTAACAGGCATCGCCGTTGTCGTTGGCTGATACATCTATGAATACCGGATAAGGCATCCCGGGGTAATTTTTCCGTTGAAACTCCCGGTCACGCTCAATGACTTCCACCATCTTTTTGACCACCAGATCCCGCCCCGGCATGTAGGTAAAGCAGAGATTTCCGGGGCCGTTGGGACCCAACGGATATTGGCGGTTGCCATCTTTATCCATAGAAAAATATTCCGGTTTATCTTTGGGAAAATCCTCTGTATAAAGGTAATAAGTGTGGCATTGCCGCTGTTCCACAAAGCGGGGGAACCAGCCGTATTCCGGAGCTATATAAAAAGCATTGTACTGCCGGTGTGCCTGAAAGGGGCGGTTGGGCGACCAGCCGTAATAAGAACCCGGAGAGATCTTGCGGCCGAAAAAGAACGGCTTGACTTTGCGGGTGAATTTTCCGGGCAGGACAATGGATTTTTTCTGCGGTATATGCGTGTAATTTACCGAAAGAAAACGGCACCCCAGCACATCTTCGATAAAGCAATATGCACCAAACAGCACCCCTTGAGGCAAACCGCCAGTGATGGCAACTTTACTGCCGTTGATTTCAATGCGGTATTCTTCTGTATCCAACGCCGGATCGCCCTTGATGGTTATGACTTTTTCGCTGCCGGAATCAGTATGGATGGTTTTAAGTTTGAGTTTGCAGATTTTTTCAATATATGCAGTTATTTCAGCGGCTGACTGTTTTTCAGTTGGAGCGGCTTTTTCCGGAATAAATATCTGCCACGAGTTATCGATCACCGCCGCCGGGAGGGTAACTGCCGCAGTTGTAAGTACCACTAAAAGTAATCTTGAAAACATAAAATAAATCTCCTCTGCCGGAATTAAAAATTCTTATACAGCCGTTCCGCCGGAACAGTTTCGGCAATTTCTTCAAAGCGGGCTTGAGCCTTGGATAAATCATCAAAGATCCACTCGCAGCAAGTGGGGTCGTCCCAATCGCCCAGGTCAAATATCTGATACAGCCCTGCCAGATCGTAAATACGCTGCGTCCAGCCCAGACAGTGCTGACAATATTTGCTGCACACCCCGGCATCGTTGTCGATAGCTTTGGATAAGCTGGGGCAACGGGTCATTTTCATAATCAGCTCGTTGTCTTCAAAAACTATATCCATCTGGCAATTTTCTTCATGGCGTATCTTCAAATAATAGTCGTAAACACCTTGCAAGCCGCCGGTTTTGAATTGCTGCAAACAGAAGAATTCCTGATTTTTGGCGATCCGGGCAAAATATTCATCCAGCTCGCCTTTTTCGTCCAGAAACTTGAAAACTTCGTTGTAAAAACGCACAAAGTGGTCGCTGGGGATCATTTTTTCACCACCTTCCGGAAAGTTTGTATGCAATGGCCCGGCGCAACGATCTCCAGTTCCGCCTGCCACGGAGTATCTTCGCACATACCATTATTTACCTCGCTGGTCTGCAAACAGCTGTACGGCGAAATTGCCTGCCCGATTTTACGCAAATGCTTTTGGGCGGGGCATTCGAATACTTCAAAAACGATTTTGTCTTCTTCCACCGTCAGCTGATATTTGCCCTGTTCACGCATAAAAAACCAGTTGAGATGCTCCACCAATTCTGACGCATCGCCGGAGGCAAGTTTATCGTGTATGGATTTATAGACCCGTCTGCCGGTGCGGCGCAGGATCATTTTTAAGGCATCCACGCCGTATTTTCCGGCAATGTAGTCCAAAGTCATATTAGTTGAACTGTGGAAATCTTTGTGCAGTTCGTTATTTTCCTGATAGCGGAGCATTTTTTTACCTTTTCTGTCATTTGTATTATTTGCGCAGCAGCGCAAAGGCTTTACCTTGAATTGAATCGGATTTTCCGGTCATACGGCTGCTTGTCAGCTTGCAGAAACGCAAAATTTTGCAGGCAATCTCCACGCGCTGACTCACCGGGTTGTTGACTATATTGCCGAATTCGCCCTGCGCCAGCAATTCCCAGTTCTGCCCGTCATTGGAGCCGTAAAAACTGTATGTTACCGGTGTACCGGGCGGTACATTTTCTTGCGGCGTAAAAATAAATCCCTCTACATCCATCGGTGCGGCAAGATCAAAAATCCACGCGCCCTCTTCCGGTATATCCAGCGGCATAATTGCAGTATCGACACTTCCGGCGGCGGTTTCAGCCGGGAATATTGCATCGTAAAGTTTGATCTGCAATTCACCGGGAACGTATGAGTTGGTAAAGGAGATCACCAATTCAGCACCATTGCTGACGGTGGATACCTTTTTAACTCTTCTGCACCCGATGGCGCATCCCTGCAATACTCTCTGGCGGCTTTTATCCGGATAGATAACTTCCACCGTGTAGCCATTGACCCAATCGGAGGAATCGCTTTTTTCTGCCATTTCCAGCAAGTTGAATGATTTACCGTTCAGCGGCAGATGACAACTGCCGTTTTTTACCGGCAGAACTGCCTCGGCGACCGGTCGGGCAAAAAGTCTGTCGCGGGCAGCTTTGAAGTCCAGCAGACTCTGCACATCATTTTTGTGCAGCCGCCCGGTACGATCCGGAGCCAGACCGACATTGAAGTAACCGCCGCAGCCGGCACTGCGCATAAATATATCTATCAACTGTGCGGTGCTTTTTTGCGCGTTATCTTCTCCGGCGTGATAAAACCACCCCGGACGCAGCGGAAAATCGCACTCCGGCGGCATAAAAAAGATTCCGTCGGCGTGACCGCTTGTACTTTCCTGATACTTTACATTGCCGGGTGCAGGTTCCCGTCCGGCAGTCACCGCTGCCGGAGTGAAGGTGGCAAAGCTCTCTTCATCTGCCAGACCTTTTTCATTGCCGACCCAGCGCAGATCAGGTCCGGCATCGCTGAAAATCGCTGCATTGGGCTGCAAATCGCGGATGATTTGGAAAGTTTCCTGCCAGCGGTAATAACGGGCGTGGTCGATCTTGCGTGTTTCGCACGCGCCGCCATAGTAGCCGTCGCCGCCGTTGGCTCCGTCGAACCACGCTTCAAACGCCGGTCCGTAATTGGAGTGGATCTCGCGCAGCTGCTGCTGAAATTTTTTAACGTAGAGTTCCGTACCGTAATTTTCGTCGTGCCGATCCCATGGCGAAACGTAAAACCCCATTTTCAGCTCGTATTTACGGCACGCATCCGCAACTTCCCGCACCAGATCGCCTTTGCCGTTGCGGAAGGGCGCACGGCTTATGTTGTAATCAGTCGTTGCCGTGGGCCAGAGGCAGAATCCATCGTGGTGCTTGCACACCAGGATCACTCCGTCCAGACCGCTGTCGCGGAGCTGCCGCACCAGCAGTTCAGCATCAAACTCCGCCGGATCAAACAATGCCGGATCGGCGTTGCCGTAACCCCACTCCTGATCGGTAAAGGTGTTTAACCCGAAGTGGATTATGGCATAACAACCTTGCGGAGCGTGGTTGAGCATCCGCAAGGCCGGTTTTCTGCCGCTGTTGAACTTTGCCAGATACATTATTGCTTACACCAGATACTCTTTTTCCCGTTCCAATGCCGCCTGAATGGTGGGCAGGTAGGATTTATCGAGGTGATAATTGCACAAACAATAGTTGCTGCTGAAAATGCCCATTTCCACCATCAGCTGCTTCTGTCCAGCCAGCCAGCAGGTGATATTTTTGCCGCCGAAAATATCGAACATCAAAGTATTCATCCGTTCCTGCAAAACTTTGGCTTCATCGACTTTCCCGGCTTTGGCAAGCTCAAAAATATCTTTTGCCATTCTGCCGTTGAAACAGCCGCCGCCAATGGTCATACCGTCGTATCCTGCCAGCGCAGCTCCAACGCAGTCAAATTCATTGCCGCAGTAGGCAAAGAACTGCTTGCGGGTACGCAAGGTATCGCGGGCACTCAAAAGAACCGCAGTATCGTGCTCTTTACAGGCTGAATCTTTGAGCGTGACAATATTTTCGATTTCCGCAAGTTTGGCAATGGTTTCGGCTTGCATATTTACCGGAGCGGCGGCTCCGCGGTGGTAAATACCCATAGCAATGGGGGAGGCTTTTGCCACGCGGCTGTAAAGATCATACAAATAATCCTGATCGTAATTGATCGCCACATTGGGCGGTGCAATTACTGCCATATCAATGCCCGCATCGGTTCCGCGTTTCAGATTGTCCAGCAGACGCGGTACGCTGTTGTCGGTGATCTGCATAGCTACTGCCATCCGTCCGGCGGCGGCTTCCACGGTCAGTTTGGCAAGTTCCGCAGTAACGCTGTCGCTCATATAAGCACCTTCGCCGCAAGTTCCGGCGATGAATACACCTTTGATGCCCAGTTTGGCGTGGTGGTCTGCCAATTTGAAGATCGCATCACGGTCAAGTTTGCCATCGGCAGTAAAAGGCGTGGGAGCCGCCGACCAGACCGTACTCATAAATTTGGTGTCAAACATAAAAAACCTTATTTGAGGATGTCAAGTTTGATAAGTTCAGATTTGAATACTTCCATTTCCGCATCAGTAAGATTGCGGTAGGGCGCGCGGCGGTAAC
>JAFVQX010000017.1 GCA_017504585.1 Lentisphaeria bacterium
CGATTACTGCTTTTTGAAGTGAACAGCAAAATGCAAGGAGGAATACAAAAGGTATTCTTCGGTTGCCAATAATAGTGTCCGATTTCAGTTACGGAAAGCAACAGATAAAACTATGAAAATAATACTGCATAGAAAACTATGCAGACAGGATTTTTGTTGCTTTGAAATAAAAATTTAAGAAAAAAATAACAAAAAACAAGGAATCAGCCCTTGACTTTTACATAATAGGAGGGGGAAAAGGACCTTTCCTCAAAAGGTCTTTTCACCCTCCTCAAGTACCGACCCTTATTGGGAAGAGAACCTTTTTTCAAAAAGGTTTCTTCCCCACAAAACAGTTTTGCAACAGCCTCAATAAAAGTTTTTTTCCTCTTCCCCAAGGCTTCCGCATCAACCTTTATGGGGAAGAAGCCCATCCATTATATGGCAAAGTAGCTGCGGGGCTGTTCGTAGCAAAGACGGACTGCCAGTTCGGTCAGGATCTCTTCCGGAGCCTGACCCAGTTCTGCCATGGTGCCCAGCACGTCGGCCAGCACCCGGCGGAACATTTCGTGGCGGGAGCCGTAGCTCAAGAGTTTGCGGCTGTCGGAAACCATACCCGAGCAGTTGTTGAGCAAGTCCACGCTGCCGAAGTATTCCAGCTGGCGTTTCATGCCGATAGGATTGTCGCACTGCCACCAGGGGGCACCGATCTTGACCTTGCTGCAGAAGGCACGGGCAACGCTTGCCACAGTGGAGATCTGGGTGGGGTCAAAGCAGTAAAGCACCACTTTCAAGCGGTTGTCAAATACATTGAGCAAGTCCACAATGCCCGGGTAGTGATCCTGGAAGCAGTTTCCGGTATCCACCCCCGTATCGGGACCCATTTTTTCAAAGATGCTGTAACGCACGTTGCGCATGGCGCCGAAGTGCAGCTGGAAGACCCAGTCTTTTTCCGCATCCAATTCGCCGGCGCAGTTCATGACGGCTTTCTGGAAGTTGGTGATCTCGTCCTTGCTGACCTTTTCGCCAGCCAATGCCCGGCGGAAGGTGCAGTCGGCAGCAGCTTTATCAAAGGTGGCGCCGGGCACGACTTCCACGCCGTGGTCACTGACGGTACAGTTGTTTTCGGCAAAGTAATCGTGGGATTTGCGCAGAGCTGCAAAGAGGTCGTCGATGCACTCAAACTTCATTTCAAAGCGGTCGGCAAGTTTTTTCATGTAACCCGCCCAGGTGGGCAGATGCATGTTCATAGCCGCATCGGGACGCCAGGTGGGACGCACCAGAATACCGCCCCAGGCGGCGTTGACCTGTTTGTGATATTCCAGAGTATCCACCGGGTCGTCGGTGGAGCACATGGCAACCACATTGAGTTTTTTCAGGATGGAAAGGGGTTTCATATCTTCCCGGGCGAGAACGGCGTTGACTTTATCGAAGATCTCGTTGGCGGTTTCGCCGTTGAGGATGGTATCGATATTCATCACCCGCTTCAGATCAAGGTGGATCCATTCGTAGACCGGGTTGCCCACCAGCAGGGGGAAAATTCTGCCCAGTTCGCAGAACTTTTCCCGGGGGGTGCGGGAGCCGGTGATATATTCTTCATCTACTCCACAGCGGCGCATCACGCTCCACACATAGTGGTCGGTAGCGGCAAAGAGCTGCCAGGCATCGGGATAATTTTTGTTTTCTGCCAACTCTTTGACATTGGCGTGGTTGTGGGCATCGACCACGGGCAGGGCTTTGATCGCATCAAAAATGCGTTTGCCGGCGGCGTTGCTGATAAGATAGTTGTCATCAAGAAAAGCCATGATGTTTTCCTTTCTTCTTGTTGTTTATGTTATTAGAGGTAATTTCAAAACTCCTCAAAAGTCGTCAAAGGCACAACCTTCGCCCTGCACAAGGAGTGTTTTCGGCGGTTACCTTTCCACCGTCGCATAAAGCTATGGTGGACAAGTCAGGTAGCCACCTCAAACTACCTTATCCAGGGCTATGGTTTTGCTCTTTGCCTTTGTCTTGAATGACTTTTGAAATTACCTCATTAGAGTGTACAAAGATAAAATACGTTGTTTTCGGGGTCCAGTCCGCGGTAAAAAACTTCGCCCGGGTGGGCTTTTTCCTGCCGGTCGATCGGGTAATTGTGCATTTCCAGCTCTTTGCGGACCTCTTCCAGATGCGGTGTGGCAAGCACCAGCGTGGTGGCGGATACGTCGTGGACAAGGTACTCCGCTTCAGTTTTTTCCAGAATTATCCGGGTGCCGTCCGGAGCGTTGAATTCCACCCAGAACGCGCTGTCCACCACCGGATTGCCCAGCATAAGAAAATCCCGGTAAAATATCCGGGCTGTATCCAGATCTTTGACCCGTATCATAACTCCGGACGACGGTTGTGTTTTGCTTGTAGGCATTTACAGATCCCTTTCCTGTGAAATGTTGTCAGCACTTTGGGCTACAGGAAGTCGCAATTTTAAATGCATGGCCCCCAGGCGGATGCTGGTAACAAATAAAAATACTGCTATGAAAATTTTGAAATCAGACAATCTCGTAAATTCTTTGAGCAGACAGAATACTCCGCCCCCCAGCAGCGACGCCGTAGCGTAGAAATCGCTGGTCAGGACCACCGGTATACTTTTACTCATTACATCGCGCAATATACCGCCGCCCACTGCCGTCAGCACTCCGCAAAGTATGATGCCTATGGTATTGAGTTCAAAAATATACCCTTTGGCGCACCCGATAGCGGTAAACACTCCCAGCCCGACGGCATCGCAAAAGGCGATTATACGGGCAAGATTGCTTAAATAACGGGCTATGCAAAACACGGTCAGGGCGCTGATTATACACAAGATCAGATAGCTTATATCTTTCAGTGCCGCCACCGGGACTGCCCCGATGATCGTATCGCGCAAGATGCCGCCGCCCACACCCACCGTGCAGCCGAATACCACCACCCCCAGCAGGTCAAGCCGGTGCCGGACACCGCACAGTGCGCCGGTTATGGCAAAAACCGCCGTGCCGAAAAGGTCAAAGTAGTGGATAATAAGATCGGTCATGATGCAATGCTCAATTTTTATTTTCTTTCAGGCGTTCCACGTCCTTGCGGCTCATTTCCACCACGGCGCCGAAGCGCTGCTGATTGGCGGCGTCGGCGGCGATCAAAGTTTCGTGGGCTTCCAGCACAGTTTCGGCAGTTACCTGCAGATCTTTTTTCTCCGGCGCGGCAACCGGATAGATCACTGTGGCGTAAGGAGTGAACTCTTCGTCGGTAAACTTAAAGAGTTTTTCCACCCCCAAGCCTTTCAGCAGCTGCCGGTTAGCTCCGGCATTGAGCAGGCGCATCGATAACTTTTTCTTGATCCCGGTCAGCGCCAGCATGCTCAAAACCCCCATACAGGTACTGTCCATGCTCAAACAATCTTTGAGGTCGATGGTCAACTCTTTAAGCTCTGCGGGCAGATCATTGACAAAATCCCGCAGCGGAACGACGGTTTCAAAATTGACCCGTCCGGATAAAACAATGCCGTATTTTTCATTTTCGCGGCAAATCAGTAATTCTCCTGCCATAATTCACTCCAATCCATTTCCGATAGAACTCATACTCATTGCTGCGTGCATTACGCCCCGTACCCGCCGGATCTGATTGTGCAATTCGTGTAAAGCCTGGGGCATACCGACTGCCATGATCATTTCTGCGCAATGTTCGTGGGATAAATGCACATGTGTTGATGCTAAAATCCTGACCGGTGAGTCGTGCTGCACTTTGGTAAGTTTGGCGCACAACTCCCGCTGATGATGATTGTACAATATAGTTATAGTGCCCAGCACTTCGCTGTTGCTGGCAGCCCATGTATTTGCCACCAGCTGATCCCGCAAAAGCTCCCGCACAAACTCCGAACGGTTGCTGCCGCCGGAGCGGGCAAGCTGGTTGTCCAGCTGATGCAAAAGCGCATCCTCCAGCGCTATGGTTACACGGTTGACTGTACTCTTTTTCATAAAAAAACTTCCGTTTTATCCTGCCTTACATAAAAAACGGTACTTGTTCAAGTTCAAAGCTCCGGGGATCCTCCGGCTCAAAAAATACTTTCATAAGGAACAATCCATGTGCCGGTGCCGTATCCGGTGCGATCGTCCGGTTCCGGGCTGTTAATATCTCCTGCGCGGCATCCGGCGGGATCGTGCCGTTGCCCGCAGCATAAATGGTACCCACCAGATTGCGCACCATTTTATAAAGAAAACCGTTGCCGATAAAGGTTATACAGCGGAAATTCCCGAAATCCTGTACCCTGATATCGTAGATCGTCCGCACTGCATCGTCGATATTTTTGCGTTCTGCTACAAAACTTGAGTAATCGTGGGTGCCGATCAGATGTTTTGCCGCCTGACGCATTTTTTCTGCATCCAGCTTATTGTAGGTCGAAAGCATACTGTATCTGGCGGAAAACGGCGTTTCCAACCCCATGTTTATTACATAAGTATACGCTTTGCCGATGGCGTCGTACCGGGTGTGGAAATCCAGCGGCACTTCCCGCACCGAGCGTATGCGGATCGCCGGAGGCAGCTGCCGGTTCAGCGCGGTCTGCAATTTATCCAGCGGAATGACCGGTCTTACCGGCGTAAGAAAACTTGCCGCAAAGCCGATGGCGTGTACCCCCGCATCCGTCCGGCTGGCACCGATCAGGTGGATGAACTGCCCGCCGTAGAGCTTGGTCAGCTTATTTTGCATATCTTCCTGCACCGCCAGCCGGTTGGGCTGGATCTGCCAGCCGCCGTATTCGCTGCCGTCGTAGCTGATTTCCAGCAGCACCCGGGAGAGGGGCTTGTAGCAGGTGGCTTCCAGAGTTCGACCTTCCCGCAAAAAAAATTCGCCTTCCTGCGGGATATACAACTGATTGTCCGGCTTGAACTTACCCATAAAATCAAAACTCCGGAGCGCTTTTCCCGTGATCTTTTTTATAGAGCTTGCGGGCGGCTTTATCCACTGCATGATAGAACTTCATATCGTCGCGCAATATTTCCCGCAAACTTTTGTGGCTGTATAACTTCATAAAACGGTAGAAATCACGGCGGGTCAGTCCCGCATCCATGCTGGAAAAGTACAACCCTGCCGTATCTTTTACCCGGTAGCGGAAGGGCAAAGTCTTCCAGATCAACGCCCGGTGCAAATCTATAACCGACACCGTGGGGCGGTCAAGGTCGGCAGTTTTCATATCCAATAAAAAGTGGCAGATGTAGCAATCCCGGTGGCAGATGTTGTTGTCGTGCATCAGCGCTGCCGAGCGGGCGACCTCTTTGATGAGGGCGTATTTGAACTTGAACGATGGCGGGTTATCGCTCCACTCTCTGGCAATATCTTCCAGCGAAACGCAGTCGCACAACTCCGCTGTTATCAGAAAAGACTCCCGCTTTGCCGGATTGCCGCCCCGTTCGCCGTAGGCTTCGGCGGTCATGGTAGGTACATCCAAGGCGGTCAAAGCGTTGATGGCGGCAAATTCGTTGCCCGCACCCAGAATGGGCAGTTTGAACTGAAAGAGATTTTTGAAGATCTCCTTCCAGCCCACCCCCAGATGGTGCTTGAGGAAAAAGCTCCTGCCATTGAGTTCCAGCCGCAAAGTACGCCGGGTCTTTACCTCCCGGAAAAGTGTGCCGTCAAGTTTGCCCACCTCGTCAAAGGGGTCGCTATGGAGCCAGAGCTTTTGAAAAAATTCGCTTAAAAAAAGTTTTTTCACAATTTTCTACTGCTTTAAAAATAAATATACGATACATCAACATAATAAGATAACCTCACAAAACGATTTTCGCAAGCTCTAAATCAAGCTTTTTTTGATCTTTCAACTGGCAAAAAAGCAATATTTGCTGTATCTTAATAAAAAAGAGCTGATTTAACACTATAATCAAGGTAAAACAATGGATAATTCTTTTCGTTATACCGTTTTGAGCAGCACACAAAATGCCACCTTTAAAGCCGTGATGAAACTCCGTGACCGCCGGGATCGGGAAAAACGCCGCCTGACCGTGCTGGAGGGCTATCGGGAGCTGACCAGAGCGCAAGAGTATGGCATGGAACTTGTGGAGTGCTTTTTTGCCCCTGAAATGTTCCTCGGGGAAAATGAATTTACTGTGCTCAAAAGTCTTGCCGAATCCGGCGTCAGAGTCTATCAGGTACCCCCTTTTATGTTGGAAAAAATGGCGTACCGTGACCGCCCCGAAGGGTTGATCGCCACAGCCAAAATGCTCCGGCACACTCTTGACGATCTGCCGGTGGTGGAAAATGGGCTTTATCTCGTGGCCGAAGCCGTGGAAAAACCCGGCAATCTGGGCAGTATGCTCCGCAGTGCCGATGCCGCCGGTGTGGACGGCATGATCATTTGCGACAAAACTACCGATATATACAACCCCAATGTTATCCGTGCCTCCACCGGGGCACTCTTTGCCGTGCCCCTTGCCGAAGCCACCACCGACGAAACTTTTGCCTGGCTGCGCAAGCACAATATCAAGATACTGTCGGCAACACCACACACCGATAACATCTATACTGATGTGGATCTGACCACCAGCGTCGCCATCGCCGTCGGTACCGAACAAACCGGCCTCACCGAACGCTGGATGACCGAATGCGACCTGCCCGTAGTTATCCCCATGCTGGGACAAATCGACTCGCTGAATGTCGCCACCGCCACCACCATTCTGCTCTACGAAGCCGCCCGCCAACGCAACTGGAAAATGCACGGCAAGCGTTGAAGCGGCGGTGAGTAGGGAACTTGGGGAAGAGGGAAAAACCTTTTCAGGAAAGGTTCTTTCCCTCTTCCCCAAACCCCATCACCTTTTTCCAAACCTTTTATTGGCATTTATCTATTTGCAAAGCAAATAGATAAATGCCCTTTAAGTTTTGAAAAAATCTTATTCAACATCTTTACTGATTATTAACCAATATTGGGAACAGAGCATTCAGGAAAGGTTCTTTCTTTCCCAACTTGTCACGGCGTAGCCCGTTTGGCGAAGACGGAACCCTCTCACCCCTTTCAAACCTTTTCGTGCCGTTTTTATTTTTGCTTTGCAAAATTAAAAACGGCTCCTGAAAAAGATTTGAATGGTTGCTTATGGTCCGTTTGGTTCTTACCGCCGGGTTGGCTGGCTTGATTTTTTTGTATGTACGGATTTATCTTTGCAGATTTTTTGCAATTTACCGGTTGCAACTTTATATTATCCCGGTAAAAGGATATTTTCCAACAATTTTCAAGTTCAACTTGAAAATTGTTGGAAATGGTGTATATTGTCTGCAAGATAACTATCTTGGAGGTATTTATGATTGCACGGGAAATTGAATTTCAGTTGCGCAAATTGGCAAAAATGTATCCGGTCGTGACGATTACCGGTCCCCGTCAATCCGGCAAAACCACTTTGGCAAAAGCAGTATTTCCGGATTATAAATATGTAAGTTTGGAAAATTTTGACCTTCGGCAAATGGCTCAAGTTGACCCTAAAGGTTTTCTTAAATCATTTCCGGCTCCTGTGATCTTTGACGAGATCCAGCGGGTTCCGGAGCTGTTGAGTTATATTCAAACTCTGGTGGATGAAAATAAAACTGCCGGGCAGTATATTCTTACCGGCAGTCATCAGCCGCTTTTGGGGCAGAGTGTTACTCAATCGCTGGCAGGGCGTACCGGTATATTGCAGCTGCTGCCGCTTTCTATTGCCGAATTGAAAGCTGCCGGAATTGTTCTGGAGTGCGAACAATATTTGTATCAGGGGTTTATGCCCCGCTTATACGATACAGTGTTGGATGCAAAAAATCTCTATCGTGACTATTTTGCAACCTATGTGGAAAAAGATTTGCGTTTAATGCTTAATATAAAAAATCTTAACGCCTTTGAAACATTTATAAAAATGCTTGCCGGGCGGGTAGGGCAACTGATCAATCTTTCGGCGTTGAGCAACGATGTAGGAGTGTCATCACAAACTTTGAGCCAGTGGCTCTCGGTACTTGAAAACAGCTTTATCATCTACCGTTTGCCCTGTTATTTTGAAAACTTCGGCAAACGACTGGTTAAAAGTCAAAAACTTTATTTTACTGAACCGGGGCTGGCGGCATGGCTCCTGGGAATAAATTCGCCGGAACAAATCAGGCGGGATCCGCTTTACGGCGGTTTGTTTGAAAATATGGTGGTGATCGAAGCTCTTAAACACCGGCTCAATGCCGGAGAGATGCCGGAGCTTTATTTTTTGCGGGATTCGCAAGGTTTGGAGGCAGACTTGCTCTTCCGCAAAAGTCATGATTCCATTACTATCATGGAGATAAAGGGCGGCAGTACATGGAACCGGGATTTTGGAAAAAATCTGCTGAAATTACGAAATCTTTCTCCCAAGTTTGATCGCTGTTTGGTTATTTATTCCGGAGAACTGACTCCGGAAGTCGATGGCGTTGAATTTTTGAACTACAAAGATACGGCAGCTGCAATTCAGCTGTAAAGCAACATTTTTTGAGAGTTTGTTATGAAAATTTCTGCTGAATGTATAAATTGTGTTATCGGCAGTGCTTTTGAGCTTATGGCTAAACAGCTGCCCGAGGAGCGTCATCCCCGCATTGCCGGAGAAATGCTGAAAATCGCAAGTTCGCAGGATTGGCACGAAAGTCCTCCGGAATTTGCCCGCAAACTTTACACTTTTCTGCGTGATTCCGGCGGCGAAGCTGACAGTTTTGCCGAAGCTAAAAAGCGTTCCACCGAGCTTGCCACGAAGCTTTTGCCCGAAATGCGTTCCATAATTGCGGCAGCTGATTATGAGTTTGGTGCCGTGGTCAAGGCGGTCATCGGCGGCAACATCATTGATTGCGGGGCTGACCGCAGTATTGATCTGGATTCTGCCATACCCAAGCTGAAAAGCGTTTTTGAGATGTTTCTGGATGAAAAACTCATCAAACTTTTTGAACAACGCTTTTACAATGCCAAAACTCTCTTTTATATGCTGGACAACTGCGGCGAAGCGGTCTTTGACCGGCTCTTGCTGGAGCGTTTTCCCGGCAAAGTGATTTTAGGCGTGCGGGGCGATTTTATCCTTAACGATATAACCCGCCACGAACTTGCCGACTCCGGTTTGGGCGGCTATGAATTTGTGGATACCGGCGATGCCACACCCGGCGTGGCACTCAAGCGGGCCAAAAAAGAATTTCTTGAAGCAATGCAAAGCTGCGATATGGTGATCGCCAAAGGACAGGGCAACTTTGAAACGCTGGATCTTTATTGCCGCCCCATCGTGCATTTATTGAGGGTGAAGTGCCCCGCGGTTGCCCGGACTTTGAACATGTCCCGCCACTCGCTGGCGCTGGTCATGCGCAATTTTACAGCCTGAAGTCCGGCGTTGCTTGAGGGGTGGTTTCCGGTTGGGACTGCGGCATTTTTCTGGCTTCTTCCAGCAATGGCAAAGCTTCGGTCATGCCGTTGGCGTAGGCTTGTTCCAGAAAAATCACTGCTTTTCTGCCATCGGCTCCGGTGCCTTTGCCCTGCATATAGCGTCTGCCGGTTTCCAGCAAACCCCGTGGTTCGTAACGCATGGCTGACTGGTAATACCAGTAAAATGCCGCCTGTTCATCGGCGGGAGTGCCTTCCCCCAGCTCAAAGGCTCTGCCCAAGGCAAAAGCGGCGGGGGGATAATCCATTTTTGCTGCCTGAAAGTAGAGCTCAAAAGCCTTATCCGGATCTTTTTCCACCCCGATACCCGCGCGGCAGCAATCCCCCAACCGGGTCATAGCTTCGGGAATACCTTCTGCGGCGGATCGGGTGTAAAGCTCCACTGCGCGGGGGATATCCTGTTTGACCCCGTAACTGCCGGAGTAATAATAGTTGGCAAGGCGGGCGGCGGCATTGGGCGAAAAATTTTCTTCCAACGCCTGTTTATAGAGTGCAAAGGCTTTTTCCGGCATGGGCGGCGCACCGATACCAAACTCTACGGCCAATGCCAGTTTGGCGCGGGCTTGCGGATGTTTGCCAGCGGCGGCTGCCAAAAGCGCGCGGGCCCGTTTTTCGTCGCGATGATGGTCGCTGCGGCTCAAAAGATAATCCGCCAATAACACTTGCGCTTCGGCATCGCCCCGACTTACGGCTTTATCCAGCAGGGCAATGATCTTTTGCTGCCGGTCGTTGCGATATTTTTTTATCAGGTACCGGGCATAAACATTGATTGCCGGGATATAGTGATTTTTTGCCAGTTTTTCCAGCAGTTCAAAAGCTTTTTTTTCATCGGGAGCCATCGCCTTTTGCGGCGGATCGGTATCCGGATCGGCTTCGATGCCGCTCAAGTAAAATCTGGCGCACTCCAGCATGGCGGGGGCAAGCTGCTGCTCCGCTGCCCGGGAGAACCATTCAAACGCCTTTTGCCGGTTGGGTTTGACTCCGTAGCCTGCCATAAAACAGCGCCCCAGATTGTATTGCGCTTCGGGTAAATTCTGGCGGGCAGCGGCGTAGAACCAGTAGGCTGCCCGCACCGGATTTTTGGCCCGGAAAAAAGCAAAACCCGCCTCCAGCTGCGCCGCGGCATTGCCCTGCCGGGCGCGTTCCAGAAGTCCGGGTGTGATGATGATTTTTGATTTGTCAGCAGGATCCGAAAGCAGCACCGTCGGCAGAAATGCCAGCAGAAATAGTGCTTTCACCAGCTTTATATTCATGGAAACAGTGCTCAATTCCCAGCTTTGAGTTTTTCGATTTCAGCGGTCAAAGCTTCGATTTTGGCTTGCAGTTTTTCCACTTTTTTGGGCAGCATCAAACGCGCCATGAAGTCGCGCTGACCTTCGGCGGGAGTCCCCATGACGATTGAACCGGCAGGTACGCTTTTGACCACGCCGGATGTTCCGGCAACCTGCACGCCGTCGCCAATAGAGATGTGCCCGTTGATCCCCACTTTGGCCGCCAGAATAACGCCTCTGCCGATCTGGGCGGAGCCGGCAATACCGCATTGGGCGACCAGGATACTGCTTTCGCCGATCTCCACATTGTGGGCGATCATCACCTGATTGTCGATCTTGACATTGTCTTTGATCCGGGTTTTGCCGAAGCGTGCGCGGTCAATGGTGGTGTTGGCGCCGATTTCCACATCGCTGCCGATTTCCACGATACCGGTCTGGGGCACTTTGACCAACCCTTGCGGCCCGGGGATGAAACCGAACCCGTCGCCGCCGATGACCACTCCCGGGTGAACAACGACTTTATCGCCCAGAGTACAGCGGAACATGACTACTGCGTTGGGGGCAATGTAGCAAGCTTTGCCCACTTTGGCGCCTACACCGATGTAGGCCCCCGGCAGAATCACGGTGTTATCGCCGATTTCGGCATCGCGGTCAACAACTGCGCACGCGCCGATATGCACATCTTTGCCGATCTTGGCGCTGGGATCCACCGAGGCTGCCGGATGGATGCCCGGAGCATATACGATGGGTTCGGGAGCAAAAAATTCCAGAACTTGAGCAAAGGCCAGATCCACATTGTCGCAAACAATGAAAGTTCTGCCGTTGAGCGGTTCTTTTTCCAGATCCTTATTGATCAGTACGATACCGGCGGTGGTGCTTTCCAGCTGATGCTGATATTTTTTGCTGCCGACGAACGAGATGGTGTCGCTGTTGGCGTCGCGGACGCTGGCTACGCCGGTACAAACTTTATTTTCATCGCCGAGGATTTTGCCGTTGACCATTTCGGCAATGGCTGCTGCACTTAAAGATTTCATGATTTACTCCTTGGTATCTATCTGGATTTTATGGTTTTTTATCGGTTTTAACTGCGGATTTCTTTGCTCCGCGGTTGAGTTCTTCGATGACTTTATCGGTTATATCCAGCGCGTCGGCGCTGTAAAGCACCATTGCTGTATCGCTGGTGCTGCGCGCCGAACGGTCAAGCACCAGCGTGTAGCCTTCGATGGCGGCACGGCGGCGGATCTCGCTGCGGATCTCGCCGATGACTTTGGCTCTCTCTCTGGCGGCGCTCTCCCGCAAAGCCTTGGCGCGTTCGGAAGCATATTGCTCGAGTTCGGCGCGGCGGATCTTCAGCTTGCGTTCCAGCTCTTTTACTTCTTCCTGCCGTTTCTGCCGCTCGGCAGCTGCCAGGGCTATATTCATGGAAGAATTGAGCTTGGTTCGGAACTCTGTTTCATCTTTGCGCAGGATCTCCGCCTGACGGGCTATGTAGTTGCGGTAAACTTTGCCCTGTTCGGCAATATCCTGATCGATGATCCGGGTGCGATAGTAACTGTTGAAGACCTTGGCCAGATCCACGACTGCAATATTACCTGCCCCTAAAGCCGGCAATGCCGCCAGCAGAACACCCAGCGTCAGAACGATGATATTTTTGTTGGCCATTACGACTTTTCCTCACATGCTGCGGCGTTTGGCGATCATCTCTTCTTCGGCAAGCTTTACTGCCCGGGCAAGAAAACTCTGCTGATCTTCGGCGCTCAATGCGGCAAAAGCGCTCAACAGGCGTTTTTCGTCGTTGCTCAAACTGGCGATCTGCTGATATTTTTCGGGGAGCTCGGAGATTTGGGGCAGGGCGGCAAAAAGTTCCTGCTGTTGAGCTTGCTGAAGCGCAGTGAACGCATCCAGCAAAATTCTTTCGTCGCAGATCAAGCTTACCAGATCTTTGGACATACGGGCGCTGCTGCCGATGAATTTGGGCATTTCGGAATTGCCGCCGGCTGTGTTGAGATAGGGCTTGATCAACGGGTAGAGCTGCCCCCAGGTATCCTGTTCAATGGACTTGGTTTGCCGGTCAAGATAACGGCTCAAAAGCTCAATGCGTACCCCGGTGCGTCTGGAAAGTTCAGCAATGGAGCCAAAGCCTTCCACGCAATTTTGCAGCGCTTTTGCCACTTCGTCTGTCAATTTCATAAAATCTTCCTTGTCTGTAAATTGCACGTTTTATTTATAATATAACGCACATTAGCGGTTTATGCTACTTGAGCATTTCAAAAATCTTTGCAAAACCCTCGTTGATCGAATCCGCACTCAACTGCTGGATAAAATCTTTATCTTTTCCTGAATCTATTAACTCCAACGGTATTTTCCTCAAAAAAATAGACGGGTTTTGATGCTCAATTCTGCCGTAACGGAACCGCTCCTGGGCATGGGTTATGACCAAATGACGCTTGGCCCGGGTCAATGCCACATAAAAGAGCCGCAGTTCTTCATCCAGCGAGTCTTCCTTCAATGCCCGCTCGTTGGGGAAAATATTCCGCTCCATTGCCACCAGAAAGACCAGCGGAAATTCCAAGCCTTTGGAGGCGTGGATTGTGGAAAGCACCACGCCGTCGCCATCATCGGATTTATCATCGGTGCGGTCGTTTTCTTCCAGCAGAGAAATTTTTTCCAGAAAATCTTGCAGGGTAGACGGTTCTTGTTGTTTGCTTTCAAATTGAGCGATAGAGTTGATGAATTCGTCAACAAGCTCGCGACGCTTTATCGCTTCTTTTTCATCTTTATATAATTTTTGAAAGCAATTAAGAAAATCTATCTCTATCAGATATGCTTTCACTTTTGATGCCAAATTACCAGGGACAACAAAAAGATTTTGATATTTTCTTGTTATTTCTAAAAACGTTTGTGCCGAATTTTTAGCTTTGGTGGTACATGTTTTTTGAAAATCTTCTGCCGCAAGAGATGCCAACATCCCCTGTTTTCCGTTCTTTCTGAGTTCTCTAAGCTTTTCTATTGCTTTATTTCCAAAGCCGCGCGGAGGATTATTGATAACACGCATGAAGGCTTGATCGTCATTAGGATTGGCGAGAATCCGAAGGTATGCAATAGAATCTTTTACCTCTTTGCTGTCATAAAACTCTTGACCACCTATAAGTTTATAGGGAATATCAGCACTGCGTAAGCTCTGTTCCAACTGACGCGAAAGATAGTTGGAGCGGTAGAGTATGGCACAATCCGAGTACTTGTACTCCCTGTGTTCGTTGAAAAACTGATGTATGTAACTTGCAATGAACTCCACTTCTGCTTCGCCGTTGTCGCAAGCTGCAACGGTAATAAGTTCGCCGTCGCCGAAATCGCTCCACAGATTTTTTTCTTTGCGGGCATAGCCGCCGGCAATGGCAGCGTTGGCGGCTTTCAGGATGTTGTTGGTGGAGCGGTAGTTCTGCTCCAGCTTGATCTCCTGCTGCCGCGCCCGCGGAAAGTAGTCGGTAAATTTCAGGATATTGCCTGCATCAGCACCACGCCACGAGTAGATGCTTTGGTCATCGTCGCCGACCACACAAAGGTTCTGCCGGTCGCCGGCAAGGAGTTTGACCATTTCGAACTGTACGCGGTTGGTATCCTGATACTCATCTACCAGCAGATATTTATAGCGCTCCTGACAGCGCTCCCGCACCTCTGGGTAGTCCCGCAGCAACCGGTGGGTGTAAAACAGTAAATCGTCAAAGTCAAGCATGTTTTGCAGATAAAGTTGATTTTGGTATTTGCTGTAAATTTTTGCATACAGTTCATCGTCGGCTTTATCGATTACTTGCGATGCTTCATCGGGAGTTAACATTTTATTTTTACATAGTGAAATGTATGAAGCCGCTTCGTATACCTGTTGTTTGTCGTCTTTTGTCAACCCACATGCGATTGCTGCTTGTTTGAGAATTGCAATTTGATCTTTATCGTCGGCAATGGTAAAGTTGGGCAGAAAACCGAATACGCCTATTTCTTTGCGCAAAAGCCGACCGGCAAAGGCGTGAAAAGTCCCCAGCGTGACTTTGCTTGCCGCTTCTTTGCCGCAAAGTTCGCCCAGACGCTCTTTCATTTCGGCGGCGGCTTTGTTGGTAAAGGTCATACCCAGGATATTTTCGGGCTTGATCCCCGTTGCCAGCATATATGCTATACGGTAGGTAATGACACGGGTCTTACCGGTTCCGGCCCCGGCAAGCACCAGCACCGGGCCTTCGATGGTACTGGCGGCACGGCGCTGTTCGGGGTTCAAGCCTGCGAGTATTTCTTCAGGACGCATGAAAAAATGTTTCCTCAAGCGTCAAGGGTGGCAATATCGAGTTCGCCATTTTTCCAGACTGCGCAAGCGGCGGTCACCGGGTTGGTGAATTCTTCGAACACACCGCCATTGATCACATACTGACAGGCTTCGGCAGCATCGGTCGCCGAAAACTTATCATCGGTAAAGCAGTCGCAGGGGAAGTTGCATTCGTAGGTCGAAATGTAGAACAACTGACCGGGCTGCAGCTGAAACTCGCGCACCAGCAGCGCGTTTTTACGCACGATCCCCAGATATCCGGTGGTATCACCATTGCCGATGGCGGCAACGATACGGGGGGTGTCAAGCTGATCTTTTTCGTAATCCATGGCCAGCAGCCCCATGGCAAAAGCATCGCGCAGGGGCATACCCATAGCGATTTTTTCAATAATGGGGTCGGTCTGGCTGCCGTTGCTGGTCAGAACATATTTGCCCGCGGTACGCAGACAGTTGTAAGCAATGTAGGGGTTCTTGCGCAAGTCGCCTTCGAAACCGGCTTTGGGGACAATGGCAATGCCCTGGCTGGTCTTGATGGCTTCGCGGTTGGGGAAACTGCGGCTGGAAACCCGATACATGGCGCTTGCATTGCCTTCTTTGGTCAAACCGATGGCGACAATTCTTCCGAGATACATAATAAAAACCTTTCTTTTGCGTTTGATTAAAGACCATATATAAATAAAGCGCCACAAATGCGATCTGTCAAGTTGACTTTGCAAAAAAACTGCAAAGAGACCCGGAAAAAATCACTTATTTGGTGCGATCAGGCAAAAAACAAGAAAAAAAATTAAAATAAACTTGCTTTTTTTCAAGAATGTGTTACATTAAAGGCACGTTTTCAAACAGAATCGGTTTGAGAACGCCCAATACAGTGCTCGGGTGGC
>JAFVQX010000018.1 GCA_017504585.1 Lentisphaeria bacterium
CAGAGAAAAGACAGAATTAAGCATATTCAAAAGAAATATAAGTATTTAGATGATGAATTGTTGCAGCCTGATCATGTTAGGTGTTATGTTGTAAGTAATTGTACCGTAAAAAAGATGAATGTATCATCTGCCCTTGGTATAGAGGTGACCAGCTTTGACGATACCATCAATCAAGTCAATCAAATTCAGCAATCTATATTATTTGGAGTTGAATAATGTGGAAAGAAACCGAGGTTTTAAAAAAAATAGTTGCTGACGCCGCATGTATTAGTCATGATACAGGTTCGTTACATTTACAGGAAAAAGATTCTTCCGCGAGTTTACGTAGCGTTTTTATAGATAAAGTGTCCCCCGAAGGAATTACTCTAAAATTAGATTATGATTCAGAATCTTTTTTTAAGCACAACTATGGAAATCGGCGATGCGACTTCATTATTCTTTCTCGAGCAAAATGTGGCCGAGTTGCACTCTTTATTGATCTGAAATCGACAGGGCTGTCTGATGCAGACGCTAGTGAAAGGTTTCCGCACGTTTTTAATAATAGTGAGCCTGATTATGTTCCTCAATTGCGCAGTTCATCATGTTTTCTTGAATTCTTGAATGTAGTAATGAAAGAATTTTGTTCATGCGGTGCTTTGAGCCACTACATAAAAAAAAGGCGTCGTTTTTTTGTTGTGCTTCACAACAAAAATCTAAATGCAATAACTAGACCGATTACAGCTACTCGTCCCAAGCGGAATGATGAACCGAAAAAAGCTTTAATTTTGCATGTTGATAATGATGCCCATTTAAATTTTGAAAGTCTAGTATTATGCTAATCGGCATAGATGCTGAATAGGTATGAAAAAATAGTAAAAATTCGGCTATATATTGAGTTCACGTGCCCGATCTTGTAAAAGGACAGAACGTTTGTGTCACGAGAATCTGTATATGTTTTCAAAAGATTTGAACCATATATTACTTTTTTGAGATAAGCTCACAATCATTGTAAGCCCCGCCGATTCCGAAGAATCGGCGGGGCTTTGTGCTTTTAAAATCATAACCATACAACAAGGAGGTAATGTAGCATGATCGAGGTAAACAAGAACACGTTGGCGGGTGCGCTGCCTGCACTCGGGAAGCTGATTTGTCGGACATTACCGATGACGCTCTTCAAATCCATCAAAATTGAAGCTTCGGATGGAAAACTCAGGCTCGCGACCAGCGGAGCCTCAGAGGAAATCTCCTTCGAACTTGAAACCGGCAGCGAGGATGTCTTCTGCTGTATGGTCGGATTCGATGAATTCTGTGATGCCGTGCGGAGCGGTAGGAACAAAACGGTCAGCCTGACTTATGAGGCTGGAACATTGCTGGTCGGAGACCGGTATCTGATTACGGTCAAGGATGTGGAATGGCCGGATATGTCCCCGAAAGTGGACGCCCCGAACTGTCTGCTGCCCGATGGCATAGTCAATCTTTGTACGCGTTACAGATTCTCTGGCAGAGAAGCTGCTTGAATATCTGGATCAGGGTGGCAGATTGCTTGTATTCGGCGAGTTTGGAATATATGATACTGTTCCGGGGATTACGCAAATACTTCAGCACAAAAACTGCACCCTGTTGTCCGGCAAAGAAGATAATTCACTCTTTCAGAAAGGAGTGCTTTGTACGCGTATGCATGGAGAAAGCGACAGCGTTGCCGCTCCGCCTTATATGTTTGACAAATTGCGTATAAATTACGGCAGGATGATCCGCAACATATTGAAAAATGATGTGTTGGTAAAAAAGGCTCCGGATGGATATATGGTCACAATGTATTCGCCTCGGCGCAAAAACAACATTATCAACATCCATCTGGTGAATATCAATGGTATGCTTGTGCAGGAAGGCTGCATGGTAAATCATGAAATGCCTGTACCCAATTTCGGCAAAGATGCCGCCGGCAATACTGAACCGCTGGAATTGTCTGTTAATATTGCAGCAGTCGATCATATCCGGCTTATAACACCGGAAAAACAGATGATCAGACAGATAAATTTTACCGGACAGAATAATTCAATTACTATATTGATACCTCCAGCAAGTTTTTCCGGTTACGCATTGCTGGAAGTAACTCTGAAGAACTGAAAAACTGCTCTGTTACCGATAAGGTCCCCCACCGAACAAAAGTTAATCTTAAAGCATTTAATATTTTATTTAGTATCAGCTTGCTGATTTGATGCCTGACCATCAAGGTAAAAGGCTATTTCAGCAGTCTTGTATCTTGGGGATATTCAAGCTTTTCCAACCTTGCTGCATTGCTCCCAGATCAGTAGTGCGGCCTGCGTAATGCAAATATTCATCCAGCCATTTCAGTTCCGGAGTGTTGGCGTATGCCCCCAACAGCTTACCGCTGGCTCTTACTTTAATGCAGATTTCTTTGAGCGTTTGCATTACCTCCGGATGCTGCCATTCGCCGGGATGCCCCATACTGGCAGTCAAATCGTAAGGTCCGATCAGACAACTGTCGACACCTTCCACACTCAAAATTGCGTCCAGATTGCGTACTGCTTCGATATGTTCGATCTGTAAAATCACCAGCGGTTCTTTTTGGCTTTGTTCCCAGTATTCGCTCATCGGAACAGTACCGTAAGCATTGCCCCGCAGAAAACCGCACCCCCGGGTGCCTTGCAGCGGATACCGGCAGCATTCTACGGCATAACGGGCATCGTTTTCACTCATGATCATGGGGACTATGATCCCTGCCGGAGCTAAATCAATGATCTTTTTTATCTCCGTGTGATCGCAGCTTGGCACCCGGTAAAATGGGGCGCAATCGCTCCCCCGCAGAGCCATGATGTGTTGAGCTGCCATGGCTCGATCTATAATGCCGTGTTCGCCGTCGATCCAGCAAAAATCAAAGCCGCTTTCGGCTGCCGCTTCAGTAACTATGGGATCAGCCAGCGTTATTACGCAACCGGTGCACAGTTTGCCCTCTTTTATGGAGTTGAGGAATTTTTCCAGATTATTGTATCGCATGACAGTTCCCTTACTCAACTTTATTTCACACCAGTTTTATAACTGCGATCTCTTCAAGTTTTTTCAGCATAAACTTGCCCGGCGCAACTTTTTCCAACTCTACATCGTTCCACAATTCGGTTGCCCGGGTGAATTTTTCAGGAACTTCGATTATCACATCGTGCTGAACCGAACTTCGGGTAATTGGGCGGGTCAGACTTGTGTAGTTGGTCAAATGTATCAAGGTACAGTTTTCCGCACTTTCCCGGACAGTGACACACACGCCGCTGGTAACATTGTGCAACACAAAATCATTGCCGGAATATGTATGGATAAGTTGGTTGAAAAACTCCCGCCATCCGGCATCGGTGAAATCGTAATAATGTTCAAACGCAGCTCCGGCAATGTAGATGATCGCACCTTTGCCGTAAGCAGTTCTTACTGCGTACGGCTGGGCTGGCATGGGGGGCTTCATTTCGTAACAGCCTTCCATAGGCTTGCTGGCTTTGCCGAAAATTTCCACATCTTTCCGATAAGAAAACTCCACGCTCCACGCCGGGGCAGGCAGCCAATTTTGAGCATTATCTGCCTGATAAAAATTCGGGAATGCACAATAATTGAAGGTTTTGTGGTCAAGGTAATTACCGGTAAACTCCACTCCGGCAGCCTCGGCAAAAGCTCCATGAGTGCGGCGATTGCCCTTTTCGTTGTAGATGCCGAATTCAGCATCAGCAATTATAATTCCGCCTTTTTTCACATAATCCAGCAACGCTTCGCAAGTCTTGCGGCTTACCATCGCCAGATTGGGAGCTATAATAGCTTTATACCGTGCAAGATCCTGCAAATTCAGTTCGCAAACCGCATCCCACGGCAAATTCAAATGCGAACAGAGTCCGAACGCCCCCTGTACCGCTTTACGGTAATCGCCGTGAAACTTGGTGCTGACGGTCGATTGTCCATAAAAATCTGATTCAAGAGCCGTTTGATGATAGTTGGCTGCTGTATCGTAACTGTAAAAGATGGCTGTATCGGCAACACTGCGGGTATTCTGATAGAGTGCATCATATTTTTTATCGAACTGCACCAGCTGTCTTACCGTTTCGCCGGTTTTACTGCGGAGGTTAGCCGGATCGCAGTGAATACCATACCAGACGGATGCTCCATTGCCGATTGCGGACATATAACAGAGTTTGGTTTCGGCTGGCGTGTGCATGTACCAGCCCCATGATTTATGATCTCCGGCAAAAAATATGACGGTCGGCCGCTCTCCGGCAACGGCTTCTGCCACTTTGGCTGAACTTGAACAGTACCATGTATCATGATCTTTGGGCGGAATATAGTAGAAAAAACCGCCCTCGGTACCCACAATATCGTTGCTGGCAAGCTGCCGGACAAAGTTTTTGCTGTCAGCTCTTCCCACAAACAAGCCTTCGTTAAAGTACATGAGCCAATTGGGATCGACCGATTTTACTTTGCTGTACAGTGCATCTTTAAACGCTATGACCGTTTCGTAGGTAAAGCGTTCCAGTTCCTCTTTAGTGGCTTCAGAGTGTTTTTTGCCGTAGATTTTTTCAAACTTCGCCTGACAGCGTGGGCAGTAACAGGTGTGATAGGGCGGCCCGTCAAAAAATAACCCCTGAATATCGAATTTTTTCAGCGACTCCACACATTCAAAAAAATAATCCACCCAGCTTGAATTAAGACAGCAAGCCGGATATGTTCCGTAAGAAAGCGGATAACCGCCGGAAGCATTCCGTACTCCCCACTCTTCTTTGCGGTCAGCAATGGAAGGCCCCAGAATATGGCAGTTCATGTAAACGATTACATTCATACTGCATTTTTTCAAATTCTGCAAATACTCTTCCAGCAGTTTGCCGTGGACTTTTTCTTCGTACACCGCACTGTACATATCGGCGTGAGTATGGAGCAGCTGTTCGGTATCAAAACCGAACTCCTTCCAAAATTCCGGCATGGCAAGAGTTTGCTCCCGCGTCTGAAAATTACATTGCAATGCGGCAATACGAAGATGCTTTTTCATAAAAAATCCTGTTCAAGTTGTTAGTGTTTGATTATTTTTCCGATTGTTCAAGCCGCAGCAATGGTCAGATGTCAAATTCCTGTGCCAGATACTCTGCAAAATCTTCGATCACTTTTTCTGACTCTATACGTTTGGCGGGACGGGTGAGATGGCTTTCCATGATATTGAGGCACTGCAAAGCATATTTCAAACCGGCGGCGACCCCGCAGCAGATATTTTCACGGAAAAAGTAGATTTTCTGCAGCATTTCGATCCCTGCCTGACAGCGTGCCATTGCTGCTTTGTCGTTGGCAAGAAATGCCTTGTAGCAGCCCACATAAAATTGCGGTGCCAGATTGGCTCCGCTGTTTACCCCGCCGCAGGCACCGGCACACAAAGCCTTGCCCAGCAACGCATCGGGGCCCATAAATACTGAAAAATCAGTCCGGGCTTTGAGTTCAGCTGCAACCGTTTGGAAGTTGTCAAAATTACCGGCACTGTCTTTATATCCGGCAACTCCCGGCAGCGAGGCGATTTCAAGAATCAATTCCGGAAGCATTTCTGTCTTGGTCATGGCCGGCATGTTGTAAACATAGAGCGGCAACCCTTGTTCGCAAGTCAGAATCCGATAGAACTCTAATAATTCATCACGTTCCAGCGGCAGATAACTGGGCGGAGCCGCCACAATGCCATCAGCTCCATGAGCGGCGGCAAAGCTGCTTAATTTAAGGTAATCCTCAAGATTATCGGCACTTACGCCCACCAATACCGGCACCCGTCCGGCACAATTTTCCACGGTTTTGACGATCATATCTTCTTTGATCTCTTGAGCCAATGCGGGGCCTTCGCCGGTCGTACCCAATACAAAAAGGGCGGCTACATCATTTTTCAATAAATACTCGTGATGTCTTTTCAAAGCGGCAACATCCAGCTTGCCGCAGTTATCCAGCGGAGTCACTACCGGGGGGACGATACCTTCGATTCTCTTTTTCTGCATATTGTACCTGCAAAGTTTTTAACAGAATATTGGTTTATTTTATATGGGAATGTTTGAGCTAATAATAAAAACTGATATTTTCTGATGTTAAATCCAAGCATGTACCGCATAAAAAGCCTGATCATGCGGCACACACTTTGGAGTTTTTATTATATCAATCCAGCGATATACCCAGCCGGGCGGCTTTGTACCAGACGGCACAAGGGAAGAATGTTCCTTCGGCAAAGTAGTATTTTTCCGGCTCAAAACCATCCAGCACAAAGCGGTAGTTCCGGCGGTGCGCTGGTGATATACAGCGGATCTCTTCGGGCATCATCAATGCTATAAGCAGCACTTCGTTGATTTCACGCATCACCTGATAAGCTATTTGAATATCTTCTGCGTGTTTGGGGATCACATGACGGCAAATGGGGTAAACCCGGCAATAGCTGTTCATGTGCCAATCCATGGGCGCCAGATAGATATTATTGGTGCGTTTCCAGTTACTTGCCCGCAGCAGATCAAAGTAGCTGTAACGGTCGATTTCACGCATATTTTCCAGATAAAGCGCCTTGATTGCCGGGTCTTTTTCGACCTTGTAAATCAACAGACAGCTCAAAAGCATCTGCAGCAGGGCAAAGCTGTTGTAGTTCATGCACTCAAGATTATTGCCCGCATTACCGGCTTCGACGGCATACTTGCGGTACATTTCAAAGTAGTGCATATTGCCGGTCACATCGTAAGCAGCGGCGTAAAACATGGGCAGTCTTGCCGCTTCATGGGGTTCAACTTCCCAGAGTTGGCAAACCGGACTGCGTACCGGATCAAAGTCAGCCCGGGGCAAGGTGTAGTTGTTTTCCGGCGTGATATACTTTTCACAATGGTTGGCAACTGCACTCAAAAGTCCGCGGATCTCCTCTTTTACAGCTTCATCAGCCATGCCGCTGTGGTAATACTCCCACAAACTGTATACATAATGGGTGTACTGATCGCGGCTGGCTTCCGGAAACCAGCTTTTTCCGTCGCCGGGGTGAACGCTGCGTACCAATGCTCCCGGAACTCCGGTAACAGTTCCGCAAAGTTTCAGTCCCTGATACATACGCTCTGCCATAACTTTATTGCCCGCATCGATATACATACTTAAAGCTATGGGGGTGTTGATCATACCGTTTTCCATACCCGACCCCCAGCTGCAGGGGTTCGGCAGGCGTTTGGCGACTTCTTCCACAGTGGGCAGCGTATCAAAACGGTGTTCATGCTCCAGTGAAGTGCGGTAATCGTAGACCAGATTGGTTCTGCTGCTCAAATATTCATTTTCAAATACCTTTTGGCAGCGGTCGATAAGTTGTTTCATGCTTCTTTACCTCACGGCTTGAAAATGTAAGCGTGTACACCAAAGGGGGGGGGAACTGGACTTTTACTTGATTCCCTTTGAACCAGACTTTATTGTTACGGTTGATGTTGTCGATCATAAAACGCGGGTACTTTTCCAGTGCAAAGGTGTAAGTTACTTCCAACGGAGTACGCATGTTGTTCACGCACAAAAAGAGGTAACTGCCATCGGCGCGGCGGCGCAGACAATAACTGGTATCGGGCACGGCATCCTTGACCACATATTTGGTTTCATCTTCCATGCCGGAGATTTCACGAATGCGTTCCTGAAACTTTTTCAGGTAATCTACGCTGGCGGTATCGTGGTCGCTTTTGACATATTCATCGCACCATTCGCCGAGGAAGTAATCCTTGAGTTTATGCACCTCTTTCATGGTGGGGTAAACCACAAACTTGCGGTAGCCGTCGCTGCAGCGCTGCAATCTCCAGCCATGGATACCCATAGCCCCCCGGGTAAGCGGAGCAAACATGATGTAAAGCTGTTCATTAAGCGTCATGGGAATACGGTCGGCACGCATATCGTACATACAAGGCATGATGATAGCGGTTTTGTTGTTTTTACGGGCGGCTTCAACCATCTTGCCGGTGTCGTAGATGACCTCAAAAAGATTGGCTTCAAACTCTTTCATGCCATGTTTTTTGGCGGGGTAACTGTTGGCGATGATCACATCGTACAAGGGCGAAGTGTGTTCGTAAGTCGTCCACCAGCCAATGATCGGCACCAGCTGGGCGGAGGGGTGATTTTCCCGGATAATGGGAGTCGTCCAGGAAGTCCACTCAATGATCTTGCGGGCAAGGTCAACATCTTTTTCTTTTTTCCAGCCATCCTGATGATATTTGTTGTAATAAGTCCAGGCAAAATTTTCGGGTTCATCGGTGGTGTACCCCATAACATTGGGGTATTTGGAAAGTTTTTTCACCGCATCAGCAAGCACTTGTTTGCGGATTTCCAGTTTTTCGCCTTTGGCGGGAACAAACATGGCGTTGTGACCGCCTTTTTTGCCGATTTGACTATCGTCATACATAACGCTGGCACCCAGACCGACGAGGATCGCCACATCTTTCCAGAGGGGATCATCTTTCATCTTTTCCAATGCGGCAAAGAATTGCTCCTGCCCTTCGAGACGGTAGCAGCGTTTGTAGGCTTCGCTGCCCGCGAGGTGTTCAGGCATATAGATGATGCCGAGGTCGGTCAGATTGCCGCCGGCAGCCACAAAATCCGGGTCGATGGAGCCGAATTTGCCCGCTTCGTTGTATTTGAAAGTATCATACGCCCCCAGCGGAAAAAAAGGTTTGCCCTTGAACATCACCGGCGGCAGCGGTTTGACTCTGGCACGCAAGGGCTGCACCTTGCTGTCAGATGACTTTTGGACTACCGGAACAGCAGCAGTATCGGCGTCTTCAAAAATCACATCCGAAATTTCCAATACCATTTTTTTATCGGGATTTTTTACCGAAAGCGATACGCAGCGGGGAGCTTTATCGCCCTGCTGTGTCGCTGAAATAACTACTTTTTCGTTGATCTTGAGCAAATTCTGTATGTAGCTGGAACGCAACGCGGTACGCGGTCCTTCGCTGGAAATCGAAATACCCGGCAATCTGCCCGCCGGTTCCAGAACTTTGATTGTCATTGATACTTTGCCTTTGCCCCAGGTGGTGTTTTTGCCGTAAAACTGGATTTGCGGCCAACCTTTGCCGGGGGTAACAGTCAACTGCCATACGCCCGGAGATACTTCTTTGACCGAAGCACCCTTGCCGGAGGCTTTGGCACTTACTCCAGCAGCTGAAACAGTTGCCGCCAACAACAGTGCTACTGCAGTTGTAAAGAGTTTTTTCAACATGATTTTTCTCCTTTAAGTTTAGTTTTTATTTTTATGTATTGCGCAATACAATATTTTATTTTATAACACACATGATCAGCCCGGCCATGATCAATGCCAGCGATATGATCCGCAAAATAGTTACCTTTTCTTTCAGGATCACAAATCCCAGTACCGCACTTACCGGCAAACTCAACTGCTGGAACGCCTGCACAAAACTTACATTGCTTACATAGTTCATCGCCATCAATATAAGCAAATACGCCAGCCCGGCAAAAACACCTGCCAGATAGGGTTGGGGCGTTTTTATCAACTCCCGGCATGAGCCTTTTTCACCGATTCTGCTGCCGAAAAATGCTGCTATGTTCCAGAGCACGACTGCCGCAGTGATTTCCCGGCAGGTGGAGTAAGCTGCCGCCGTCAGGATCCGGTTGGTATTTCCGGCAAACTCCATGATGCTTCGGATCCCGAAACTGTCAGCAATAGTGTAACCGCTGGTTCCGATTGCCGCAATCACGATTCCCAGCAAGCCTTTGCGTATTGCAATTATTTTGTTTTGCCAGGATTCATGCAAGCTGCCGCCGGAAAAACTCATACTGAAACAACCGATAAAAATCAACAGCATACCGCCGGTTGCCCACAGCGAAAGCGTTTTTCCCCATCCCAGTAAAGCAGTCATTACAAAGGTAAACAGTACCGGCAATGCCCGGGTCATGGGATACGCCAGCGATATATCGCTGTTGCGGTACGCCCAAATCAGTCCAACTTCATGGACAATGCCGAAAAATGCCCCCAGCATGGCAAATTTATAAATATGCCACGGAATTTTAAACAACAACCCTGACCATACCCCGATACTTGATACTGTAAAAAACAAGGCTGTGGAAAAAATCGCAAAAAATGTTATTGAGGCCTTGCCGCTGCTTTTACATAAAAAGTGCCATAAGCTATGAAGCAAAAGCGATATAAAAATAAATATAAAAGCAGTGGCGGTCATTTTCTTATCTCAAAAACTAAAACAACTTAATCAATACGGACTTTATCTTCTTCCAGCAAGTCAGATATATGCCCCGGATGGGTATATTTAAGACTTTTTTCCGCCGTCAGCGGGGTAG
>JAFVQX010000019.1 GCA_017504585.1 Lentisphaeria bacterium
ATGCTCACGGCCACTATTTTCAGCTGGGCAAGTGTCTGGGGCATTTCGGTTTTTCGGTACGCAAAAAGCCGGGCAGAAAAGTACGCAAATAATCTTATCAAAAAAACTTTGCCGGGCTTGAAAAAGCTGCAAACAGTGATATAGTTTCAGTAATTGCTTATTTTTAACTCATTTTGAGGATTTTATAATATGAAACGGGCTTTTTTCTGCATTGTATTGCTGATGGCAATGATTGGTTCCGCTGCTGAAACTGTTCAGGGGCGGGTGATAAAATATCCGCTCAACGTCCGGGCAGGTGCGGGGATGAAATATACCGCCGTAGCACAGCTGACCAAACACAACCCGGTGGAGATCACCGCCGTACACCCCAAATGGCTGGCGATCAAGCCCCCCGCCAATACCCGGGTGTGGGTGCAGAAGCGTTATATAAAAAACAACAAACTCACCGCCAATGTGAATTTGCGTTCCGGTCCCAGTACCGGCTATGAGGCTCTGGGTACCGGCCGCCGCGGGATGGCGGCAAAAGCTCTGGACAAAGCCACTCCTTCGGGCTGGGTGCAGATCGCCGCTCCGGAGCATATACCTTTTTACGTTGGACGCCCCGCAGTGGAAGCCGATGAAAAAGCTCTTGCCAAACTTCCCAAGTTCAACGCTCCTGGCGGACGGCCGCTGCCCAATGATGATTTGATCAAACTGGAAGGCAACTTCATAACTCCGGGAAAAAGCGTAAAACTTACCGGCTATATTTACGAAGAAAAAACTGCCATTGATGTAATAACTCACGTCCTTTACGAAGCCAAAGGCGAAGAACTTGTCCCCAAGTGTTTTATAATGCCCAACCGATTGAATCTTAAAAAGTTCAACGAAAAGCAAGTCACTATCCACGGCGACAGTTACAAAGTCAAAAACTGGATGATGCCGGTAGTGGTTCTGAAAGTTATAAATAACGCAAAATAAACGATATATCAAAGTATGCCAGCCTGGTTTTCCGCAAACTAGGCTGTTTTTGTTTTTACTATTATCCGGCAAAAAATTTGACAGTAAAAAAAATTTGTGATATCGTATATAGTGTCTTTTCTGTATCAGATGTTTCCATATATTATCACAAAGGAGTTTTTATGTTGAAAATGTTGATGTTGGCAGGGTTGCTTCTGCCGTTGCTGGCAACTGCCGTTGAACCTGTGGCAGCGTGGAATCTGGATAACAGAGCTGAACTTGTCAAGATGTTCAGAAATCCTGATGCAGTCATTGCAGTTCCCGGTTTGCAAGGGCAGGCTTTGAGCTTTCAGGGTAAATACAAAGGCAATAAAGCCGGGTGTCTGGTGATCCGCGACCTTAAACTGGATTTTACCAAACCCTTTACTGCCGAAGTGATTTTCAAGATCGACCGGAAAGCTGTACGGACTCATTTCAAAGAATTTTTCAATATGTGCGACAGTGAGCGGGGCCCCGGCATCCGGTTGGGCTACTACTACGGAGCCCTGCGTTTCCGCTCCGGCGACGGCAAAAAGTTTACCGAAGCTGTCAGCAGCAACACCAAAGTTGCGATTTCGCACGAAGAGTGGCATTTGATGACCGTTACTTACGACGGCAAAGCTTCTTGCATCTATCTTGACGGTGTGCTGGCTGCCCGGAAAGAAATGACCATCACTGCTCCGAAAAAGACCCGGTACCTCACCGTCGGCAGCTACCGCAACGGGTACAGTTACCCCCTGTGCGGTGCCAT
Organism: Lentisphaeria bacterium; assembly: GCA_017504585.1. Lineage (GTDB taxonomy): Bacteria > Verrucomicrobiota > Lentisphaeria > Victivallales > Victivallaceae > SIG78. Next base: position 1,727 of record JAFVQX010000019.1, read on the forward strand.
TGATGACCTGAAATTCTACAATGTGTGCAAAGATGCTTCGCAGGTCGCAGAAAAATATATTGAAATTTTTGGTGAATAAGGGGCAAATATGTTAAAACAATTTATACTGATTTCAGCTGTTGCCGCTTTGCCGTTCTGCTCCTCTGCTGCCGATAAAGTGAAGGCTCTGCCGGTAAAAGATTCCGAAATCAAACTTGACGGCGTACTGGATGAAGCGGTTTGGAAAAACGCACCCCGGCAGGGCGGTTTTACCCGCTTGCGCTATGCCGAAATCAAATCTGCGGAAGAAACGTTCTTTCAGGTTGCCGCTTCCGAAAAAGGTCTTTACTGGGCGTTTGATGTCAAAGACAGAAACAATATTTCCACCATCACCCAATACGATGCGTCCATTTCCCGGGAAGATGTGATCGAGCTTTTTATCACTGCTGACGACCCCATTCCGGATGACCCCAATGTGCATAACTGCCGCCAGCTGATTTTTAATGCCATCGGCACCCGGGCGGATCTGGCGCACCAGTCGGGCGTGCAGAACAGCAAGTGGAATTCGGATTGGCGCGTGGCGGTCAAAAAATATGACGGCGGATTCCGTGCTGAACTCTTTCTGCCTTATTATGCTTTGAAGATCGTCAACCGGCAGACCAGAAACTGTCTCTTCATTGTGGCGCGCGAAAATACTCTGGATGGCAAACGGGAACTTTCTGTCTGGCAGCCCACCGGCAAATTTGCCGATCTGACCAAGTTCGCCGCCTTGGAACTGCCCTTTACCGATTTTTCCGCGTATCAGTGGAAAACAGGATCGCTGGAACTCAAAACCATCCCCACTGCCAACGGTACGGCGCAGGTTCTCACCGGTTCGGTTTCCGGTCAGCAGAATGGAGTGATCACCGTGCAGGCAACGGCACGGCGCAATGGCAAGATCGCCGCGTTCAACCGCATGAATGTCAAAGCCGCCTCCGGAGCCAATACAGCCTTTACCCTGCCGATGGAGCTGGGTTCTTCCGGCGAATATTATGTGACCGTCACCGGCCGTAATAAAATTGGCAAACTCTTCCATCACGTTGAAAAATTGACTCTGGAAGCGGTGCCGTTCAAACTCAAAGTCAACCACCCGGTTTACCGCAAGAGTTTCTTCCCCGATCAGGAAGATAAAACTTTGAGTGTGAGTGTGGATTATCAGTCCGATGCCAAGCTCCTGACCAACGTCAAAACTGCCTTTACCGTAACCGATCAGGCAGGAAAAGTCGTCGCTTCCGGCGAAAAAACTTCCGGCTCGGTACGCACCTTTACCGCAGACGGCTCCAAATGGCTGCCCGGTAAATACACTATTACGGTGAAAAGCGAAGGTCCGGAGGCTCTGCGCGGAACTTTGCAGGAAACGATCAGCGTGATCGCTCCCCACACCAAAGGCAACACCGTCCGGCTGGGCAAGGCGCGCGAAATGATCCTTAACGGCAAACCTTTCTTCCCCCGCGGCTTTTTGGGTACTGACAACCACAATGCCAGATTTTTCAAAGAAATGGGCGAAGCCGGTTACAATGTTATTCACTGTTACACCCTTAACCAGCGCACTCCGGAACAGATAAAATTCATTCTGGATGAAGCACATAAGTACAATCTGAAAGTTTACTTTTATCCCTACGCAAATTGCAGTATCGGTTTCGGCGGTTTCCGTGACCGTACCATCAAAAATTCCAAATTCGCGCCCCGGATGACTCCGCAGGCGTGGGAACGGCTCAAAAAGCTGGTCAATGCGGTTAAGGAACATCCCGCTTTTCTGGCGTGGTATCTGGCGGATGAACCCAAAGGTGCGGAGTTCTGCGCCGAACTGCGCAACGTTTATCAGCTACTTAAAGAAATTGACCCGCACCATCCCGTAATTCACCTTGACTTTACCGCCGAAGGGTGCATCAGCAAACGCGAAGGCTACGCCGATTTGCACATTCTGGATATGTATCCGCACCCGCTGGTGGATGGCTCCTGGCAGCGCAGTGTATCGTCGGTTATGTACAGTATGAAGCTGGTCAATGAATCAGTTGCGCCTTACGGCACCTGGTTCTGCCCCGAAGCGTTCAAGC
>JAFVQX010000020.1 GCA_017504585.1 Lentisphaeria bacterium
AAAAGGTGTTACTGTTGAAGAAGTCGTCAAGCAGACCAAGATCGGCAAGTGGTTCCTGACCCAGATTTGGGAACTTGCCCAGTTTGAACTGAAACTGGCGGCTTGCAACTGGATGTCGTTGGATGACGCGCTGCTGGTTCAGGCCAAAAAAGATGGTTTTTCGGATAAATATCTTGCCAAGATCTTCAATGTATCCGAAAGCATGGTGCGCGACCGCCGCACGAAGGCCGGTGCTGTTGTCACCTATTGCCGCGTGCCGGTTTCCGGTACCGCCAACGGCGAGGATTACTATTACAGCACTTACTCCGGCAGACCCGACGAAGTCAAGGTTTCCGACAAGCGCAAGATCATGATCCTCGGCGGCGGTCCCAACCGTATCGGTCAGGGTATCGAGTTTGACTACACTTGCGTACACGCCGCTTTTGCTCTGCGTGATGCCGGTTACGAAACCGTGCTGGTCAACTGCAACCCGGAAACGGTTTCCACCGACTACGACACCAGCGATAAACTCTACTTTGAACCGCTTACGGTCGAAGATGTGATCGCCATTTATAATAAAGAAAAGCCCGAAGGTGTGATCGTGCAGTTCGGCGGTCAGACTCCGCTGAATATTGCGCAGGAACTCAAAGATCTGGGCATGAATATCATCGGTACCCAGCCGGAAGGCATCCGGTTGGCGGAAGACCGGGAATATTTCCGTGAACGCATGATCGCACTCAACATCAAGCAGCCGGAAAGCGGCACTTCCACATCGTTGGATGAAGCTGTGAAACTTGCCCGCAAGATCGGTTACCCGGTGATGGTGCGCCCCTCCTTTGTGCTGGGCGGCCGGGGTATGGCGGTGATCTACGACGAACCCACGCTGGTCAAATACGCTGTAGAGTCACTGCAAGTCAGTCCGGAATATCCCATGCTGATCGACCGTTTTCTGGGCAACGCTATCGAAGCGGAAGTCGATGCACTTTCTGACGGCGAAGATACCTTTGTGGCAATGGTTATGGAACACATCGAGCTGGCGGGTATCCACTCCGGCGACTCGGCTTGTACCATTCCGCCGGTGACTTTGAGCGAAGATATCCTCAAGAAAATCGAAGATCAGGCGACTGCCATCGCCCGCGACTTCAAGGTCGTTGGTATATTGAATGTGCAGTTCGCTGTTTGCGAAGGCGAAGTATATATCATCGAAGCCAATCCCCGCGCCTCCCGTACCGTGCCGCTGGTGGCCAAAGTTACCGGTGTGCCGCTGGCGCGAGTGGCGACCAATCTGATGCTTGGGCATAAGCTTTCTGAATACCGGGATTTGCTCAAACGCAAGGATCGCAGCTATATGGGCGTAAAAGAAGCGGTCTTCCCCTTCAATATGTTCCCGGAAGTCGACCCGATCCTGGGGCCGGAAATGCGTGCTACCGGCGAAGTCATGGGCTTGGCGGAAAGCTTTGGTCTGGCGTACTTCAAAGCCCAGCAGGCTGCCGGTGCGGCGCTGCCGCTGGAAGGCGTGGCGCTGTTGACCGTTGCCGAAGGCGAACGGGATAAACTCCTGCCGGTCGCCAAAGGTTTGGACGAAATGGGCTTCAAGATCGTTGCTACCGACGGCACCGCCAAGTTCCTGAACGAAAACGGCGTCAAGGCTGACGAAGTGTATAAACTCAACGAAGGCCGTCCCAACATCGGCGACTTGATCAAGAACCGTTCGGTGCAGCTGATAATCAACACTCCGCTGGGCAGAGCCAGCAAGGTTGACGACAGCTTTATCCGCATGATGGCAATCCAGTACAAGATCCCGTACATGACCACCATGGCGGCGGCAAGTGCCACCGTTGCGGGTATCCGCGATGCCAAACAGGGCGACAATGCGGTAAAATCGCTGCAGGAATACCAGAGCGGTAAATAATTATTGATGTAAAAAAACTCCTGATTTGCTGTTTGTAAATCAGGAGTTTTTGTTTTTTAAAGGCATTTTTGTTTTACACTCTTGAAAATCAAACATTTCAGTTGTATATTCTATTGCAGAACCCAATTATATGTAACAGGAGTTTTTTATGAAAAAAGTGTTTTTGTCAGCCTTGCTGGCAGTCGGAACCTTGCTTGCTGCCGCCGAAGTTGCACCGGTGGGGGCATGGAACTTTGAGCAGGTGAAAAAAAATGTGGTCAAAGCCACCGCCGGCCCTGACGGTAAGATCATCAATTTGGGTAAAAATGCCCGGATAGTGCCGGGGCGCAGCGGCGGCAGCGCACTTTATATCGGCGGCGGCTGGGACAACAGCGACCGCAATACCAACGGAGCATTGGTGATCTCCAATTTTGCTCCCGAATATGACAAGCCATTCACCATTATTTTTGACTTTAAGCTGGATGCCGATCCTGAAAATAAGAATTACCGCAAGTTCAAAACTCTGGTGGAAGCTGCCAGCGGCGAGCGCGGTCCGGGTTTCCGGGTCTATATATTTTACGGATCATTGCAGTTCCGTACCGGCGACGGCAAAAATAATATGAAACACGTTGCCGCCAACAGTTCCACTGTGCGGATACCCACTGCATGCTGGTCGCGCCTTGCCATAGTCTACACCGGCAAAACCGCAACATTGTATGTCAATGGCACACAAGCGGCACATGGCGCTATGGAAATTATGAAATGCAATCAGAAGAACCTTGTTTTCGGTTCTTACCGTGCCGGATTTGCCAATCCTGCCACTGCGGCTTACGACAATATCGCAGTTTACGATCAGGCATTGAGTGCCAGCGAAATCGCCGAAAATTATCTTGAAACTTTAACCCGGGATCACGAATAAACTATGAAAAAAGCCTTTTCTGTTTTTACTGCGGCTCTTGCTTCGGCAAGTGTGTTGTGTGCTGCCCCACTCCAGGTGAAGGCGGTCAAAGTTACTGGACAAATCACGCTGGATGGCAATATAAGCGAAAAAGCGTGGAGTGCTGCCCCGTGGCAGGGCAATTTTACCAACCCGTTAAACGGTAAAGCTGCCACCCAGCCGACTCGTTTCAAGGTGCTTGCCGGTGAACGGGGCTTGTATTTTGCGGTGGATGCAGTGGATAAGGAGATCCATACCGCAATGCACGAACATGATTTTGCTTTGTGGAACAACGACTGTATCGAAATATTCATAACGCCGGTGGCCGAGCCTTCGCCGGATAGAAACATCCGCGAACACAAACAGTTTGTTTTCAATGTTTCCGGATGCCGTTACGAAAGTTCCAGCAAGGGCGGTATTGCCGATACCAGATGGGATTTTCCCTGGCAGGTGGCGGTCGAACAGAATAGCAAAGGCTTTACTGCCGAAGTCTTTATACCGTATTATGCACTGGGGCCGTCGGCAAAAGCCAACACCTGGCGGTTCAATGTTGCCCGCGAGGATCACAACCCTGCGGACAAAGAGTATTTTTTGAGCGTCTGGAGCCCCACCAAACAGTTTGCTGATAACGAAAAGTTCGGGTATCTGCTGGATATTCCGGTGGATTTTTCCTGCTATCAGGCCGAATTTCAGGCGCCTGCGCTTACTTTGAAAATGACCGATGGAGTGGTGCGTCCGACGGTAAGCGGCACTTTGACCGGCAAACAGGGCCACCGTTATTCGGTAAAGGTTGCCCTGTGGAACAAAGATAAAAAGGTCGCAGCATTCAATTCGGTGGAAAAAGTTTTGCCCAAGTCCGGCGAACAAGCTGTTGCCATACCCGTAGAACTGGCGGATTCCGGTGATTACAAATTGCAGACCATCGTGCTGGATGACAGCGGCAAGATCGTGGCTTTTGATGAAAAAATGGTCAAGTTCAGCGCGGCAACTCTGGCGCTTGATATGCTCCAGCCCTGCTACCGCAACAATATTTATCTGGCATTGCCCCAGCCGGAATTGGCACTGGCAGTGCGCAGTCTTGCCAGCAATGAGGCTTTGAGAAACGCTTCTCTGCAAGTTAAAGTCATGCAGCATGATAAAGTTATTGCGCAAAAAACTGTTGCTGCGCCACGCGCCACCGAAAAGGTCTGTTTTTCTGCCGCCAAGTGGGCCCCCGGCAGTTATAATGTGGAGTGCATCATCTCCGGCGCCGGCAAAGCTGACGGCAAACTTGCTGTGCCTTTCAATGTCATAGCACCAGCCCGGGGCAATGTGATAACTCTGGATAGCGACCGCTGCGTAATGATCAATGGCAAAAGAACTTTTATCCGCGGATTTATCGGCGGCCCCGGCGACCTGAAGGCGCAAAAAGCTGCCGGGTGCAACCTTGTGCAATTCTACATGCTGCATTTCAGCGAGATCGACAAGATAATCGCCATGCTGGACGAACTGCATTCGCTTGGGCTGATGGCGGCATTTACTCCCAGACACAAGATGCGCGGTACTTTTTTCGGTTTTCTGGAAAACGGCAAAGAAGTGAAGACCCTTTCCAACGCCAGCTACGAAAAGATCCGGAAACTGGTTGACGCCGTAAAAGAACACCCCGCATTTTTCGGCTGGTACCTCTACGACGAACCCCGTGGCGCGGAAATGGCCGCCGAACTCAAGCGGCAGTATGAGTTTTTGCGCAAAGTCGATCCCAACCACCCGGTGCTGGGTTTGGATAACAGCGCCAGCGGGTGCGTAAACAAAAAAGCTCACTGCGATATACATATATTGGATATGTACCCCAGTCCCGACAAGCAGGATGTCTTCAGCCACGAACTGGCGGTAACTTCGTCGGCAGTGGCGACTATTGTACGCGGCGTGGGCAGCGAAGGCGTCTGGTACTGCCCGCAGGCCTTTGACCGCGATTGTTATGCCAGAGGCCCCAACAATCACCGCAGCATGACTTTTGTGGAAACCCGCTGTACGGTGTGGGGGGCCATTGCCGCCGGAGCAACCGGTATTTTCCCCTTCAAGGTGGGACAGCCCGACGTAAAATATTTTCAGCGGCACCCAAATTCGGGTATTTACGCTTCGCCCGAAATGCATCTGGGCTGGCTCAAAGTCATCATGCCCGAATTGAACAACCTGGCACCGGTTTTGTTGAGCAAAACGATCAAGGTCGATGCCATGCCCGCCAACCAGACCGCGCTGCGGGTAACTGCCCGGGAGTATAAGGGAAAATACTTTGTGGCGGCAGTAAATATGCTCCGCAAGGATATGAAAATTTCGATCAAATGGCCGGGGGAAAACTCCGGCAAAGTCCGGGTGCTGGGCGAAAAACGTCAGGTAAAGATCCAGGGCGGTAAAGTTGTCGAAACGCTCAAACCTTACGAAGCTGCGATCTATACCGACGATATGAGCTACCCCGAAGGCGTGGATATACCCGCGGTGAAAGCCCGGATCAAAGCCGAACTGAAAGCCGCCGGCAGATAAAAGACAAGGGCTGGTGCCAAACTTTTTTGCAGAGAACAAAACGTTGCAAAATAGCGTGAGCATCCGCCTTCGTGATACTACGGCGTGACAAGCAGAGCGTATTTTTGCAATGAACGACTGCGGGAGTGTACCTTTCGTGCACAACCAAAGGAGAGAAGCAGTAAAGGCACGAGATGCGCCACGATATGAAGCAAAAAATAAATATCGCCAGCAGTTTTGCGAAATAGCGTGAGCATCCGCCTTCGCTGCGCTGCGGCGTGACAAGCAGAGCGTATTTTTGCAATGAACGACCGCGGGAGTGTACCTTTCGTACACGACCAAAAGAGAGAAGCAGTAAAGGCACGAGATGTGCCACGATATGAAGCAAAAAAAATGGTACGCCCACGGGGACTCGAACCCAGGACCCAATGATTAAGAGTCATTTGCTCTACCAACTGAGCTATGGGCGCACATAATAATCATTGCTGATTACCCTATTAATTTAATTCAAAAATCGAGTTTGTCAAGCTCCGGAGCGAAAAAAAGCTGATTTTTTAATAATTTTTCAGAAAAACTTACTGAAATGGACTTTTTGTGATATATTATGTTTCAGTAAGGAGATTATTTTATGGCCAAAACTGCGATCCGGGATTTTACCAGCGGCGAACTTTTCAAACCAATGTTATGGTTTTCCATACCGTTTATGGTGTCCAATGCGCTTCAGGTATTGTACAGCATGACTGATATGCTTATTGTCGGCAAATTTGTGGGCAGTTCCGGGATCTCGGCGATCATGACCGGCGGCTTTGTGGTCATGTTTCTGATGATGGTGGGTATGGGGATGGCCACCGGCGGACAGGTGCTTATTTCGCAGCTGGTGGGCAAAGGTGAACGGCACAAACTTGATCAGGCCATCGGTACTTTGCTGACTATGTGTGCGGTGATCGCGGTGGTGGTGTCGATTTTGTCGCTCTTTCTGACCAGGTTTATTCTTGAACTTATGGATACACCGCCGGAAGCGTTTGCCATGGCGCAGCATTATCTGACGATTTGCGGCGGCGGGCTGCTCTTTATATACATATATAATGCGGTGGCGGCGGTTTTGCGCGGAGTAGGGGACTCGGTGCGGCCGTTCAAATTTATTGTGATATCGGCTTTGCTGAATATAGTGCTGGATCTGCTGTTTGTGGCTGTTTTCAAGTGGCAGGTCGCCGGAGCGGCGGCTGCTACGGTCATCAGTCAGGCGGTGGCGATGACTCTGGCTTTGCATTATATTTATAAATGCCGCAGCGAATTCGGTTTTGAATTCAAACCTGTCAACTTTATCTGCCGCAAAGAGATGCTTGGAGCATTGATAAAGCTGGGCGTACCCTTTGCGGTGCGTTTTGGCGCGATCAATATATCCATGATTTTTGTGGCTTCTTTGATAAATTCGCTGGGGGTGGCGGCGTCGGCGGCATTCGGTATTGCGCTGCGGCTGGATGAACTTGCCAACAAAATCTCCCAGGGCGTGATGATGGCGGTATCGACTATTGTGGGGCAGAACATGGGAGCGGGGAATTTTCGCCGGGTCCGGCTGGGCGTATACTATGCCTGGGAGATCTGCGGGGGATTTTTCCTGGTCTACGGGGTGATAATGTACTTGTTCAACCGGGAACTTTTTTCATTTTTTACCGGCGATGCGCAGGTTCTGGAGCTGGCTCCGGTGATCGTTACGGCGCTTTTGCTGCACTATCCGGCTTTGCTGATAATGAAAGGCACCAACGGTTTTGTGCAAGGTATCGGCAATGCGGTATTCGGTTTGATAATAGCGTTGCTGGATGGTTTTGTATGCCGGATATTTTTCAGCTGGCTTTTCGGTATAAAACTTAATATGGGGTTGTCCGGCATGGTTTTGGGTTATGCCCTTGCCACATACAGTACGGCATTGCCCAATTTGTTTTATTTTCTCTTTGTGCCGTGGCATAAAAGAAAGACTGTCATATAAGTTTTTGTAAATTACAGGTGTTTGACACAATAAAATAGCGACGGCAGGCATTAAAAGCAGTGTAAGAGCATTGTATGCAGCTTGCTTTTCGGGTGCCGCCGGATCAGGGGAGGGGATCGCCCCAGTCGGGTAAAACGCGTTGCAGCAGAACAGGAACAAAATAATGAGTAATGAAAATCCGGCGGCAGAAGTACCGTGTGAGTTGTCCGATGAGCAGTTGATCGCAACTGCCCGCAACGGCAGCGATCACGCTATGGAGTTGCTTTATGAGCGCTACCGGAAACCATTGTATGCGTTTGTGGTCAGAATGCTCAATGGCGACAGCATGACTGCGGACGATGTCTTTCAGGATCTCTGGATCAAAGTGTTCAACAAGCTGTCAGTTTATCGGGAAGACGGTAAATTTGCGGCGTGGTTGTTCAGGATCGCCCGCAATCAGGTGCTGGAGCATTTCCGCCGGGAAAAGAGCCGCGCAAAAATCGGCGCATTGACCAGCGATGGCGATATGCCCGAAACGATCACCGAAAACGGCAACCCCAGCGGTCTGGTGGGAGCGCAAATGTTGGGCGAGCAGCTGGAAAAACTGCTCGCGGAACTGCCGGAGGAACAGCGGGAAGTATTTTTGATGCGCCAGAACGATTTGAGTTTCAAGGAGATCGCCGAGATCCAGAAATGCCCGATCAATACGGCGCTGGGGCGTATGCATAATTGTTTGAAATTTTTGCGACAGCGATTAAGTCTGTGAGGTAGATAATGTCAGAAATCAAAAAAGAACAAATTTTGTGCAGTGATTGCGAAGCTGCGATCATTGCCGGTATTGCCGGGAGCGATCCGGCAGTTCAAAAGCATTTGCAGCAATGTGCAGCCTGCCGGGAGTTCGCTGAATTTCAGGCCATGGTGCTGTCATCGGAACTGCCGTCGGCAAAGCAAGCGCCGGAATACGCACAGATCAAAGGTGCGCTGCGCCAGCATAACCGTTTGCGGCAGAATTATCTGCGTTTTATCGTGATGCCGACGGCCGCGGCCGCGGCGGCGGTGTTGGCTGTAACCGGAGTATTCTGGCATATGGGAACAGAGAAAACTCCACCGGCGCTGGTCGAATATACCATTTTTGCGGATTCCCAGGCATTTGCTGCGGCTTTGGATGAAAGCACCATAACTCTGGCGTGGGATCAGGTAAGCAGCCACGCTGCGGAGTGCAGTGCTTCGATAGATGCTGTCCGTCAAACGGGCGATTGGAGCATAGAAGTATTCAACCCCATCAATGAGGATTTATTGTGAAAAAGTTTTCGTTATTGCTGGTGCTGGCAGCCCTGCTGTCCGGCGTGATGTTGTCGGCCGATGAAAAAGGCCGCTGGAGTGAACGCAAAAACCGTAAAGAGCGCACCGAAGCCCAAGCCTGGCAGTCCCGGGAAAAATCCCCGCGCATTATGCAAATGTCGCAGCCGGTGTATGCCGGCAAATACAATCACCGTCCGGCGGAAATGACTCCGGAACAGCGAAAAAGTTTTGAAGCCGCCCGCAAGCGCCGGTTCGAGATCATGGTATTGATCGGGGCATACAAGATCATGCCCGAAGATCAGCGGCAGAATTTGAAAAACGAATTGCTCAAACGCATCGAAGCGGACTTTCAGGCGGTAATGGCCGCTAAAAAAGCCCGTATCGCCCGGGCTGAAGCCGATTTGCAGAAATTGCGTTCCGAGCTCGCCCAGCAGGAAGCCCAAAGCGCGAAACTTGTGGAGCGCGAACTGGACCGGTTGCTGAAAATGCCTATGCCCGGCAGAAAAAACCGTTCCGCCAGCCACAAAAAAACAGCGCCGGAAGCTTTGCAGAAATAATTTGTCCGGCAAAAATCCGGAAAAACAGCCGGAAACAGTCCGGAAAAAGAGCAGAATGTATCAACTTTAAGTATTCTGCTCTTTTGCTTTTTTAAATATAAGAGAAACATCTGCAAAAAATAGTGCAAATTGATTGCTAAAATCAGTAAAGCATTGTATATTATGCTTCCCATAAAATATTGAGTTTTTAAACATTTGGAGAATATATCATGCGTTTGAGTAAACTTGTAGGCCGCCGGATCAAGGAAGATCCCAAAGATGCCAAGACTGTAAGTCATAAATTTCTGGTGCGTGGCGGCTATGTCCGGCCCGTTTCCGCCGGTATCTATTCGCTGTTGCCCACCGGCAAAAGAGTGATCGAAAAAATCGAGCAGATCATCCGGGAAGAAATGAATAAAATCGACGGTCAGGAAGTGCTTATGCCCGTAGTGCTGCCCGCCGAATTGTGGGAAGAATCCGGCCGTTACGCCAGCGTGGGTGCCGAACTCCTGCGTTTCCGCGACCGCAACAACAAGCCCATGATTTTGGGCATGACCCACGAAGAAGCGGTGGTGCATCTGGCAAGAACTGAACTTACCAGCTACAAGCAGCTGCCCGCCATGCTTTATCAGATCCAGACCAAGTACCGGGACGAAGCCCGCCCCCGTGCCGGACTGATCCGGGTGCGTGAATTCACCATGAAAGATGCGTACAGCTTCCACACCGATCAGGCGGATCTGGAAAAATATTACAAACGCTGTCACGAAGCCTATGAACGCATTTTCCAGCGTCTGGGCATGAAAAATGTGCTCTCCATCGAAGCTAACTCCGGCATGATGGGCGGGGCGGTTTCCCACGAATTCATGGCGTTGTGCGATTGCGGCGAAGATACGATTTTCTACTCCCCCGACCGCAGCTACCGTGCCAACCGCGAAGTGGCAAAAGCCGCATGGAAGTTTGAAAAACCCTCCGAAGCTCTGCCGCTGGAAAAAGTCCACACTCCCAACTGCAAAACCATTGAGGAAGTTGCCGACTTTTTGAAAGTAAAAGCCGAAAATACCGGCAAAGTGGTCTTTTATCAGAACGCCATCACCGGCGAACTTATCTGTGCCCTGATCCGGGGCGACTTTGAGGTCAACGAAAGCAAACTTGCCAACGCCGCCATGGCTCCCGAACTCAAGTTTGCCGACGATGAATCCATCCGCAACGCCGGCTGCGTACCGGGTTTTGCCTCCATTATCGGCATCGATCCTAAAAAGATGAAGATGATCGTTGACCGCTCCGCCGCCGAATCCGGCAATCTGGTAGTGGGTGCCAACGAAGCCGATTACCACTACATCAACTTCAATTACGAGCGGGATTGCGACACAACTGCCAGCATAGTTACTGACATTGCCACCGTCCGGGAAGGCGACCCCTGTCCGCTGACCGGCGAACCTTTGAAAATGGAGCGTGGTATTGAAGTCGGGAACATCTTCCAGTTGGGGACCAAATACTCCAAACCCATGGGCTGCAATTATTTGGATGTAAACGGCAAGAGCAACCCCATGATCATGGGCTGTTACGGTATCGGCGTGGGCCGTGCCATGGCAAGTGTTATTGAGCAGAGCTGCGACGAATACGGCCCCATCTGGCCCATCAGCATTGCTCCGTGGCAGGTGGAGATCGTTGCCATCGGCTACGACAAAGAAGATGTGAAAACAGCTGCCGATAAACTTTATAGCGATCTTACCGCCGCCGGGGTGGAAGTGTTGTTCGACGACCGCGGAGAAAAGCCCGGCTTTATGTTCAGCGATGCCGATTTGCTGGGTATACCTTTCCGGGTGGTTGTTTCGCCCAAAACTCTGGCAGAAAATTGTGCCGAATTCCGCCGCCGGGATTGCCGGGATGCGGAACGCATTGCGCTGGATACGGTCAATACAGTTGTGACCGAAGCGGTCAACAAGGAAATGGCACTCTACAAGTAAGGTTGAACTATGTGGAACTATAACGAAAAAGTAATGGATCACTTCCTCAATCCCCGCAATGTGGGCGAAGTGGAAAATCCTGACGGCGTGGGCGATGTGGGCAATATAACCTGCGGCGACGCCCTTAAACTGACCTTCAAGCTGGATGAAAACGGCAGGATCGCCGATGTGAAATTCAAAACTTTCGGCTGTGCCAGTGCCATTGCCTCCAGTTCGGCGTTGACCGAATTGGTCAAGGGTATGACTTTGGAAGAAGCAAGCAAAGTGACCAATCAGGATATTGTGGCACTTTTGGGTGAACTGCCCGAAGCAAAAATGCACTGTTCAGTTATGGGCATGGAAGCCTTGCAGGCCGCCATTGCCAACTACCGGGGCGAAGAAGTTGCCGATAATGGCGACGACCACGAAGGGGCGATCATCTGCAAATGCTTTGGCGTAACTGATACCAAGATCAGGAATGTGGCTAAACAGAACAATCTGCACAAAGCTTCTGAAATAACCAACTTCTGCAAAGCCGGTGGTGCCTGCGGCAGCTGTCTGGACGAAATACAGCGGGTGCTGGACGAACTCTGGAACAACGCTCCTGCCGAAAAAGCCGCCCCCAAGTTAGATGATTTCAATAAACTTACCACCGTGCAGAAAGTTTTCCGGGTGCAGGAAGTTATTGATAAAGAGATCCGCCCCCTGCTGGAACATGACGGCGGCAGCATCGAATTGGTCGACCTCAACGGCAGCAATGTCATTGTACGGCTCACCGGCCGCTGCTCCAGCTGCCCCTCGGCGGGAGTTACGCTCAAATACACGGTGCAGGATAAACTCCGGGAGTTTGTCAGCAGCGACTTAACTGTGGAGAGCATTTGATGAGTGACAAACCGGTCATCTATGTAGATAACAACGCCACCACTTGCGTTGCTCCGGAAGTGCTGGAAGCCATGCTGCCTTATCTGACCAGGTGTTACGGCAACCCCGGCAGCATCCACACTTTCGGCGGCAGCGTGGCAAAGGATGTGGAAAATGCCCGCCTGAAGATAGCGGAACTTTTGAACGCCGATCACCGCAACCCCGATGGCGAAGCTACTGAAATCATCTTTACTTCCTGCGGTACTGAAAGCGACAACGCCGCCATCTGGAGTGCGTTGTTGACCAATCCGGAGCGGAAAAAGGTCATCGCCAGCAAGGTCGAACACCCCGCTATATTGAATTTGGGCAGAGAGCTGGAACGCCGGGGCTATATCTTTGAAACCATTCCGGTAGACGGCAACGGCAGAATAGATATGCAGGCTTTGGAAGAAGCTTTGGACGACAACACCGCCATCGTCAGCGTAATGTATGCCAATAACGAGATCGGCAACATCTACCCGGTGGAAGAGATCGCCAAACTGGCACACAAACACGGAGCTTTATTTCACACCGACGCCGTGCAGGCAGTGGGCAAAGTACCCATTGATTTAGCCAACAGCGAAATCGACATGCTTTCCTGCTCCGGACATAAGCTCCACGCCCCCAAGGGTATCGGCGTATTGTATGTGCGTCGCGGCATAAGATTCCGCCCCTTTATCGTAGGCGGTCATCAGGAAAAAGCCCGCCGGGGCGGTACGGAAAATGTGGCAAGCGTCGTGGCTTTGGGCAAAGCTGCCGAACTGGCAAAAAATGGCATGGCAGAAGAGGTCAAATACCTTTCCATGCTCCGGGATCGGTTGGAAAATGGTTTGCTGGAACGCATTCCCCGGATCAAGATCAACGGCGACAAATCCTCCCGTTTGCCCAACACTTCCAGCGTAAGTTTTGAGTTTATCGAAGGCGAAGCGATCCTGCTTTTGATGAACCAGTTCGGCATTTGTGCCTCCTCGGGCAGCGCCTGTACCACCGGCAGTCTGGAACCCTCTCATGTGCTGCGAGCCATGGGTATACCGTATACGTCGGCGCATGGGACTATAAGATTTTCGTTCTCCCGCTACAATACAGTCGAAGAAGTGGATTTTATTCTGGAAAAACTGCCGCCCATCATCGCCACACTGCGTAAACTTTCGCCTTATTGGAAAGAGGAGTACGCTCAATGATCAAGCTCAAAAATCAAGATGTCCAGCCCGGCAAGCCGGAGATAATCTTCCCCGTAGACTGGAGCTACCGGGCAGTGGTGGATGCCACCAGCGCCAACGCTCTGGAAAACCTCAATAAAATATTGGAAAAATTCCAGTACAGCGAACGCTTTGCCATCGGCAACGCCTCCAGCGGTCAGCGGTACAAAAGTTTTCATGTAACTGTGACCGTTCCCAACCGGGAAATAATGAATCTGCTCGCCAAAGAATTCGGCGAAGTCGAAGGCGTAAAGTTCGTACTGTAAAAGTGTTGTAAAACTGTTTTGCGGAATGGAGATCTTGGCTCGAAGATTTCTGTTCCGCTGTTTTTTTACGGAATATTGCCATAGCAAATAGCGGTTTATCGGCAACTTAAAAATTGATTTTTCCTTAAATGGTGTGTATATTCTATCAATATTTATTTTAAATACAGTTCAGGTAGAATTATGAAAAATTTTTGGCTGCTGCTGTTTGCTTTGGGTTTTGCCGGTACGGTTCATGCTTTTGAAATCAACGCCAATACTCAAATCGTGATCGGGAAAAATGCTCCGGAATCGACCCGTCTTGCCGCTGAAGAATTGGCTTGTTATGTAAAAAAACTTTGCGGGAAAAGTTTACCGGTCAGAAAAGGCATAAGCAATGCAGTTTCCCGGATCTTTATCGGCACTCTTGCCCATACGCCCCGGCTGCCGGATGAGGCGGCAACCCGACTTGCCAAGGCCGATTCCCCGGATGCCTTTGCCATAGTCTGCAAAAATAATACGCTTTATATAGTGGGCAAAGATCGGGTGGGCGAACTTTATGGCGTGTATGCGTTTCTGGACGAAAAGCTGGGTATACGCTGGTTCCGGACAGCAACCAAATTCGATAACTATGAATATATCCCCGCAAAGCCCACGCTCAAATTTGCGGATTTCAGCATAATCAGAGAGCCGGCTTTCCGCTACCGGCAGTTATCCCATGTAAGTGCCACCGGCAAAACTCCGGTCAACGGGCAGACGCTGGCGGTGCGGCAGGGTTTTCAGATCAGTCCTCCCTGGAACTTCAAGCGAACTTATACAGAAAAGTTCTATCAGGCAAGGACTTCGCTTTTGAATATCGGTGAAGGCGGCCACACCACCTTCAGCAAAGCCGTCCCCCAAAAACTTTTTGCCGGACACCCGGAGTATTTTGCCTTGGTAAATGGCAAACGCATCAAAGGCAATCAGATCTGCATTGCCAATCCGGCAGTTCAAAAACTCTTTTTGCAATATGTGGATGACCTCTACAAAAAATATCCGGCAAACGAAGTAAGACTTCTCTTCGGTATGCCCGATACCACCACCGGCTGGTGCGAGTGCAAACTCTGCTGCAAGTTAGATGGCAGCGGAGCCTTTGACTATATAAATATAACCAGCCGTTTCCACAAAGTGGCAGTCAAACTTATGGCGGAAATCTACAAAAAACATCCCAACGCTCAGCTGGAATCATGGGCGTACCACACCTACCGCAAGGTGCCGGATAATGTAAAGTACGATCCCCGGGCAATGATCTACTACTGCACTCACGGCAGGTGTTACGGGCACAAGTTGAATGATCCTGCCTGCGAGCGGAATGTCAAACAGCTCGCCAACATGAAAGCGTGGAGCAAAGCTGCTGCCCGCATGCGGCTCTATGATTACGCAAATTGCACCCCCATAATGTACGGCTGCCCGGAATATATTCAGGTCAGTGATTTGAAATTCTTCCGGCAAATGGGCTGGATTGGCTGGAAAGAAGAGATGCTCTTTGCCGATGCCGATTTCTGGCCCCGGCGGAAAAAAGGCGAGCCGGATCACCGTGCCGACCGCACCAACTCAAACTGGCAGTGGTACTGTGTTATGGGCAAAATGCTCTGGAACCCCGACCTTGATCCGGCAAAAATTTTAGCCGATGTGGAAAGTAAATATTACGGCAAAGCCTATGAGGCAATGAAAAAGTATCACGATTTCCGGCGGGAACTCTGGAACAATTCGCCGCACTGTCTGGGCTACCCCACCGGCGACCAGCGGCGTCCCCGGCTGCTTTCCGTACCCGGAGCCAGAGAAAAATTGTTGGCACTGCTGGATGAAGCCCAACGGCTCGCCGGAAACGATAAAATTCTGCAAGGCAGGCTGAATGATGACCGAACCTGGCTGCAGCGGTACTGGATAGAACCCAACGAAAAAATCCGACTCACCCCGGAAAAAACTCCGGTCATTCCGCTGAAAACCGGAAATCTGAAAATCGACGGCGATCCGGACGACGGCCAGTGGCTCGGAGCATGGCACACAGTTGATTTCGGCAATAAAAAAGGCAAAACTGCGGAAACTGTTTTTTCGCTGCTTGCCGAAAAAAATCATCTCTATATGAGACTTATCGGCAGCACCGCCGGAAAGTGCCGAGCTGAATTTTATATCCTGCCGCCCGGAAAACTTCACAAACCGTATCACCTGACAGTTGACGAAGCTGGCAAAGTCATCAGCCAAAGTCCCGAAACCGCCGGTACACTTGCCCAAGCCAAAAGCTTTGCCGGCAAGCTGGTTTGGGAAATAAAACTTCCTTTGAAAAAACTTGCCCAAGCCCGCATGGGCTCTTTGTGGAAAATCCATGCTGCTCTGTTGCCCGCCAACTCCGGCGAGTTGAATTTATCCGGCATAAACAAGCATGATATTGCCGCTTACCGGGGATTCAACATTGCCAATAACATTATCAAAAACGGAACTTTTGAAGAGTTGGATAAAAAAGGGAACTTCACTGCGTGGATAAACAGCAACTGTTCCATTGCGGTCAACGGCAAAAATCACGCCCTGAAAATCGCTCATCGCGGCTTTGCCTATCAACTGCTGGCAGGGGGAGTGCTTGCTCAAAAGCCGCAAACCCGGAATATACAGGTAACTTTCCAAGCCTCCGGCAAAGGCACGCTGCTGGTTGCCGCTCACCGCTATACTGATACCAAAGACGGTAAAGCCAAACATGGCTACCGCCGGAAAAACCACCCCACCAACATATTTTATCAGGTAAAACTTACCGGCAAACCCCGGTTTTACACCTGTTGCTGCACCATCAAAGCCAACGAGTGGATGGCTCTGCGTTTTGCCATCAAAGGCGGCAAAGAATCTTTTGCCATAGTCGACGATGCGGCAATAACTCTTCTACCCTGAATACAAAAAACTCCGGAGCAATCAGGTTCCGGAGCTTTTTTATATTGCTTTAGCGTAAAAAAACTACCGGCTGAGCCGGTATGTAGCCGAAATAGCTTTAGCTTAAAGATGACAAAGTCATTAATCAAATGCGAGCATTTGATGACATTGAATAATGTTAGTTGCAACTATGAGTT
>JAFVQX010000021.1 GCA_017504585.1 Lentisphaeria bacterium
TCTGACTTCATTCAAAAACTCTTCGTGCGAAGGGTATTGGGCACAGGCAAACATGCAATCGTGCCACAAAAGAATACCTTTTTCGTCGCAAAGTTCGTAAAAATCTTCGTTTTCATAAAGTCCGCCGCCCCAGACCCGCAAAGTGTTCATGTTAGCAGCAATAACATCACTGAGCAGTTTATCATAACGCTTGCGGCTGAAGGTCTGCGGACGGGCGTCAATGGGTATCCAGTCGGCTCCTTTGGCAAAAACAGCAATGCCGTTGACCTTGTAATAGAGCGATATACCATGTTCATCGGGTTCGCTTATCACTTGCAGATTTCGCAGACCGATCTTTTTGCAAACTTTGGAGGAATCAGCTTCCACGCTCAAATCATACAAAGGCTGCTTGCCATAACCTGCCGGATACCATAATTCAGGATTCTCTATAACAAAAGTGGTCTGAACTTTGTTTAATCCCGGCACAACTTCGGCGGCAACTGCTGCTTTTCTGCCCGCAAAAGTAAACACCACATCCTCTACTCCCGCAAAGGCGGAATCCAATTCGGCAAAAACATCCAGTTTGCACTGACCGTTTTGGTGCTGCTGAACAGTATAAACATGCTCGATCCGCACCCCATTGCAGCCGGCAAGATAAATATCGCCATAGATCCCGCTTACCGGAATACAGGCCCCCCAGTCCCAGCCGCCGTGACACTGCACTTTTCTTACCAGATTCAAATTGGGCATCCGCCAGCTGTAATTTACCTTGCGGGCAATGTTGAGCGTAAGTTTTTCAGCTTCAGCAGCGGCATATTTTTCCACGGCAGTAACAATTACTTCAATAGTGTTGCAGCCAACTTGCAGAAACTCTTTGACATCGTGCCGTATACGGCAGAACATATTTTTGCTGGCAAGCACACTTTTACCGTTGATTTTTACTTCACCAACTGTATCCAGAGAGTCAATATTAAGAAAAATGCGTTTTTGCTTCAGCAACTCCGCAGTTACCTCAAATGTCCGGCTCCACATCCAATCATAGTTGCGTACCCACTGGAGATCATTTTCCTGCATGGCAATATACGGGTCGGCGGCAAGTTTGTTTTCGATCAAAGCCGAACAGTTTTCACCGGGGATTTGAGCCGGAATTGCGGTAAAATCCGCCTTATCGCAAGAGAGTTGCCAAATTCCTGCAAGATCAAGTTTTATCATAAAAACAACCTTTTTTTTAACGAATATTCGCTGATTTCACCTTTTTATCAGTGAAAAAATTTGATTTTTCTGTTTATGGTATTATTTTTATCCCATAACATAAAATAACCCGTAATCAGCTTGTTTATGTTGATATTATACCAGAAAACAGCGTAGATTTCAACTGAAAAAATCCATAAAAACTTTAAAATAGTCCAATTTATGAATAAATACGCTAACATAAAAATCAACAGTCGGGGCAAATTATCCGAAGTACCCTACGACTATGTTTTCAGTATAAGTGATTTCCCGTTGGCGATAATGCCGCAGCTGCAGCGGGAATCTCCCGGATGGCACCATCACGATGAATTCTACGAAATAGTGCTGGTCGTTTCCGGCAAAGGCACTCATATTTGCGAAAAAAAGAAGTACCCTTTGCAGCCGCAGGAAATACTGGTAATTGAACCGGGAATGCATCACAGTTATGATACAGAGGCATTCAGTTACTACAATGTGCTGGTTAATTTTGAGCGGCTGCAGCTGCCGCTGTTTGATTTGAAAAGTACAGTTGGGTTTCAAAATCTTTTTGTTCTTGCACCGCAATCCCACAACGCGCCCAATGGCAAACCATTGCGGCATATTCTCCCTGCGGAGGATTACACACAGGCTTTACAGCTGATAAAAAAAATCTATGAACTGCAGAAAACACAGCAGCCGGGATTTCAGATTGGAATGGTAAGATTTTTTATAGAATTTCTGCAAGTGATCTGTCAGGCAACCGAAAAAACGCCCCGGGACAGTTTCAACAGTGCGTTGAAATCTCAGGTTATTTCTGCATTGGCAGTAAATCTGGCAAAACATTGTCACAAACACTGGACGGTTGAAAAAATGTGCAAAGAGTGCGGAATGAGCCGTTCGATGCTGTTCGGTGAGTTTAAGAAATACTACAATGTATCTCCGGTATTATTTTTGAATAATCAAAGATTGCGTAAAGTATGCGTTCTGCTGGAGAAAACCGATAAAGATCTGGAGTATATTGCCGGAGAATGCGGGTTTGCCAATGGCAGTTATCTGGCAACCGTGTTCAAACGCACCTATAATACGACACCACTGAAATACCGCCGGCAACAGCAAAATCAACAGCAACTCAAGTGATTAAACTTTACCGTACTTCTGAAATCCCCGACGACCCGATATAAAGAACAAACCCCGCCAGTGGAAAAACACCGTTGGCGGGGAGCCGGGTTAATCGGTTGGACACGCAACAGAATATTTTTATTTTTTGACAGTTTATCTTTATATTTTGAACATGAGCGATTGCAGATTTTTGCGAAAACTTTCAGCAGGAAAATAAAAAACGGAATTTCAGCAGAACTCCTGAAAGTGTGACTGAAATTCCGTATACAATGTAATCAGTTCAATGTTAATTTATCTGGTTTTGTCTTACTTCCATAGTCATTTCACAACTCCACGATTGACCTACCGGCAATTCGCGGGTGTTGAAGACAGGCTCAAAAGTTATGGCATCGGGGGCATCCCAGCTGGCAAAACCGTTGAAGTCGATTTCAGGAGCTATACTCACGCACAGACTGTATTTTTTGTCGGCTGTAACAAATTCCGCTTGAGGTCGGCTGATCTGAATGGTCGGCCCATTGTCTTTATAAGTGGCGATATTGCTGCCACCGAACAGACGGTTCATGATCAGTTTTTCCAACGGTGAATTCTGCATCTTGAAGTAATGATGTTTATTCAAACGCTTGAATTCTACAAGACCGTTTCCGGAATAGAATTTACCGACACCGGATGGTTGATCTTTACGGTATTGCATAGGTCCCGGGGTGTTGTGGTAGCGGTATGCAAAGCGCACTGTATCGCTGAATGGATTGCTGAGTGTACTGATAACTTTTACTTTATCAGGAGAAAACTCCATGCGTTTGTGCAACACCAGCCGATCATATATCTTATTGTCATTGGAGTTCAATATGCGCTGAAACTCCAATACTACGCCGTCAGCAGTTTTTCCAGCTTTGACAAATTTAAAAGGATGTATGAACCGTGCCGTTGGCAGCCAAGGTCCGTCAATAGCCAACCCCTGCTTGGGACCGGGATGAGAAAACTCCTTTCCATTAAAAAGCCAACTGGCAATAAAAGCCCCTTGGTCGGGCTCAACAATCCAACGGCTGCTGCCGCCATTAATCGTGAAAATCGTACGTTCTTCATTATCACTGCTGACAACGCCTGTATTATATGCTCCGGTACGCTCTATAACTTTTTTGGCGGGTTTGAGTTTAGATACACTTACCGATATACCATTATTGCTGAAAGGCTTGAAAGAGTCGACATTGCACTGCACTTCCACAGGAGCGATATTAGCGGCAATAAATTGGCGTTCTTTTTCGGCAACGGCAGCAATGCCAGCTTTGCGTTTTTTCATAACTTCAGCAATTTCTGACTCCACAAGCACATTGCCGACTGCTTTGATCTGGGTCGTCGGTTCGATCATAATAAAGACCCAGCGCAATGCACCGGCGTGCTGCAATATACCATCAGCAATGGATTTGCCGGTATAGTGATTGCCGTCTTTTCCGGCGAAAACCGTTCCGGTTACAGCATCATATACTTTATAACGCTTATTGGCATTCAGTCCCGGTATGCTCAATTTGTAGAATACTTCCCCATACTCCCAAAAGTTGCCAACGGCAACACAGATACGATCATTTTTCTTCCAAGCCGTAATATCCAGTGACGATATCGGTTGGCTCGGAGCATTGATTTCAGCATAAAGTGGCGCAGGATAATCAGAAAGGATCTTTTTCTTTACGCCGGAGAGTTTTTTGCCCTGCATCACCACATTTTCGGTACGGGCGATCGCTGTATTACAATCCGAAAGTGCCTTCCAATAACGTGCATCGTAGTTGCAAGGAAAATAGTAAGGCATGGAGCCTTGCCAGTTGCCAACATATATGCTCAATGTGTCCATCGCCAGTTGTTCCGGGGAAACAATCATTCCTATGCATAGACCATTGGGAAACGCTAATAGATTGGGACGGCTTTCGCCGGGCTGGATTACCTTGTCCAAAAAGCGTACTACACTGCGGGCCATTGTCAACATGCGGATGCGAGAGCCGGGTAAATCCCGACGGAAACTGTCCCAGTGGTGTGCCAGATATGGCCCCCACGGATTGATCCATTTGATTTTGGAAGCATAAAAACGTACCGAAAAAGCATTTTTATCTGTAAGGTTAAATTCGCTGTCAAGCATCAAATCGCGAGTGATCATAGGCATAAAACCCGCACCTTTTTTGCCCATGCTTTTGGCGATTTTATCCACATCTTCGTTATACGTTTGCAAATATTGAGCGTGTTGATTGCTCTTGAACGCCAGCCATTCATTGCGGTATTTGCTGATAATCTCGCCGGGCCAGACGGCATTGACATCCGCAGCAGGGAGTTTACTGTAAGCAATGAAGTCCCTTTTGCAATTTTTGCAGAAACATCCGCCGCTGCTCTGTGGACCTTGCGGTTCCCAGTTGCTCATCAAATAATCACTGCACTTGATCCGGGTGCGCACTTCGCCGAGAATGTGCTTCCGATAATATTCTGTGCGATAAATAACTGTTGTCGGACACATCAGCGGACGGCTTCCGTTACGGTCTGCTACCGGTTTGCCGTCTACTCCGATAAAATGAGTATATTCCGGTCGCTCTTGAGGTAAAGTGTTGGTTGCGTAACCGTTTTGGATACTCGAACTGCCAAGATAGCACTCAATACCCAACTTGTTCATACTTTCCGACACATAATCCCCCGATTTGAAGTTAAAAAAACAGTTAAATCCCTGATTTTTAAACTGCTTGGCAAACTGGCTGAAAACCTTTTTCCCCGCCAGCGTGTTTCGGGAATCATAAATTCCGGATTTGAAGATTTCAGGTTGTTCGTTTTTGATCGCCGGGATAACCTTGAAGTAACCTTTTCGCAGGCTGGATGCGTAGTTATTTTCGCTGATCGCCTGATAGGTGAATTCATAGAGTTTGTCCGATGGCTCCAGATCGCTGGTGATTACAAACTGTACCGGAAAGACAGCTGTCCATTCCTTTACTGCAAGGCTTTCCCAACGGAATTTGCGAACATTCGCCACTACGGTAGTGGTGCCGTCGGGATTTTGTTTTATATTTTTGATTTTGGTCCAGGGGCTGCCTTCGAGCAACTTTATCCCGGCAGGCAAATTCAAGATCATCTGCGGATGTTTGGGGATCTTGCCATTCTGTACGCGCTGGGCAAAACCGAGAAAGTTGATCTGTCCGGCCGCAACAGCGTAGATATTGTCAATCACGCCCATAGGGAACAAACAGAGTTCATAACCGTTATTTCTACCTTCTGCAAGTGTTCCGACCCTGAATTCAGCCTTACCGATATTGTTTATACCGAAATTCAACCGGATTTTTGCACAATTTTCCGGAGTGCGGAAATTAATAGTGTGTTCCTGCCACTCTCTGGTAATTTTTGCAGGAAAATACTGCATACGGCCACACAGTTTGTTTTTTTTGTTGTAATATCTTACTGTGACGATAAAAGAACTGTTGTGCCCAAGCACACCACGCAGCGGATAAGTAAAAGTATAGTTGGTATCCGGCTTGACCGGCAGATTTTCCACCGGCAGCAAACGGTGGTGCACAAGCGGACGACCGCGTTCATCACGGAACTGGTTGATTGTGCTGGGAGTTTCAAGCATAAAAGTCACCAGACCGGAAGCTTGATCGATTGTTTTGGCAGTTTTTACAAGTCTGCTCATGGCGGCTTCTTTTTGTTTCCATTCGTCATTCCAACCGCCGACAACAGTTTTCCGATTGGCATTGAAAACAAAATTCCAGTGATCTTGTGAACGCGGCAGCAGATTTTTGCGTATCGTTCCGGATTTTTCCGCCGTCTTGTTGCGTGAATATTTGAACATATCTACGCTATTGATCCCGCCCGGGTCCAGCTGCGGGTGAGCATTGCCGGCACAGAGTATGCCGCTCATTGCAGCACAAAGCATGGCACTTGATAAAAATTTCATTCAGATAAACTCCTCTTGTTTTAATTCTTGCAACTGCGGGCCGACTGCGGCATCAAATAATAATTCTGCAATAAAAATTATAATGCCGGAGAACCTCTGTTCCCCCTATAAACAGCTCCTGCCTCCGGCATATTCAACAGATTACTTTAACAGCCAACTCTTTTCATCCCGGATAACTTCATCGATCATCCTTGAACATTCTTCTGTAAGCTGATAGCTCAAGAATGTTTTTGCAGTATTGAATACATTCAACCGTACCATAAGTTCCTTCTGACCGGCCAGCCAACATTCAATATTTTTGCCGCCGAAAACTTTGTACATGACTTCGGCCAGATGATCCTGTATTTTCTGCGCCCGGGCATATTCTCCGGCCGCCGCCAAACGGCACATTTCTGCAGCGTAAGCGCCATTGAAACAACCGCCGCCAAACAGTACCCCATCATACCCCTGTTTGAGATACTCAACGCAGTTGAACTCATCACCACATAAAACAGCTAATTCGCCATTCCTCCGTTTTTTGACCTCCATAATCGCAGCTGTGAATTCAGGCATACTGGCAGAGTCTTTGCACAAAATTACTTTAGGATTGTCTAATATACGGCTCAAAACCTCTGGTGTAATATAAACACTGGAATATTTGCCGCGGTTGTAAATACCCACTGGTATTTTACTGGCTTCTATGACCTGATTGTAGAGATCGACCAGAAAATCATCATTGGCGTCACGCTGAAAGAAAGGCGGAGCAATAACGGCAATATCAATAAGTTCCTGATAACGTTCCAGGTTTTCGATCATCCGTTCCGCAGAGTTGTCGGTGATTTGCATAGCAATCGGAATCCGTCCCGCCGTATAACGCATAGTCAATTCAGCCAGCCGGAGGCGTTCCCGATCCGGCAGAAAAGGTCCTTCTCCGGCAGTGCCAGCTAAAAATAATCCCTTGATACCCAGTTTGAGCTGATGTTCGATCAATTTATACAAAGCATCACTGTCAACTTTTCCTTCTTCAGTCAAAGGGGTGCTCATTGCCGACCAGGCTCCCTTGAATACATCCATATTGAAGTTCATTTTTTTACGCTCCTTTTGAAAATATATTTGTGTTTCTTAATTTTTCTCCTGAAACAATCCCCAGAAAATGTTTCCGGGATTGGAAGGATCGCTGTTTTGTTTGGCTGTATCAATGTGAAATCCGGATTCGGTGCGGGTTTCCACATGACCGTCCAGAAATGCCACATTACTGCTTTTGTTGTGACGCAGTACATGTACTTTATCGGTCTCCCATTGGGTCAGAAGAATGTAGTGGCTGTTGTTTTTGTTATCACAAAAGTGCATGGAAGCACTGGGATCCCACTTGCCTGCAAGCAGTGCAGTCAGTCCAGCAATAGTAGGGCCGCCATTGGGACGCCATGGGGCATATTGAGTGTACCAGACTATGTAGTAATTAAATCCGACATGGGTAGTCCACCAATTGTTTTCCGCAACCGGGTCAGCACTGGGACAGAGAAAAAATTTCTGAACATCCTTAAGAGCTTTGCGTCCAGAATTATTGTCAATACTGCTGTTAGCTATATAACTGCCTAATTGCAAGACGGGATTAGCCGTATCACTTGCTTCGGATTTGTAGATCAGCATGTGGTGCTTATTATCATCTTCATACATACGGTGAGCGATTGCAATTTGCTTGAAATTGCTCACACAGTTGGCTGTACGAGCCCGTTCACGAGCAGCCGAAAGTGCGGGCAGAAGCATAGCGGCCAATATCGCGATAATGGCAATTACAACCAACAGCTCGATCAGAGTAAAAAATTTTCTCATTACTTTAACCCTTTCCTTTTGATAGTGTTATTTTAATAGTGCCATTTTTAATGATTGGTTATATCCACTCAACTTTTACAGCTGTAATACGGGGTGTACGCAAAAAGTTTTTTGCTCCCAGCATAAGTTTGTACTGCCAGACTTTACCGCCGGCAAGACCGGTAATCATAGCAGAATTGCCATTAAACTCCACCCAGTTGCTCCAAGCGGCGTTTTCCAACGCTTCAGGATCATCGGCGGACCGCATGGCAACTTTTACATAGCACTTGGGAGGGATTTCGGCATCAAGTAAAACTTTTTTTGCTGTCAATACCTCTTGGGCTATGAAAACTTCAGACGTATAATATTCTGCATCGCTGCGGTCAAGCACATTGCCGGGGTTGTTTGAACACATGCCGTGCGGACCATTGGTCGGCAACTTGGTGCAGCGTTCACTGTTGAACCCTTTTTCCCCATTCCACCAAATCGCCGACCAGCCTTGATGGTCGCCATCAACCTTGTGATTGGCGACAGCTAAATCGATATAACCGTCTTCGTTGAAGTCTGCTGCAATACATCCCGATGCCGAATGCGTATATAAAAGATCGCGATCAAGTTCTTTGAATTTACCTTCGCGGTTCCAGTAAAGGAACGAATTTATATCCCGGTCCTTGCCACCGTGATAGCTGCCGACAAACAGATCCAGCCAGCCGTCATTGTTGAAATCTGCAACAGCAAAAGAGTCTGCTGCATCACCACGCAATATACATTTGCGGGATTCGCTCAACCCTTCCGGCCCGTTCCAATAAATGTGTACATAACTGTGATGCGGCATCCGGTCAGGCAACCGTCCGTTAACGGGAGTATGAATGTGCGTACCTATAATCAGATCGGGGTATCCGTTGCGGGTCAGGTCGGCCGCCGTTGCGTTAAGACTTTTGTAAGCACTTAAACGTTTGGAGCGTTCCAAGCTGTATCCTTCGGGACCTCCCCAGAGGATTAACGGATGATTGTCATAAGGGACCACCAAGTCCAGATAACCATTACCATTGAGGTCAACAGCAGTCAGCCAGCGCAGAGAATTTTTTCCATCGAGTTCAATCGTATCGAAGGTCTGAAAATTGTCTTTACCGTAGAATATCCGCAAGTTGCACCAGTGATCGCATGGAGTGGCGATTTCCAGAAAACCGTCATGATTAAAGTCTCCGCAGACCACTCCCCAGCCGATATTGCTCTGGAGTGTAGTAGTGCGTTCAGGTTCAAAACCATTCGGCCCGAAGTGATGCAGGTGATGCCCGGGATCCAAATGCAGACTGTTTTCGGAATTATTTGCAATCACAAGTTCCGTCCATCCGTCATCGTCTAAATCGGCACACATCGCATCTACGGCGCACCACCCGGGCACGGCGATCATGTTATCTTTGCTGTAGCCTTCGGCGCTGCCAAAGTAGACATAGCTTTTATCAAAGCCTATTGACGAACGGGAAAAGTGGTTAACAGCCAGCAGTTCCGCTTCTTTGCCGGGATTGCGAACGTCGAAAATACGACGGGTATCTTCACCCGTAAAACGCTTTATGACAGTACCATCGAGCTGACATTGGACAATTTCGCAGGTATAAGACTGATGGTCACCATTGTTGGAAAAGTAAATACCCTCCGGAGTTATTATGCCATCCGAAGCTTGAGGAGTGGCAACCTTGCCGGTAAGTTTATTACCCTTTAATATCAAACTGTCGGGACGTGCTGCGATTGCCATAACATCATCTTTGACCATTGCGCAGATGGAACCGGGAGCTTCAACTTCTTTTGTGCGTACAATATTGCGATCTTTATCTGTTCCGTAAAAAATCACTTTGATTCCCGTTGCCCAGCTGATAAGCTTTTTGCCGTTGAGTTCCACAGCACGGATTTGTTGAGCAACACGAAGTTTTTTCTCCATATTACTTTCAAGTGTGGGCACACACAGCGGTGGCCTGATTTCTTCTGCTGCCGGCAGCGGTATATCGCTGAAACGTTCTTCTGACAAACCCTCCGGACTGCCCCAATAGACTCTGCCAAACGAAAAATCAGATTTTACAGCAATAAGCTCGTCATAGCCGTCCCCATCAAGATCGATTGCCGCAAGTTGTTCGGCATCGATCTGAAAATCTTTGAACTCATCCCATTCAAACCCCAATGCTGTCTGTTCAAAAACACGCACCGTGTGATAGAACGGCATAGCAAATGCCAAAGCAAGTCTGCTGCTGTTTGTAAAATATCCGCTGCTTACGGATTCTGCCCACGGGGCCGGGATCCTGATATGGTTGTTTTCGTTGTAGCCATCCGGACCGCCAAAGTAAATATCGGTACTTGCGTAAGGTGCTGCCATATCGTATCGCCCGCAAAGGATGATATCCTGCCAGCCTCTATTATACAGATCAGCCACGCAACCGGTAAGACACCCTTGCCCAGGCAACTCTTCCCGGCTGCCGTCACTTTTATAGACATAGCTTTCGGCTGACTCGTGGTGATTCTGGCAATTGGCAAAAACCAAATCAAAGTATCCGTTATGGTTGAGATCGTACTGGTAGATCCTTTGCAATATGCCCTTTTTAGACACATAGATATTCTGGCCGCCATTGCCGAACGTTCCGCGTCTGAACGCCTCAAAACCCCGGGTTATCCATGTTTTACTCATAAGCCCCATTTTTCCCTTGCTATTTACCGGTGGCAGACACCTCTTTAAGTGCTTGCTTAAAGAGTTCTTTCAATTCATCAGAGCATACATAATCCTTACCGAAAAGGTGTTTGCACAAGAACGGTACATTCTTTTCGGCATGGAAACTGTGCTGACTGGGATCCACATTGGCAAATTCCAAATATTCCTGCGGAGTAAGACCGGTAATTTTTTTAAGATCTTCTGTATCGTGGATGCGCGCTGCCGGATCGGCGTATTTGTCGTAGTAATGGATCTCCAGTTTATCTTCAGCACCGGCAAGTTTATAAGCTCTGGTGATTTTTTCCAAATGTCCTACCCACGGGCCACCTTCGGAATAAATCGCCGGCATCGGAGCCAGTGCGGCCTGTAAATCAGGCTGTATTTCAAACCATTTCAACGAGCCGGGCAGCTGCGCAGAGGCGCGATTGGGCCCCGCGGCAATTTCGGTAGTAGCCAGCACCCGCTGATTATATGCACTGACGAAATCATTGTAAACCACTGCCGCAATATCCTCGCTTACCACGGCAGAATATAATACACCGCCACACCCCAGGGACAAACCGGACAGGGCAATTTTTTTGTTATCAACCAGCGGATGTTTCTTCAAAAATTCCACGATCATCAACCGCTGTTCGGTAATAAATCCGTGATAAGTACGCCCCGCAAGCGGCAACAGTTGGAAAAACTTGCTCTGTACCAACCCGTACTCCACGCCATCGATATTGTTCGTACCGGTTGCCGGATTTTCCACAGCTACACCGATCATACCGGCTTTACAATACCACCACGCCTGTCTGTTGCGGAATGGAAAACGGCAGAAGCAATCATCCGGTTCACCCGCCACAGCCCCCAGCCCGCCACCGGAACCAGGAGTACAGATCACAGCCGGGACCTGTTTCCTGCTTTGAATGACATCTTCGGGGATCAGTACCATTATTGGAATTACCAAACCTTCTTCGGGGTAAAACTCGTACTTGTAAAGCCGGTAGGAATCTCGTTTTTCTTCGCTCAATAACTTAAATTCCACATCCAGTTTATCGGTCATATTCAACAGTTCGCGCAATTTACTGCGTACAGCCTGCCGCCAGACAGTGAATTCTTCGTAAGTATGGACATTATCAAAAGAAAGCTGAGGTTTGATGTTGCGTATGGCATGCATCAGAAACGGCAGTGTAGCTTCGTACCGCCCGTCAGGACGTTTGCTTTCAAAGTCGGTTGCTGTAAATTTTTCACGCATTACGCCTGGGGGGGCCCAGTTGCTGAATTTTTTCATTTCTCTGCTCCTTTTTTCATTGACTCGACAAATCTGTTCAAAAAAGGATCTGACAAGATTTGTTCTGATTGATAAAAGTAGACCCCGTCTGCCCCCTGCAGGCTGTAATTACGAGAGAGTTTTTCGTAATCCGCCGGGCGCGGCATCGGAGCCTGATTCAAACCGGTATTATTGGCAAGCCAACCATCAAGTTTCCCGTAAATTTTAAGCTGTTTGCCGTATTGCTGTGCCAGAATCCGGTAGGGCTTTATATCCACTGCCGGATAGAATCCCAATATATGCCCTACACAAATTGAATCGATCAAATCTTCTTTGAGCAGAGTTTCAAAAGCCTGATAAAACTCCGGCAAACCGGCAACCAAAGTCAGATTGAATTCCAAATCCCGGCGGCGCTGTTCGCCGCATTTTTGAACAATGCGCCGGAATACATCCACTATATCTTCATTGGTTATCCCATAAGGATAACGAGTCAGATTCACCGCTATTCCGTCCACATCCATACTGGTAAGTTCCGCATAGATGTCGGCGGAATATTCGCGGACAGCGGGGTGGCTGTAATCGAGGTAGAGCCTGTGTAAAGGGTGAAAACAATCTTCGTGATCTTCCAACCACGGACTTGCCAGTAAACTCCCCCGGTATGGGCTGTTGATAGCAGCTTCGGCAAGGAATTTTATATTTTGTTTGCGGCAGGCGGCGGCAAGTTCACGCACTACATCCATATTCCGCATAGCTTCCATTACACCGTTTGAGCATTGCCGGTCATCGCCGGAAACAACATCTGAAATCGTGCCGGCAATCGAATTGCGATGCATCATCCGGCTTCCGACTCTGCCGCTTTCACAAATAACTTTATCTACGCCAAGCGACTTGTAACGTTGAGCTATTACTGCTGCCTGTTCACGGTTTTGGCAGTAATGATAGTAACACATACTGTAAGGTTCGGCATAAAAAACCGTTTCAAAGTCATCTCGCATAAAATCCCACTTTTCAACCGATCGCTCTTCCGCCGGGACAAGTTTGATGTAGAGTATATCACCAAAACGCCGTAACTTACTTATTTCAGCAGCCGGACGACGGGCAATTATGATCCTATCGCTGGCTTCAAAGGTACAGCTATCGATATAAAGCTCTTTGATAAAACGGGTTACTGGTGCGTTACGCGGGCTGATCCATACCGGCTTGGGAAGCTTGCCGGGCAATGTGATTTCGAATTCTGCAAGCTGTTCACGGATCCCTAAATAAACATCGTATTTGCCAGTCAGCTGCGGACAGTACGATACCGGCGGCAGTTTGCCCATACCGAAAGAAACCAATCTCGGATAACCAAAATCATCGCTTGCCAGATACCATGCCGCCGGCACATCCGTCGGATCCTCGGTACGCCAATTGCGCATACGGGTATAAGGCGTTTTTTCTACATTTTCCCATTCCAGGAAGTTATTAAGATAGACTGTGCCGTCGGGATCAAATTTTATTTTGATAATATCTTCGCTGATTATTCTTCCGCCGGAAGCGCAACGACGCACCCGAACTTGCTGTTCGGTCAACGGAATTGTTCCGTTAAAGTTTACAGGATAATTCCAATAAAGACGGTCATCCCTGATCAGATGAGACGGTGTATAGCCGCTGAACTGGGTAGCCAAATTCCATTCCAGCCCATCGCAAGGGCGTTGGATTTCTTCAGCAGTAAGATTGGGCATAATACAGCATGGGTAATAACGATTCTGCTCTGCCACATAATACTCGGCCTGAAAAGCCCCATTGGCAGGCAGATCAAGTTCGCTGAAAACAATGAAACCGTTTTTATTATACCAGCGCATAATAGACTTCCTTTGCTGTGATCTTTAATGCTAACACTCCAGAGTGTTATTTTCGCCGCTGCAATTTGTTTCTTTCAGACAGAACTCTTCGGGAATAGGCTCGGCCAGTTCCCGCAGCCGTTCATTGAGTTTGTGATACCCCAGATGCCGTTTGATCAAGGCAATAAAGGCACGTTCATCATTTTTTAAAAAAGAATCTAATATCCTCGAATGTATGAGCAAGGTTGCCTGCAGGCGATTCGGAGGCAATAGATTATTCCAATCACTGCGGCGGAACAGTGTGGAACGCAAAAAGTCAAAAATATTGATCAACATATTGTCATGCGAGGCACATACCATACATGTATGAAATTCCAAATCTGCCGCAGCAAAAGCGGCAAGGTCATTAACAGATGCTGCTTTTACCAATTTTTCATGCGCATGGATAAGATTTTCTTTATCCACGGCAGAGGCTCTTTTCAGCGCCTTGACTGCTGCGTCTTCTTCCACTATAAAACGCAGCAGCAGTATACTGTCCATACTGGTTCGACGATAATCCACATAACTGTAGCCACTGCGGGGACGACGTTCCACCACTCCCTGCCCAACAAGTTCTAACAGCAGCTCGCGGGCACGGCCGCGCTTAATGGAAAATTGTTCAGCAATTTCACGCTCGCTCAAAACCTGACTTGAGCGGCAACTTTGGTCGTAAATATATTCGCGAATATCCTCTTTGGTTATTTCCATAACGTCTCCTTGAAATGGCAGTGGTACATTTATATTTTGGTTTTGTCGTAAATCATGTCCTGCGTATCTCACAAAAATCATGACATTATCAATGTATTTTATTCTATTCTTCCGGTGTAGGCATCAACCTCGGAGGTGTCGATTTTTTGAGAAAAGAATTTTTTGGCGGCTTGCTTGAGAGCTTTATCCCACGGATTTCCATTTTTGGCGCGCAACTGAACGATTTTTATAATCAACTCTTTCTTTTTCCAGTTGACTGATGCTTGAGTTTTGAATGCTCCGCCGTGTCCCATGATGCCCTTTTTTTCCTGCGCGATGAATCCGAGTGAGTAGTTGCCAAGTTTGTCAGGACGGGTTGATTTTGCAAGATACTTTTTTACCGTCTCCTCTTTAAGGATGCGTACTCCATTATCTCCGACTCCAAGGTTCATCAGCATTTTGTAGAATTTGAGTTGGTCGACTGCCGTCACCCAAAGACCTCCTCCGGCAGAGGGGAA
>JAFVQX010000022.1 GCA_017504585.1 Lentisphaeria bacterium
ACGACCATACTCGCGTAAGCGAGCAACTTCACGCTTGCTTTGTCAAAAGCAAGCTCTTCACATCTTCACCCGCCGCAGGCGGACTTCACGCAGTCAGCGGAACGCTGACTGCACTAATAGATGGCGGCTGTCGGACTGGTCGGACAAGTCGGACAAGTCGGATGGGCATTGCCGCCAACTGTTGCGATAGTTTGTGTGGGCGGCTGGCTTGTCCTCCGTAGCCTCCGGCGTAGGAGGATGCCGCCTTACTGCTGCAACATTGTGCGTGTGGCAAGCGGGGGGCATTACCCGGCGCGCTGCTCGCCGGAGCGGAGCGTCTACCGGCTGCAGCGGGCTTTGCCCGCTTCCGTTAATTACCGTTATCTACCGTTATTTCCCGTTCAACATCGCGCGGCACATCCGGCTTCGTTACACTACGCCGCGACAAGCAGGTGTTCGCCCTGCGACGGTATACCGTCTGCTGCATTACAGCGCACAAAAAAAGGCACCCGTCTGCTTTTGCAGATGAGTGCCTGAAATATCCGTTACAGCTTAATCCAGCTCGAAAGAAAATTCGCTCAAATCATCGTGTTTCCAAGCCAGATGCCGCGTGGAGGGCGAAAGCGCAAAAAATGGCGAAAAAGTCCTGGCTTTGACCGTCTTTTTGTCGGGCATGAATTCCAGCAGTCTCAACCAGCCGTCACCGCCGCTGCCGTTCCAGCCGCCGCCGATGGCCTGGGTATTGAACGCCATCTGGGCAACGCTTTTGCCGGAGGCGTTTTTGTCCATAGAAAAGGAGATACCACGATTCCATTTGTCGGGGCTGGCAATGTGGCCGCAAACTACCAGCCGGATATTCTTTGCCGGATAGACCAGCTTCTGGAAGATCTGTTCGCCGGGGTTGCCGCCTTTACGGCTTAAAATATAGTTCTCTCTGGCAATGCGTTTGCCGGTCGAACCCAGATAGGAGTGGGTCAGCACAATGCCGATGTGGTTGGCAAAGCGGGGCTGATCGGCAATATTTTTTGCCCATTCCAAATCTTCATCGGTGGGGGCAAATTGCAGAACGATAATCAGAATTTTACGGTTGTCCGGATGGGGTGCGGTAAACTCATACGCCGAATTTTCCAATGTGGTAACGCCGAATGCGTTAGGTGCACAGGCAATGAGCTGACGGCGGGTCAGCTTGTTGCGGTCGGTGGGGAAATATTTGCCGAAAAAGCTGTTGCGGTTTTCTGCTGAACGGATGCCGTAATCGTGATTGCCGGTGCAGAGTATGTAAGGCACTTCGCCATCCAGCCGCTCCACGGCGCGGGAGAAAGCTTTCCACTGTTCTTCGCTGATAAGATCATTTTTTCCGGGTTCCACCACCGGCAGGTCGTTGCGGTTGGTCAAATCGCCGGTGAACAGCACCTGCCGGATACGCAATTTGGCAAGATTATCCACGATCCAGGCGTTCTGGATCTCCATAATGCCGTAGTTTCTGCGGAGTTTGCTGTAACCCTGCACATCGGGCACCACCACCATGGTCCAGGAGTCCTTGTCGGTCAATGCCGGAGCTTGATATTTGGCTTTTTTGCCCTTGACCGCTGCCGGAGCGGGTGCAGCAGCTTTGACTTCGGCCTTTGCCGGAGCAGGAACGGGGGCGGATTTGCCGCATTCAGGCACGGCACAGCCATTCAAACACAGTATTGCCGCTGCGGCAGTACCCAGCAAAAAGAATTTTCGGATCATAGATCTCTCCATTGGTTTGATTATTGATTGAATAGTTAAAACAGATTTTTTTGTATTTCCGGTTCAAACACCCCGTTTATCCGGATGCCAGATAAATTTGTGCATCTGCAGCTGCATACGGCTGTTGGGGATTTTTTTCTCCAGCAGCCATTCGACGATTTCGGCGGGTTCGATCTTGCCGAAAACGGCGCTGAAAAGCAATGGTACACCCAGCGTATCCAGCCCCCAGCGCTTGATCCAGCTGTATGCGTATTCCAGATCCTCCACGCTGCCGGCAACGAACTTGAGTTCATCGCCCTCGCGGAGAAAACGGTAGTTGACAATGTCGTTGGCTTCGTGCATTTCGCTGGAGGGGAGTTTTACGTCGATGATCTTTTTGAGTTCCGGGGGGAAAAGATCCAGCCGCACCGAGCCGTTGGTTTCCATAAGTACTTCGTAACCATTGCCGAGCAGCGCTTCTGCCAGCGGTACGGTATTGGCTTGCAAAGCGGGTTCGCCGCCGGTTATTTCCACGAGTTTTATCTTGCTTGCCGCGACTTCGTCGAGCAATTCAGCAATGGTGCGGAGCGTGCCGCAATCTTCGCCCCGGGCATATACGGTGTCGCAATATGAGCAAGCTAAATTGCACCCGGCAAGACGGATAAAAAAGCAGAGTCTGCCCGCGTGGGTGGACTCGCCCTGGATACTGGCAAAAGTTTCGACGACTTTCAGTGTTTTATTCAGCATAGATCACTCAAAATAACTTGCCCGGCTGCCGGGGGATTCTTCCACGCTTACTTTGGTGATCCTGATGCGGTCATCGTTGAGCCGTGCCGACAGCTCCCGGTAGATTATCCGGGCGATATTTTCGCTGGTGGGATTGCAGTCGGCAAACTCCGGCAGATCGTTGAGGTAAACGTGGTCAAAACGGTCGATGACTTCGTTGAGTTCCTTTTTCAGGATCTTGAAATCCAGCGCAATGCCGATCTCGTCCAGTTCGACCGCCTGCAGATAGGTCGTTACCTGCCAGTTGTGGCCGTGGAGCTTGCGGCAGTCGCCGGGATAACCGGTCAGGCTGTGAGCGCCGGAAAACTGTTTGGTGATCTCCAACTCGTACATAACATCAGCTCCTTGATTTTTCAGGCAAAGGTAAAGAGTTCAGCTTCCTGCACGATGTCGCTGTGGGCGGCTTTGAGCACTGCCAGCGCCTGATCCGGATCGGCAAAGCGGAAGACCATCACCGCCCGGTCGTGGACCTCGGAGGCAAAGGCGTACATATATTCGACCTGACAATCTTTGAGCGTATCCAGCAGCTGTGCCAGACCGCCGGGGCAGTTAGCTACGGGGATCGCCAGAACTTCGGTGGTTTTGACCACAAATCCATTCTGTTCCAGAACCGTTTTGGCGCGCTGATGCTCCTTGACCAGCAAGCGCAGAATACCGAAACTTTGGGTATCCGCCAGCGAGAGTGTGCTGATATTGATATTGTGTTCTTTAAGAGTACGGCAGACATCGTTCAATGTACCGGGGCGGTTTTCCACAAAAAGCGAAAGCTGGGTGATTTTCATAATTATTTCTCCGGTTTAAAGGGTTGATACTTTCTCACACAGAGGAAATATACCGCCACATGGCACGCTTTGCAAGTGCCGGAAAGGTGCCTTTCGGGATTTTTTTATGCAATAATCGCTCCCGGGGGTTGTTTTTTATTATCAGAGCGTGTATATTGACTCAACAGCCAAAGTCGGCTCCCGGCGGTGCCGCCCGGCTGAACTTATTGCAGCAACATCATTTAAAAGGGATTTTTATGAAAAAATATCTGCAAAAACTCATGTTTATTGCCGGAGCGGCAGTTCTGACCGTTCTGGGCGGTTGTTCGGTTGAAGAAATGGAGCGTTTACTGGGGCTGGATATGCCCAAAGAAGCGTTGTTCATGC
This sequence comes from Lentisphaeria bacterium, assembly GCA_017504585.1. Taxonomy (GTDB): domain Bacteria; phylum Verrucomicrobiota; class Lentisphaeria; order Victivallales; family Victivallaceae; genus SIG78. The sequence continues at coordinate 3,627 of JAFVQX010000022.1, forward strand.
TCTCTTTTCACCGCGAAGTGGAATACCCCCGGGGCAATCTCAAAAGCGAGATGTCTCTGGTCATGCCCCACGGCCGCCGGCGGGTGGTGGAGCGCTACCCCATGATGTCGTCGCACTACATTGTGGATATTGCCGCCAAACCGGTACCCGGCAGACCGGGATTTTACCGGCTCTTCCTGCGCCCCGACCAGAAAGGCAGGATGATGTGGATGCAAATGAGCGTGCTTGCCCGCAACGAACCCATTGCCATTATGCTTGACGGCATCTACTTTGGCGAATTCAAAAGCATCGCCGTTACCGAAGGCACCGAAAAATGGGTGGAACTGCCGCTGGATGTCGATGGCGCCCGCGCCCAGCAGATCGTAAAATATGCCAACGATAATTACCGCTTCTTCAACGGCGGCAGCCGGGAAGACAGCCGGGAGCTTTTCCCGGAAGAATAAACTTGAGAACTCTATGAACTCTCCCCGGCAGGATCTTAAAATACACAGCGTTGTCCTTGCCGCCGGTTTGAGCCGGCGGATGAACTCGGCACACACCAACAAGGTTTGTCTGGAGCTTTTGGGCAAGCCGGTGATCTGCCGGGTGGTGCAAGCTTTGGAAGATGCCGGGATAACTTCGCACACGGCGGTTATCGGAGCGTGTGCCGGAGAGGTGCTCAAGTGTCTGGACGGCAAAATCAGGAATTTGAGCTACGCCTTTCAGAGCCGTCAGCTCGGCCCGGCGGAAGCGCTGGATTGCGCCGTAAGGTCGCTGCCGGAAAATCTGGCGCCGGATACATTGATCCTGACCGTTCCCGGCCACCGGATACTTTCGCCGGAGATATTGCATAAGTTGCTGGAGTTTTATCAGACAAATGATTTTAAACTTGCCGGGCTCAAACTGGTGGATGAAAAGGGCGGTTTTGTTCAGGATCTTTCTATCTTTCTGGGCAGACTTGACCATATCCGGCAGGGCTTGGAGCTTTTGCAGGAGCGCTTTTGCAATTATGACGGCAATGAAATAGCTTTAAGCGAATTATCCCAAATATTGAACAGCGATCCCGCGGCGGCACTGCTGGCGGTCAAAGATAAAAGTCAGGTGATCGGGTTCAACGACCCCGCTGAATTGCTGGAAGCCGCCGAAATACTCCGCCGCCGGGAAGGCGCCGGCTGCGGAGAGGAGCCGGACGATACGCTTTATCACCCGTTATCGCAATGGCTGAAAGATTTGAGTGCCCCCGGAGAAAATGCTTTAAGCCGCGCCCTTTCGGATATTTACGGCGGCGATAAAGAGTTTGCTTTGCGCCGCAAAGCTCAAATGCTCAAACTTATGGAATACGCCGCCGGATGCTGGAGTGCTGATACCCCAGTAACGCTGGTGCGTTCGCCGGGGCGGGTCAATGTCATGGGGCGGCATGTGGATCACCAGGGCGGCAACTGCAATTTGATGACCATCGGCTGCGAAACGTTGATCGCGGCACGGCTGCGCAGCGATGATAAAGTTACTTTGCAGAATTTGGATTCGGAATTTGCCCCTGCCGGATTTTCCATCGGCGAACTGGTGCGGGATCTGCCGTGGGATGATTGGCAGACTCTGGTGGGCAGCAAAAAACTTGCCCGTTTGCTCAAACAGTACGGAGTGAACTGGGCGGACTACATCAAAGCGGTGTTTTTGCGCTTTCAAAAGCACTTTGACCACAAAAAGCTCCACGGTATGGATATGATCGTGTCGGGCAATGTGCCTATGGCGGCGGGTTTGAGTTCATCTTCCACGCTGGTCGTGGGCGCTGCCGAAGCGGTGGTCAGCGCCAACCGGCTGGATCTGGAACCGGATAAACTGGTTACTTTGTGCGGCGAGGGCGAGTGGTTCGTCGGCACCCGGGGCGGCGCGGCGGATCATGCGGCTGTAAAACTTGGCGCATGCAACAAGGTGGTCAAGGTGGGATTTTTTGACTTCAAGGTGGAAAAAAAGGTGGATTTTCCGTCGGATCATGCCCTGATCGTCTGCGACTCCCGGATCCAGGCGCGCAAATCCGGCAATGCCAAAAATCAGTTCAACCACCGGGTAAGCTGCTACCGCATAGGGCTGCTGCTGCTGAAAAAGTTTTATCCGCAATATGCAGCAAGATTGCACCATTTGCGGGATTTCAACTGCAAAAATCTGAATATTCCGCTGGAGTGGCTCTATAAGCTCCTGACTGTGCTGCCGGAAAATGCCGGCCGCCATGAGCTGGAAAAACTGCTGCCCGGCGAAGATCTGACACCTTTCTGGCAAAATCACCAGCCGCCCGCCGACGGACTTTACCCTATTCGCGGCGTGGTGTTTTACGGTCTGGCAGAGTGCGCCAGAGCGGCGCGTTATGTGGATATATTGCAAAAGGATATCCGTCAGGTGGGCGAAATGATGAATATATCCCACAACGGCGACCGGGTGATGCGGTTTGACGGCGCGGGCAACGCGCTGGGCGAATACTTTTTTGATACATCTGATTTGGCTGTGGAAAAACTTATCGATCAGCTCAAAAGCAACGATCCGGCGGCAGTTGAAGCCGCGGAACTCTGGCGCCAGCCGGGCAGTTACCGCTGCAGTCTGCCGGAAATCGATTTAATGGCAGATCTGGCGTGTTCGGTACCCGGTGTGGCGGGCGCCCAGCTTGCCGGAGCGGGGCTGGGCGGATGCATGATGGTGCTGGTGCACAACGACAGCATCAGCGAACTTTATGACGTCTTGAACAAACGCTACTATCAGCCCCGGGATCTGGAGCCGGGGTTTCTGCATTGTCGCCCCATAGCCGGAGCCGGAGCAGTAAGCTTTTGACGGCATTGCCGGAAAAAGTGCGCCGGGCTTAACGGTTGTTTTCAGCCGGTCAGCTTATTTTGTCTGCAAAATTTACACTTGAATAATTCATATTTAAAACTTGACAAATTTTTCTTTCAGGATATATTACTATACAAAATATAGCGTTAAAGAATTTTTTGCGAGGTTTTTTTATGAGCAACATTTTAGTTACCGGCGGCGCCCGTGGCATCGGGCGGGGTATTGTGGAAGCATTGGCAGCCAAGGGGCATGATGTGGGCTTCTGCGGCAGAGCGGAGGCGGCAAGTGCGGCGGAGTTTCTGAAAGAACTGCGGGCAAATTTCTCCGGCAAATTTGCCTATTACCAGTGCGATGTGGCCGATGTGGCTGCTCACAGCAAACTTTTGAATGATTTTATTGCCGACTTCGGTACTTTGGATGTGTTGATCAACAACGCCGGAGTGGCTCCGGAAGTCCGGGCCGACCTTTTGGATATGCCCGAAAGCAGCTTTGACCGGGTTTTGAACATCAATCTCCGGGGGCCATTCTTTTTGAGCCAGCAGGCGGCAAAACTTATGATGCAGGATAAATCTGATAAAACTTTCAAGTGCATCATCAACACCGGCAGCGTTTCAGCCGATTACGCCAGCATCAACCGGGGCGAATATTGTATTTCCAAAGCGGCAGTGGCTATGGCGACCAAACTGTTTGCCGTCCGGCTTGCCGAAGAAAATATTGCGGTCTACGAGCTGCGTCCCGGCGTTATCGAAAGCGATATGACCAGCGTGGTCACTGCCAAATATGATAAAATGATCGCCGGAGGTTTGACCTTGCAGCGCCGCTGGGGTATGCCCGAAGATGTGGGCAGAGCCGCCGCAGCTTTGGTGGAAGGCGCCTTTGCCTACTCCACCGGGCAGGTGATAAATGTCGATGGCGGCTTGACTGTGGAGCGGTTTTAAGTTATGAAAAAGCTCAATACGCTGATCATCGGCAGCGGTGCCGCCGGGCTGGCGGCGGCGGTGCGGCTCCACGCTTTGAATGTTAAAAATATTGCCATTTATACTGAAGGTCTTGCCATGGGTACTTCGGTAAACACCGGCAGCGACAAGCAAACTTACTACAAACTCGGCATGTATGGCAGCGAACCCGACAGCCCGGTATTGATGGCAAAAGATTTGGCGGCAGGCGGCTCCATGCATGGCGATATAGCCTTGATCGAAGCGGCAGTTTCGGCACAGGGGTTTTTCAATCTGGTCAATCTGGGTGTACCCTTTCCCCACGATGTCATGGGGCAGCACATCGGTTACAAAACCGACCACGACCCCAAGCGGCGTGCTACCAGCTGCGGGCCCTACACCTCCAAAAACATGGTGCAGGCTTTGATCGCCGAAGTTAAAAGGCGCAATATCGAAGTCGTTGAAGATCGTGTGGCAGTAAAACTTTTGACCGATCCGGCAGAAAACCGGGCAGCGGGGGCGATTTTTGTCAACACCAATACCGGTGAGTTTGAAGTCGTGCAAGCCGAAAACACCGTTTTTGCCGTAGGCGGCCCCGGCGGATTGTATCAGCAAAGCGTCTACCCCCAAGTCCATACCGGAGCCATCGGGCTGGCGTTGGAAGTGGGGGCCAAGGCGTACAATTTAGCTGAATCACAATACGGGCTTGCCTCGCTGAAATTCCGCTGGAATGTTTCAGGCAGCTACATGCAGGTATTGCCCCGGTTCGTTTCCACCAGTTCCGACGGCGGCGATGAGCGGGAATTTTTGCGTGAATACTTTGATACAGCCGAAGATATGTATTCGGCGATCTTCCTCAAGGGCTATCAATGGCCCTTTGCCGCAGGGCATGTACCGGGTTCGTCGCTTATTGATATATATACATATATAGAAACGGTGGAACGCAAACGCAAAGTCTATCTGGACTACCGCAGCGATCCGGCGGATCTGTGCATAGAAAGACTTTCTGCCGAAGCAGCAGAGTATCTGCAACGCTCCAACGCTTTGCAAAGTTCGCCCATCGAGCGGCTGAAAATGCTCAATGCTCCTGCTATTGAATTATACAAAAACAACCATATAGATCTGGAAAATGAGATGCTGGAGATCGCCGTCTGCGCCCAGCACAACAACGGCGGTCTGGCGGGCAATATCTGGTGGGAGTCGGTCAATATAAAACACCTTTTCCCGGTGGGCGAAGTCAATGGCACTCATGGTGTTACCCGCCCCGGCGGAACCGCCCTCAATTCCGGACAGGCAGGAGCGATCCGGGCGGCAGAATTTATTGCCGCAAAGTATCAGAGCAATACGGTCAATGAAGAACACTTCAAAGAAATCAGCAACATCCAGCTGGCAATGCTGGAAAAAGCCTTGCAGACAGCTTGCAAGTTGGATTGGCAGAGCCAGCGGCAGCTCTTCCAAACCCGCATGAGCCGTGCCGGAGCATTTATCCGCAAAACCGAAACCGTGGTGCAGGCTCTGGACGAAGCATATAAACAGATGAACGATTTGCAAAGTGATGGCTTGCAAGCTCTTGCCCCGCAAGCTCTTGCTGAAGCCTTGCGAAACCGCCAGCTTTTGCTTGCCCAGATATATTATCTTGAAGCGATCCTTATGCAGATCGACCGTATCGGTTCCCGGGGGGGAGCGTTGGTGCTTTCGGACGATGGTGTTTTGATCAACAATAAACTCTCCGACGCATGGCGGATCAAGCCTGAAGCTGCGGAATACCGCAATTACATTATGTACAGCTCTATCGGGGCAATGGGCTATCCGGAGATCGGCTTTGAAAAATGCCGCCCGGTACCCGAAACGGACGGCTGGTTTGAAACAGTCTGGAAAGAGTTCCGCACAGGAGAGATGTATGACTAATTTACAGGAAAAACGGTGGGATTTCGGCATATTGCGGCAGCTTCGGCGGCAGTTTCAGTGGAGCATAGCTGATTTAAGCGAACGCTCCGGGGTATCCGCCAGCGTTATAAGCAAGCTGGAGCGGAACTGGAACAAGGCGGAACTGGAAACACTTTACAAACTTGCACAGGCATTTTCCATGAATTTATCGGATCTTCTGGCGTTGGCGGAAAAACGCACCGCCCAGCAGGTCATCGAACAGGATTACAGCAACGATGGTTTTGCTTTCCGGCGGGTCAGCTACGGCAATATCCGCTGTATGACCGCCGCCGCTGCTGCCGGAGCAAGACTTTGTACGCCCTCGGTACACCGGGAAGATTCGGAAATGTGCTGGGTGCAGGAAGGCGTAGTGGAAATCACGGTTGCCGGGCAGAAGTACAAGCTGGAACCGGGCATGTCATTGCAGTTCGACGCTTTGCTGGACCACGAATACAATGTTTTGGAAGATTGCAAACTTATTATAACTCATATAAAGAAAAACAAGAGGTTTTGAGATATGGCTGGTGATTACCGGAAAGTCGCTGAATTTGCCACCTTGCAGGAGTTTCAGCAATATTTGAGCGAAGAAAAAATCAACATCGGTTTTGCCGAGGGCACCAGTGCCATGAAGCAAAGCATCACACTTTACGGCAAAACGCTGGACAACCGCTGGGCGATTTTGCCCATGGAAGGCTGGGATTGCGATGCATCCGGCGTACCTGCTGAATACACTTTGCGCCGCTGGAGAAACTTTGCTGCCAGCGGAGCTTCATTGATCGCCGGGGTGGAAGCCGCTGCCGTTATGCACGAAGGGCGCAGCAATCCCCGGCAGCTGCTGGTCAGCGAAAAATCATTGCCGGTGCTGGCAGATTCGGTAAAGGAAATGCGCAAGATCCGCCGGAATCTCTATGGCTCTGACGCTGTTATCGGCTTGCAGCTCACTCACTCCGGCAGATACGCCCACCCCAACGAAGACGCCAAACTGGAAAGCCGCACTGCTTACTCACACCCGCTGCTGGATAAAAAATTCAACAACAGTGCCGCCAATGTGGTCACTGACGGCGAGATCGCCGGTATCGTGGAAAACTTTGTCAATGCCGCTAAAATGGCACAAGCTGCCGGTTATGATTTTGTGGATATAAAACAGGCACACGGTTATCTGGGCCACGAGTTTTTAAGTGCCGTTGACCGCCCCGGAGCATACGGCGGGAGTTTTGAAAACCGCACCCGTTTTTTCCGGGAGATCGTGGAAGGCATCAAACGGGATTGCCCCGGTCTGGGGCTGGGCTGCCGCTTGAGCATATTTGATATATTGCCCTTTATCAAAGGCGAAGACAAGGTCGGCAAACCCATGGCGGAACCGGGCAACGAATATGCCAAATACGCATTCGGTGCCGCACCCGACGGTATGAATATGGATGAAGACCTGACCGAAGTAATCAAATTTACCCGGCTGCTCAAACAATACGATTTTGAGCTTATAGTGGGCACTATCGGCAGCCCTTACTACAATGTGCACATGCAGCGGCCCGCCTGGTACGCCGTTGCCGACGGCTATCTGATGCCGGAAAATCCCCTTTACAATGTATCGAGGCACATCGCGGCAGCCAAACGCCTGAAAGAACTTTGTCCGGAAATAAAATTAACAGCTTCCGGCCTGACCGCTTTGCAGGAATATTTGCCGGCGGCAGCAGAGTATATTGTGGAAAATAATTACGCTGATTTTGCCGGTATCGGCAGAATGGTCTTATCCTACCCGCAAATGCCCGCCGACGCTCTGGCTGGCAAAGCATTGGATCGCCGCCGCATCTGCCGGACTTTCGGCGAATGTACCAACGGTCCCCGCCACGGCATGATCTCCGGCTGTTTCCCGCTGGATGATTTTTACAAAAAAATGCCCCAGGCAGCCAAGTTGCGCGAGCTTAAAAAAAATCAATAAGTAAAAACAACCGGGAGTGGACCGCATCAGGGAGCGGCAGCCAGACTTTATTCGGCTTTAAGCGAGAATTCTATGGTGTGGGGTTTTCCATCATAGGGGCGGACTACCCGGTAAAGGTTATCCAGCAGCGCCTGGATCGATTCATCCATAGCCAGCACGCCGCTGCGGCGGGTGATGCGTTTGGAAATGACTCTGCCGTCGGAGGCGATCTCCAGCCGGATATTCACCCGTGGTTCCCGGCCGCCGAGGCGGTTGATATCGGGGGTGATCCACATGCGCTTGATCATTATTGCCACCTGAATATCGTATCCGCTGTTGCCCCGCTGACCGCCGGGCGCAGTATGCCCCGGCACAGGATTGGAGCCCCGGGGACCGCGACTGGCAGCGCGGGCGGAAGAGTTGGAATTATTTTGCGCTGTACGCTGCGCTGATCTGTCAGCCTGGCGCAGACTTCTGGGCAATTTGCGGTTGGTAACTTTGGGTTGTTTGACCGCCCTGGCACGGGGCTGCGCTATGGGGTTGGGCAGCGTTTTATTGACCGCCGGTTTGGGGCGGGTGCGTTTGGTGATCCGGGGCTGCTGAACAGCTTTGACCGGTTCGGGAGCAAGTATTTCCGGCGGTGCGGGTGCCGGGTCGACCTGCGGAGCGGGCGCGGGAGTTTCCGCCCCGTCTTGAGTGCCGCTGGGTGGTATGGGGTTGGCAGGATCAGGATCTGGTGAGGGATTTTCCACAATATTATCCAGCTTGGGGTCATAAAACTGGATAGTGATAGTTTCTTCGGGTTTATCCAGCCACTCGGAAACTACCGAAAAAGCCAGCACCAGCAAAACCGTAAGCAAATGCCCGGCAATCACCCCGCAGCGAATCCGTTTAACGGTACGCTGCGACACAATGGGCTGATTGGAACTGTTGATCCCGGACACAAAAAACCTCGCTTAAAACTGAATATTCAACATGTTGGGTAATATAGCACAGCAAAAACGAACTACAAACATACTACACAAGTAAAACTCAAAAAAACTTTATAAAATTTCGGCTGGGGATTGCAAAAAAGTTTTGCGGCTGTACATTATTGTTTATTCAGAGGAGATATTGAGTTTTTTTATGTTAGACGGGTTGGAAAAGTTTGAATTTACTGATTTTACAGATCATACTTCCATGGGGGGCAGCGTTGCTTCCGGTACTCGGCAGGAATCTCATGCCGAACGGGAGATATTGCTGGTCTTCCAGGGCTCGGTAAACTTTTTTCTGGCAGGCAGAAGTTTTGCCGCTTCCCCCGGCAAAGCATTCTTTATCAACAGCTGGGTGCCCCATCAGCTGGGTTATGGCAATATTGATGGAAATATTACTCATGTGTGGGTGCATTTGCACGCCCGCAGACTTTTTGCCATGCCTTATGAACTGACCCGGGGCGAGCGCTTGCACAGCTGCGGCATGTGGGAGTTCCCGGCACCCATGCTGGAGATCATCCGCCAGCGCTGGGATCAGGCGCTGACCGCACACGCTGAACTCAAAAACAAACTTTACGGCTCCATTGTGCGGATGCTGCTGGAGGATATTGAATTCCAAACCCAATCTGCCCCCGCCGAAAAGCGCCGGGAAGATGAACTTATAAATTGGGTGAAAAACTATATTTCCATGAATTACGGCAGAAATTCCTCTCTTGCCGAACTGGAACACCTTACCGGTTTCAATCGCCGCCATTTGATGCGGCGATTTAAAAGCGAATGTTCCATGACCATTGGCGAATATATCAACTGCGTACGGCGCGGATTCGCCTCCGCCGCCGGTAAACGATTGAGCCAGAAAGAGATCGCCTTTCAGCTGGGGTTCAAATCACCCGCCGCATTCTGGCTGTGGCAAAAGCGCGACAAAGAAAAATCCAACTGGTAACAGCTTACGGTATACGCCGCATTCGCCCGGCGGTAGTGTGCGTGGGCGGCTTTTTATGGGAAAATATGGGAGGGTATGAGATAATATGGGATAGTATGGGAGTATTGCCGCCTTACTGGAGCGACATTGTGTTTGGGCGGCTGCCGCCTGCCGGGGCGATAGTGTGTGTATGCAGGAGGGCTTTACCCAGCGTATAGCTCGCCGGAGCGGAGCGTCTACCGGCTGCAGCGGGCTTTGCCCGCTTCCCATACTCTCTCATACTTTCCCATACTCTCCCATAATCTGTCGCGCGGGCTCGCAGGTGTTCGCCTTACGACGGTATACCGTATGCCGTTATAAGAATCTGCCGCCCTTTCAGGGCTGAACTGTTGATGGGGTGCGTTACCCGGGGCTGGGTGAGCTTTCAGCCCACCCGCACCCGGGCTGTATTCTTGCGGGGCTTTCAGCCCTTTTGCCC
>JAFVQX010000023.1 GCA_017504585.1 Lentisphaeria bacterium
CAAAACGCTGATCCGGCTGATGGTCAAACATATAGCCGAAAGCAAGGGCGGCGATTTGCAGAAAGTTCTGGAAAGCATCCTCAATACTCCCGTAAGCCCCGAATTGCTGCCGCCGGATAAAACCGGGGGTATCGAGCAGAAAACCGAAGATATCATAGGCCCTTACGAACTCCATGACTTCTTTATCTATCACTTTGTAAAAAATAATTCCACTCCGGAAAAGATAGCATACCTTGCCTGCGAAGCGTGGAAAGGTGTTTACAGCAAAGAAGTAATAAACAATACGCTCAAGATCTTCATCCGGCGATTTTTCCAGCAGCAGTTCAAACGCTCCTGCTCGCCGGACGGGGTTCAGGCAACATCTATAAGCCTCTCGCCCCGCGGGGCATGGCAGATGCCCTCCGACGCCATAGCCAAACTTTGGCAGGAGTGGTAAAAAAAGTAAATAACGGCAAATAACGGTAAATAACGGAGAATAACGGCATCCAATTCCCGTTAATTCCCGTTAATTCCCGTTTATTTCCGTTATTCCACGTCCGTTCTGCTCTTAAAACGCCATTTGCCCCAAAATTCTGGCGGCTCTTACCGAACCTTTCTGGTGCTGGGCTATATGCATGGAGCGGTTGTCGCCTACTACATAAAACTCGTTTTCGCCAACTTTGGCGGGCACCATGTTCCAGTCGGAAGCAAACTTAACATAGGGTTCATCCAGCACTTTGCCGTTGATGTAAAGTTTGCCGTCGCGGAAAGATACGCTTTCGCCGGGCAAGCCTACGATGCGTTTCAGAAAATATATGTTGTTATCGTATTTGATAATAACTACATCGCCCCGCTTGGGCGGTTTGAACCAGTAACTGCCCCGCCAGCAGAAGGTGAATCCGCTGGAGTGAACTGTCGGCTCCATGCTGGCGCCGGAAATAACGCAAGGCACCAGCAGAAATTTGAATATCACCACCGCCAGAACAATGGTGATCCCCAGCCGGATAAAAAACCATCTGTTCAGTCTGGGCATGAAAAAGTTTCTGATGATCTGCCAGACCTTTTCAAAATCTACGCTCATTTTTTACCTTTGATAAAATCCATAAATGCAGTGTAAGCGTTATCAGACACCGGGCAGCCGGGATCCGGTTCCTTTGCCAATGTTTCCAAGCCATAACCGGTGCGCACCAGATAACTTGCCTTGCACCCGGCGTTGATTCCGGCTTTGACATCGCTCATGCGGTCGCCGATCATCAGGGATTGGGATATATCTATATCCAATTCTTTAGCCGCTTGCAGCAGCATCCCCGGATTGGGTTTGCGGCAGGAACACTCGCCGGTATGTTCCGGGTGGTGGGGGCAGTAGTAAAAGGCGTCGATCTTTTCGCCGCAGGCAGCTAAAAGAGCCTGAAGTTTTTCGTGAACTTTGGCTATATCGCTTTCCGGGTACTTGCCCCGTGCCACTCCCGCCTGATTGGTCACCACCACTGCCAGAAAACCGGCCTTATGGATAGCTTTCAAAGCTTCAACTATCCCCGTTTCCAGAACTGTTTTTTCGGGTTCATGCAAATAGCTTACTTCCACATTCACTACGCCGTCACGGTCAAGAAAACATGCTCTTCTTTTGTTTTTGCAGGAAAAATCACTCATAAGTATAAAAACCTTTGAAAAAAAATTTGCACTTTTATATATATATGATACATTGTTTTGAAATATTGTCAAGGAGTTTTATAAAAAAATGGCGTCAATTCAGGAAATTTTAACTCAACTGCAAGCCGGATCCATCGATCTGGCACAGGCATTTGCCATGGCAGCAGAAAATCCCAATTCTGCTGAACTGCCCGTTATGCAGGATGGAGGTAACTTGATCGTTGCCCGGCTTGACCGGAACCGGAAGGAGCGTTGCGGCTTTCCCGAGTTCATTTACGGTGCCGGGAAAACGGTCGAAGAATTGCTTCAGATCATTCCGGAACTGCACGCAACCAGAGTCAATGTACTCGCCACCCGGGTCAAGCCGGAAAGCGGCAAAGTCTTGCAGGAGCGTTTTCCGGAGGCGGTTTACGACGAACGCAGCGGCTGTTTTCTCTGGATGACCGGGGAAACTCCGCAGAAAGGCAAAGCAGTCATTCTGGCCGCAGGCACCAGCGATCTGGCAGCCGCCAAAGAGGCGATGTATACGCTTGAAGCATGTAATATTGCCGTGGAATTGATCGCCGATGTGGGTGTAGCAGCGCTGCACCGGCTGTTGAAAGTGCTGCCGGCAATGGAAAAAGCCGATGTGGTAATCGCCGCGGCGGGTATGGAAGGAGCTTTGCCCAGCGTGATCGCCGGTTTGATAAAAACTCCGGTCATTGCTCTGCCCACCAGTATCGGTTACGGAGCCAACCTTGCGGGACTTACTCCCATGCTGGCAATGCTCAACAGTTGTGCCAGCGGCGTAACAGTGGTCAATATCGACAATGGATTCGGGGCAGCTTGTGCGGCGGCACGGATCATCAACAGTAAATATTGATTTTCGTTGCAGAATATTGATTTACAACTGGCAGAAATTGTATTTTGGCGTTATATTAATCCGATTTTATAATTTTTAAATAACATATAATTTTCAGGTGAAAAAAATGAATATAAGTAATTACCGATCACCGGAAAGCATTCCGGTGAAATGCCGTCAGTGGCCCGACCGGGTCATAACCACGCCCCCCGTCTGGGTAAGTGTAGACTTGCGGGACGGAAATCAGGCGCTGCCCATACCCATGTCGCCGGAAACCAAATTGGAATATTTCAAGATGCTCTGCGATATCGGCTTTAAGGAGATCGAAGTGGGGTTCCCCTCCGCATCGCAGGACGATTTTGACTTTGTGCGGCAGCTGATCGAAGAAAACCATATTCCTGCTGATGTTAAAATTTCGGTACTGACTCAAGCGCGCGAACACCTGATCAAACGCACGGTTGAGTCATTGAAAGGCGTCAAGCAGGCGATCATCCACTGCTATGTGGCGACCAGCGATCTGCACGGCAAATTTGTGTTCAACAGCGACCACGATCAAGTTATGCAAATGGCGATCAACGGCACAAAACTGGTGCGCGATTACGTCAACGCCGCGGGCATGAAAGATATCATATCCTACGAATTTTCGCCGGAAGAATTTACCGACAGCGATCTGGACTTTGTGATCGAAGTCTGCAAAAAGGTCAAGGAAACCTGGGGCAAATCCGCCAAGCGTGATTTTATCCTGAATCTGCCCGCCACAGTGGAGCGGCGTCCTCCCAACCAGTATGCGGATATGATCGAATACTTTGTGACCCATTATCCCTATATGGACGAAAGCACCGTAAGCATCCACGCCCATAACGATCAGGGTTGCGCCGTTGCTGCCAGCGAACTGGCACTGCTGGCTGGTGCCGAGCGGGCTGAAGGTACGATTTTCGGTCACGGCGAACGCACGGGCAATCTGGATATACTGGTTCTGGCATTGAATTTGTACAGCCGTGGTATTGAAACCGGGCTGGATTTCTCCAATCTGCCCCGCATTGTCGATACTGTGGAACATGCTTCCGGTATTGATGTGCATTGCCGTCACCCCTACGCCGGCAAATTGGTCTTTACCGCATTTTCCGGTTCTCATCAGGACGCCATCCGCAAGGGTATGGATCGCCGGGAAGAGATCGGCAAATTCTTCGGACAGGGCTGGAAGATACCTTATCTGCACATCGACCCCCGGGATGTGGGGCGCGATTACGAACAATTGATCCGCATCAACAGCCAATCGGGCAAAGGCGGGGTGGCTTATGTGCTGGAAAAAGAGTTCGGCATTTTTGCGCCTAAAGCCATGCACCCGGCCATCGGAGCGGCGGTGCAGAAAGTGACCGACAAACTGGGCGGCGAAATCACAGCCAAAACTGTCCACGAGATCTTTGAAGACAACTTTGTCAATCTGGGTACGCCATACAATATTTCGGAATACTCCCGGATAACGCAGAATATTGCCGAAGGTCAGGTGGAAGTGCAGTTCACTCTGCGCTGCGGCGAAAAAGAAGAGGTCATCTCCTCCACCGGCAACGGTATCTTGTCCGCCGTGGCAAGCGGCTTGCAGAAAAGCGCCTTGGTGCCGGAATTCAAGCTGGAAGATTACAGCGAACACACCATGGGCAAAGATAAAAACGCCACCGCCTTGGCATTTGTGGGCATCCGTCTGCTGGACAGCAAAAAACTGGTCTACGGTGCGGGTTCCCACCCGGACATTGCCCGGACTGCGGTGGCAGCATTGGTAAGCGCGCTCAACTGCGCGGCCCGGGAAATGTAAAATTGACAAATGCGCTTAAAATCATGCTTGCCAACGGAGCAAAACTGTTCCGTTGGGCGGTATATCCTCTGCTGCTGGGGGCGATGAGCCTGACCGCAGCAGAAGCTTTTACCGCGCCCTTGAGCATCTTTCATTTTACCCGTCAGGCGTTTCTGCCGCCGGAGGCAGTTGCCCAGGCGGCAAGTTCCGGTTGTGCCATTGAGCTTGACGAACTCTTTTTCGGCAATATCAGCGACCCGGCCAATGATCTGCGGATCGTTTCCGATCGTGGCAAAGAGATACCCTTTGTGCTGAAGAAAGTTTTGCGCCCGGCACTGGTGCTGCGCGATGTGCAGTTAAACGGCAAGATCATCCGTAATCAACAGCTGCCGGATCAGCGCAATGTGGTGGATTTCGAGCTGGAGGCCGATTCGGCGGCAGTTTCTGCTGTTGAATTGGTGGGCAAAGGTCTGCCTGCGGGATCGCTGCTGACCATTGCCGTGGGCAGCGGCAGCAATTTTGTTACCGCGGTGGATAAATTTGTTTTGTCCGACACCACACTTTTGCCCGAAGTGGTCAACCGCCGTTTTCCCCTGCCCCGCAAACTGACCGGCAAGATCGTGCGGCTGACTCTGGAAAAAGGTCAGTTCACCAATCTGGAAGCCGTGCGGGTATATACGCAAACCGGCGAACTGCACCCCAATACCGCCGCCAGCAAAAAATTCAACATTCAGGAAATCGACCGCAAAGTATCAGCCGAAGCGGTAAAAATCGTTTATAACGTTAAATTTATGCCGTTGACCCAGCTGGTGATAAACTCATCAAACCAGCGTTATCTGCGCAAAGTCACCCTTTACAGCAGCAGCGACCGGCGCAAGTGGGAGCCGGTGACCAGCGGAACTATCCGCAAATTCGATCTTGATACAGCCAATACGCTGGATTTTCCGGAAAACAAAAGTAAATATTTGCTTTTGCAGATAGAAAATGTCAACGGTGCAGAACTTAAAGATTTACAGATAAGTGCGGTCGGTACAGTCTACCAATGGTGGCTGCCCGCCGGTAAAATTTCTGACAGCCTTACCATCTATTATGGTGCAGAAAGTGCTGTACCGGCAAATACTTATCAGCCGGAAGAACTGCCGCAGCCAGAAATAACTCTGCATCTTGCTGCCCCCCGCCCCAACAAACTGCACAAAACCGGAGTACGCGACCGTGGTTCGTGGCAGCATCTGGCAGGGGCGGTGATCGTGATATTGGCGTTTTTTGCAGTTGTCGGAGCATTGATAAATAACAAACGCTCCAATAAAATCCTGCCGGCAGATTGATTTTTTGCGATCAAACTTTCCACACCAACCTTTATCGGGGAAAAGAGCTTAATTTTTATAAGCGGTGGGGTCTTTGACTCCAGCTGCGGCAAAACCAGCCTTGCGCAAGGTGCAGCTGTCGCAAACACCGCAAGCCCTGCCGGCGTCATCGGCCTGATAACAGCTTACACTCAAGGAGTAATCCACCCCGAGTTCGGTACCTTTCCGGATGATTTCGGCCTTGCTCAAACTCTGTAAAGGCGTGCGGATATCGAATGCCCAGTTTTCGTCGCAGGCGCAAGTACCCAGCCGGGCGGCTTCGCTGAAAGCTCTGATAAATGCCGGACGGCAATCCGGATACCCGGAGTAATCAACATTGTTCACCCCGATATAAATAGTCCTTGCGCCGATAACTTCGGCATAAGCACTTGCCAGCGAAAGAAAAATTAAATTTCTTGCCGGCACATACGTTACCGGCACCGAAGCACCGTCCACTTCCCGGTTTTCCGGCACATCTATTTCGTCACTGGTCAGCGCCGAACCGCCCCATTGCCGCAAATTCACGCTCAAGATCTGATGTGCCGCTACGCCGATACTTCGGGCAAGCGCCTTGGCGGCGGCAAGCTCGCTGGAGTGCCGCTGCTGATAGTCAAAACTCAAAGCGTAAACTTCAAAACCCTCGGCCTTGGCTATGGCAAGACAAGTTGCGGAATCCAAGCCGCCGGACAAAAGAACAACTGCTTTCTTTTTATTTTCCATCATAAGAACCTGTAAAATACTGATTAAAACAACCGCATCTGAAATGTATCATCGTCTTCTTTTTTTGCCGCCGGCGGCATCTTGCGCACCCGCTGCCGGTTGGCTATCTCGTTAAGGTTGGAACTTCCCGGCAGGGGATTGTTCCGGGGATTGCCGGATGAATTCTCCAGATCGGTCAATATTTCGCCGGCGCGTTTGATCACATCTTTGGGCAAACCGGCGAGCTGGGCTACATGTATACCGTAGCTGCGGTCGGTGGCCCCGGGCACGATCTGACGCAAAAAGATGATCTTGTCGCCATACTCCCGCACAGCGATATTATAATTGTTCACGCCCCGCTTCTCTTCGGCAAGCTGGGTCAATTCGTGGTAATGAGTGGCAAACTGGGTGCGGCATTGACAGCGCCGGTCATCGTGCAGATATTCGGCAACCGCCCAGGCAATGCTCAAGCCGTCAAAGGTACTGGTGCCCCGGCCGATCTCGTCCAATATGACCAGACTGCGGCGCGTGGCGTAGTTGAGGATGTTGGCAGTTTCCACCATTTCCACCATAAAAGTACTCTGCCCCCGCGCCAGATCGTCCGCCGCCCCCACCCGGGTAAAGATGCGGTCGACCAACCCCACATGAGCGCTCTCCGCCGGAATAAATGAGCCGATCTGCGCCATGATCGTAAGCAGCGCGGTCTGCCTGATATAGGTGGATTTACCCGCCATATTCGGCCCGGTGATAAGCATCATGCGATTGCAGTTGCCATCGAGCAGACAATCGTTGGGCACAAAACTTTCGCTGGATAAATTCAGCTCCAGCACCGGATGCCTGCCGCCTTTGATCACCAGTTGGTCATCTTCAGAAATCTCGGGGCGCACATAACGCCGCTCCCGGGCGCACTCCGCCAGCGAACTCAACACATCCAGCACCGCGATGACCCGGGCGGTGTTCTGGATCTCCATAGTATGCTGTAAAGCCATGGCGCGGAGCTGCTGGAAGATCTCCAGTTCCAGAGCTTTGGACTTTTCTTCAGCGCCCAGTATCTTGCTTTCCAACTCTTTAAGTTCGGGGGTGATAAAGCGTTCGGCATTGACCAATGTCTGCTTTCTTACATAATCTTCCGGCACCAGCGACAGATTGGACTTGCTTACTTCTATATAATAGCCGAAAACACTGTTGTACTTGACTTTCAAAGATTTTATCCCGGTGCGTTCCTGTTCCCGCGCCTGAATATTCGCCAGCCAGCCTTTGCCTTCGGATGCGGCACTGCGCAGCTCATCCAAACCGGCATGATACCCGCAGCGGATGATCCCGCCATCGGTTATAGTCAGCGGCAGTTCTTCGTTGAGCGCCCGGCTGATCTCATCCACCAGCTCCGGCAGCGGCACGATCTGATTTTCGATTTCCCGTATCATGGCAGCGTCGAATTCTTCCAGCAACGCCTTCAAGCCGGGCAATATGCTCAAACTTGTAGCCAGCGCCGCAAGATCCCGGGCGTTGGCAGACCCCAGATTGAGCCGTCCGGTAATGCGTTCCAGATCCCGCACCACCCCCAGAGTTTCGACAGTTTCGCTCAACGCCATGGGGTCATCGCGCAAGACTTCCACAGCATCCAACCGCAAGTCGATCTCATTTTTATCGTAAAGCGGCCGCAATATCCACTCCCGCAGCAACCGGCTGCCCATGGGGGTGGAGGTTTTGTCCAAAGCCCCCAGCAAAGTAACGCTTTTGTCAGTTCCATACATGGGGTCGACCAGTTCCAGGTTGCGCTGACTGATCACATCCAGCTCCATAAAATTGCCGACTTTGCCGACTTTAAGGCGGTTGATGTGACCGATCTCCTGCCGGAGGTTTTCCGCAGCATAATGCAGCACCGCCGCCGCCGCACCGATCCCGGCAGTAAGCTCCCTGCCGCCAAAGCCATCCAGACTCAACACATTGAAGTGTTTGAGCAACGCCTCCCGGGCAAACTCCCGGGCAAAGATCCACTCATCCACCTCGGTAAACATGATCTTGCCCCGCATGGCGGGCAATTTACCCTCCAGCTGCCACTTTTCCATAACATTTCCGGGGATCAGACACTCGTGAGTATCCAAGCGGGCAAGTTCACTTTCCAAAGTGCTGATGCAGTCAAATTCAGTAACGTTGAACTCCCCCGTGGAAATATCCAGTGCAGCCAGCGCACACCGTTTTTTCTCCCAGTTCAGCGCAGCAAGAAAATTGCTCATCTGGGGTTTGAGTACGCTGGAGTCGATCACCGTACCCGGCGTGATGATCCGGGTAATGGCACGTTTTACGATACCTTTGGCAAGTTTCGGGTCTTCCAGCTGTTCGGCGATCGCCACTTTTACCCCGGCATTGAGCAGTCTGGGCAGCTGTGCATCCAGCGCGTGCCAGGGAAATCCGCACATGGGATAGCCCTGCCGTTTGGTCAGAGTAAGCTCCATAATAGCGCTTGCTTTGACCGCATCTTCAAAAAACATCTCATAAAAATCCCCCAGCCGGAAAAGCAATATTGCATCCGCCGGGATCTCGGACTTGGCAGCGCGGTACTGCTGCATCATAGGTGTAAGTTTGCCGTCAGCCATCAACGATCATCCTGTAAAAAAGTTCAGCAATCGCCGAGAGTTTTCAAAAGTTTGGGTATGGCGCGCTCGAACCGCACGCCGTAATTTTCGTGTTCCGGGTCGGCAATGGTCAATTCAATGCTTTCCACAGTGTTATCGGCAGCGATCTTCAAGGCTTCCGCCAGCGTTTTGCCCCGCACCAGGGCGCCCACCGCAGTACTGGCAAAAACGTCGCCGGTACCGTGGAACGACACATTCAAGCGTTTGTGATAGTAGCTGAAAAACTCATCTTTTACCGAGTCATAACCCATCAGACCGACTTTGCCTTCTTCAAAACTCACCCCGGTAAGCACCGCACATTTGGCACCGAGAGCGGTAAGTTTTTTCAAAGTGGTTTTGATATATTCTTCATCGTATCCGGCAAGATGGCACTCTTCGCCCAGCATAAATGCCGCTTCGGTCAGATTTGGCACCACCACATCGGCCTGACGGCAGAGTTTGCTCATGGCTTGCGCAAATTCCGGAGTAAAACCGGGGTAGAGTTTACCGTTGTCCGCCATCACCGGGTCCACAAAAATCAAATTGCCGGGGCGTTTGAAATCGGTAAAAAACTTATCCACCAGATCCAACTGCTCAAAACTGCCGAGATAACCGGTGTAAATAGCGTCGAACTCGAACTTTTCTTTCTTCCAATGTTCCACAATGGGGGTAATATCGCAAGTAAGGTCCCGGAAAGTAAAGCCTTTGAACATAGTGTGGGTGGAAAGCACCGCCGTAGGCAGAATACTCGTTTCGATCCCCATGGCCGAAATGACAGGCAGCGCCACCGTCAGCGAACACTTGCCGACGCAGGAAATATCCTGAATACTGATAACGCGTTTCATATCCATAACAACATCTCCAAACAATTATAAAAAATCAAAACTCTTCATACCACATAATTTACTATCAAACCGCGATTTTTTCAACACCGGAAACTTTAAATTATATAAAAAGCTTGCGATTTATCACTTGCAGAGCTTGCAAAATAGTTTTCCGGAGTTATTATACACAAATGAAGCGATGAAAATACATTGTGAAAACCCCGGTGTTTTTAGTAGAAATTGGAGCAAGCTTTGAGCAAACGCCTGAAAATCTTCATTTTTTTCTGCCTGATGGTCCTGTTTTTGATCGTTGGGCGCATGGTTTTTCTGGCAAGTTCTTCCGGGGAAAAATGGCGGAGCGAAGCGGTCACTGTTTCGGTAAAAGAGGGGTTGCTTTCGGCGATCCGCGGCAGGATCTTTGCTGCCAACGGCGATCTGCTGGTGTGGTCGGAGCGCCGTTACGATCTCTATTGGCTCGAACCGGCAGCGGATGAAAAACGCCAGCAGAAAATACTCCGGATATTGGAAAAAAACTTCGCATTTTCAGCTGCCGGCCTCAACAGCAGCACCGTTTACCCCATTGCGGTAAAATATGATTTGACAGCCAATGAACTGGAAAAAGCCGATGGATTAAGCAATATTTACCCCGAACTTGCCATAGAATTACGCTGGGAGCGCCGTAATTCCGACAATACTTTCGATCCGGGTATAGTCCGCCAGATCAATAACATGGAGTACGGTTTTTCGGGGGTGGAAAAAACGTTTGACGCCATTTTGCGCGGCACCCCCGGCAAATATACGGTCATGCTTGACCGCCACGGCAGATGGATGAACTCCACATTCCGTATAGTTACCCCGCCCCAAAGCGGAAAAGATGTTTATTTAAGTGAAGAAAGTGCCGACAGAAAATGAGCAAACGCCACGAACAAGCACAAGAGATCCTCATGCACACCTTTCTGTTGGCGATCCTGACCGCTGCCATCACAGTATGGGGATTGCTGGCGCTTTACAAATCCCTGGCGCTGGGGGGCAGTTGGGAGCATTTTCTCTGCCGGCAGAGCATCTGGGTTTTGAGCGCGTGGGTGATATTTTTTCTGCTGTGTCAGGTAAAATTCAGTACTTTGTATAAGTGGATTTTTCTGCTGACCGGCATCGGAGCGGCAAGCTTGCTGTTTCTGCCGCTCTTCGGCTTGCAGGTCAACGGCATGAACGGATGGTACGAGTTGGGCAGTCTGACGGTCCAGCCGTCGGAAATAACCAAAGCGCTTTACATACTGACACTGGTCAGGATCATGAACAGTGATGATTGGTCCGAACTTGCCCGTTTTACTGCCGCTTGCGCGGTGGTGGGGGTATTTGGCATACTGCTTTTGCTGCAGCCCGATCTGGGGACGACGGCAGTCTATCTGGCCGGTGGAGTGGCAACACTCTACTTCTGCCGCGCCAAAATAAAATATCTGTTATTTTCCGGCGCCGCAGCTCTGCTGGCAGCAGCGGCGGCGATCCTGATCCACCCATATATGCGCAGCCGGTTGATCAACTTTTTTGATCCGGCAATGGACCCGGCGGGCGGCGGCTGGCACTCCCGGCAATTTGCCATAGCAGTTGCCCGGGGAGAATGGTTCGGCGTAAAAAGCGATATGGCGGTGTGGAGCAACAGCTTTCTGCCGCTGTCACATAATGACTCGATCTTTGCCGGCATGTGCGAAATGCTGGGTTTTTGCGGAGCACTCGTGCTGCTGATGCTTTACACAGCATGGTTTTATCAGATGTACGCATTAAGTTACTGGCGGCACAACGCTCTGCGGAGAATGGTCATCAACTCCATGGCATGTATGATTTTGATGCAAACTTTTCTGCACATACTGGTAAATCTGGGGCTATTGCCGCCTACGGGAGTAACGCTGCCGCTGGTGAGCTACGGCGGCAGTTCAGCAGTAGGCACTATGATAATGCTGGCAATAATAATTTCTGCCGGCAGCAGCCGTAAACCCCAAACACTACAGTAAAGCAAACGCCCCCGGTGTATATGAGAATATATGAGAGGGTATGAGAGGGTATGAGAGGGCATGAGAGGCGGCATCTGCCGCCAACACATACGGTTGCCCGGGGTAGGACAGCAATACTCCCATACTTTCCCATACTTTCCCATACTTTCCCATAAAAAGCCCCCGCAAAGAAAAAATAATCAATCCTGAAAACCAACAGCACCACAGGTTGTAACTGGCAAAAACATGGGGCAAGATTGTGGATGGATTGCAAAAAAGGCAAGTGCGGGAAGAATTCAGCAACCTGCCACCAACACATACTGTTACCCGTCGTAGGACAGTAATACTCCCATACTTCCCCATACTTCCCCATACTATCCCATACTATCCCATACTTTCCCATAAAAAGCCCCCGCAAAGAAAAAATAATCAATCCTGAAAACCAACAGCACCACAGGTTGTAACTGGCAAAAACATGGGGCAAGATTGCGGATGGATTGCAAAAAAGGCAAGTGCGGGAAGAATTCAGGCGGCTACCTGTAAGGTAACCGCCTGAAGCTTACCGTGCTTGTACTTTTGCAAGCCGCCGCAAGATGCTCATGGATTTTTGCCAGTTACAACCTCACAAAAGATGCCCCTGGATTTTTGCCAGTTACAACCGTTTAATCCGATAACTGCCGCCGGGGACGTCTTCAACGGCGTAGCCTTTGGCTTTGATTTCGTCGCGCAAACGGTCAGATTCTGCCCAATTTTTGTTTTTGCGAGCTTCCACCCGGGCGGCGGCAAGAGCTTCGATTTCGGCGGGGATGGAGTTGTCGGCAGTTAAGGCAGCATCAACATCCAAACATGCCCAGACTTTGTCGAAAGTCCGGAACGCATCCAGAATGGCATTTGCGCCTTCGGCAGAAAGTGTACCGGCTGCCAAAAACTTATTGGCATCATGGAAAAGTCCGAAGATGGCAGCTGCGGCTTCGGCTGTGTTCAAATCGTCAAACATGGCAGCCTTGAATGCCGCCACCGCTTTTTCGGCAGCGGCTTTGGCTTCGGCATCGCTTTCGCCATTGCCGTTGGCGGCAGCCAGCCGGACAAAGCAGTCGTCGAACTTGCGCAGAGTTTCTTTTGCCTGATCCAAAGCGTCAAAGGTAAAGTTGAGTTTTTTGCGGTAGTGTGTACCCATAAGCACATAACGGATCTCCCGGCCGCTGCGGCCCTGATTTTCCAAATCCCGCAAGGTAAAGAAGTTGCCCAGCGACTTGGACACCTTTTCGCCATTGACCATCAAGTGGGCACAGTGCAGCCAGTAGTTTACATACTTGCACTCGTTGGCACCTTCGCTCTGGGCGATCTCGTCTTCGTGGTGGGGGAACATGTTGTCGATACCGCCGGTATGGATATCGAAAGTAGCGCCCAGGTATTTCATAGCCATTGCCGAACACTCGATGTGCCAGCCGGGGCGGCCCTTGCCCCAGGGGGAATCCCAGACCACATCGCCGTCTTTATCGTCCCAAGCCTTCCACAAAGCAAAGTCGGCTACGGAATCTTTGGCGTATTCGTCGGTTTTAATACGCACCCCGGCGCGCTGATTATCGCGGTCGATATTGGCAAGTTTGCCGTAGGCAGCAAATTTATCGATAGCGTAATAGATGGATTTATCTTCGGCAATGTAGGCGTAGCCCTTGTCGAAAAGCTTCCGGATAAGCTCGATCATTTCGGGTATATGCTCGGTAGCCGCCGGATAAACTGCCGCCGGATGGATGCGCAGTTTTTTGAGGTCTTCAAAAAACGCTTTGATATAACGGGCAGTAAATTCCTTGAGGGGGAGTTTTTCCGCCTGGGAGTCCCGGATGGTCTTATCGTCCACATCGGTAAGGTTCATGACTTGCTTGACCTCGTAACCGGCAAGGCGCAAAGTCCGGCAAAGGATATCTTCAAAGGTATAAGCCCGGAAGTTCCCGATATGGGCAAAGTTGTAGACCGTGGGGCCGCAGGTGTAAAGCCCGACCTTGTCAGGATTTATAGAATTGAACTCCACCACCCGGCGTTCCATAGTATTAAAAAAACGTACTTTTTCAGCCATTTTCATCTTCCTTATTCAAAGTTAAAATCAAACATACCGGTAATATAACACAACTCAATGGTTCCGGCAAGTTTAAATAGTTTTTTTAGGTATAAAAAGTCCGACCGGTCGGACTGGTCGGACTGGTCGGACTTTAATCTGCATTTTTATTTATCAGAGCGGG
The DNA here is from genome assembly GCA_017504585.1 of Lentisphaeria bacterium. Classification (GTDB taxonomy): domain Bacteria; phylum Verrucomicrobiota; class Lentisphaeria; order Victivallales; family Victivallaceae; genus SIG78. Next base: position 13,972 of record JAFVQX010000023.1, read on the forward strand.
TTACGGCGGCGTTCCAGCTCTGTAAGATATATCTTGCGCAGGCGGATGTTCTGGGGAGTTACTTCCACAAGTTCATCGTCTTCAATATATTCCAACGCCTGTTCCAAACTCATTTTTCTGGCAGGAGCGATCTTGAGGTTTTTGTCGCTGCCGGATGCCCGGAGGTTGGTAAGCTGCTTGGCTTTCTGCACATTGACTACCAGATCGTTTTCTTTGCAGTGTTCGCCCACGATCATACCTTCGTAGGTATCCACGCCCGGGTCGATGAAGAAAAATCCCCGCAGCTGCAATGCGTCAATGGCAAAGGCCTGGGATTTACCGGTACCCATACTGACCATAACGCCCATGGCACGGCCGGGGAGTTCGCCTTTGTGGGGCACATATTTCAAAAAACGGCTGGCAACGATGGCTTCGCCGCCTGACATGGTAAGAGCCTTGCTGCGGAAACCGATCAAGCCGCGGGTGGGTATCTCAAATTCCAGCTTCTGGCGGTTGCCCCGGTTTTCCATGTGGAAGAGTTCGCCCTTGCGCAAGCCGGTAAGTTCAATAATTTTGCCGGCGGCTTCGTTGGGCACATCCACAGTAAGTTCTTCCACGGGTTCGCACTGCACGCCGTCGATCTCTTTAATAATGACCCGGGGCTTGCCTACTGCCAGCTCGTAGCCTTCCCGCCGCATGGTTTCGATCAGAACTGCCAGATGCAGCACGCCGCGGCCGGAAACGATAAAGCCGTCGCCGGTTTCTTCCACCCGCAGAGCCACGTCGCGCTCGCACTCGCGGAACAAGCGTTCCCGCAAATGGCGGCTTGATACATATTTACCTTCTTTGCCGAAGAAGGGCGAATCGTTGATTTTAAACAACATGGAAATAGTCGGTTCGTCAATGGCAATAGGGGGCATGGCTTCGGGGTGTTCCACATCGCAGAGGGTATCGGATATATCGATATCTTCAATGCCCACTACGGCACACAGATCACCGCATGTGACTTCTTCAACTTCCTTACGGCCGATGCCGTCGAAGACCAGCAATTGCTTGAGCATCACATTTTTGCTGGAACCGTCGCGCTTGATAACAGTCAGGGGTTCATTGAGTTTGACCGAACCGCGATAGACCCGGCCAATGCCGATACGCCCCACAAATTCCGAATAATCCAGCGTAGCAACCTGCAGCTGGGCAGCACCTTCCCGGACGGGTGCCGGCGGAATGATGTCGATAATGGCATCCATCAAAGGCAGGATATTTTCCCGGGGGGCTTTCAGATCGCTCACTGCCCAGCCGTCGCGGCCGCTGGCGTACAGCACCGGAAAATCCAGCTGTTCATCATCGGCACCCAGTTCGCAAAAGAGGTCAAAAACTTCGTTGCAGACTGCATCGGGGCGGGCATCGGGTTTGTCGATCTTATTGATGACCACCACCGGACGGAGCTTGAGTGACAGAGCTTTATCCAATACAAACCGGGTCTGGGGCATGGGTCCTTCGGCGGCATCGACCAAAAGCAGCACGCCGTCGGCAAGTTTCAGCACCCGTTCCACCTGACCGCCGAAGTCGCTGTGTCCGGGCGTATCGATGATATTGACCTTTACATCCCGGTACTGTACGGAAATATTTTTGGAAAGAATGGTGATCCCCCGCTCCCGCTCCAAATCGTTGTTATCCAGAAAACAGTTGTCGACTTCCTGATTGGCGCGGAAAACCTTGGATTGTTTGAGTATCTGATCGACCAGCGTGGTTTTGCCATGGTCGACGTGGGCGATGATCGCTACGTTACGGATTGATTGCATAAAAGTCCTGCCGTTTTTACTGATTTTTTGTATTATAACTTATTAATTTACCACATAAACGGTAATTTTTCAAATAAGAGTTTGAATAAATCATAAAATGAGCTATGTTATGCGCGTATACAAGATTTTTTTGATTTACCGGAGAAGTAAAATGAACAGATACGATGAATTCAAACAAGCGGCTCAAACCATCATTCATGCTTCGGGCGATGACCCGCAGCGTGAGGGCTTGCTTGCCACGCCCGACCGGGTGGCAAGAAGCTACGAGTATTTGCTCCGCGGATATGATCAGAAATTGGAAGACGTGGTCCACGGCGCCATTTTCCAAGCCGAGTCCGACGATATGGTGATCGTGCGCGACATCGAGTTTTACAGTTTGTGCGAACATCACATGCTGCCCTTTTTCGGCGTCTGCCATGTGGGCTACATACCCACCGACCGCATATTGGGCGTCAGCAAAGTAGCGAGAATTGTGGATATGTTTGCCCGCCGGTTGCAGATCCAGGAACGGTTGGTCAAAGAGATCTCCCACGCCATTATGGATACCATCGGTGCCGAAGGCGTGGGGGTTGTAATGGAAGCACAACACCTCTGTATGCGTATGAGGGGGGTGGAAAAACAGAATTCGGTGATGACTTCCAGCTCTATGCTGGGCAGTTTCCGCAGCGATTCCCGCTCCCGGGCAGAGTTCCTGCGGTTGATCAAAAACTCGTGAAAAAGCCGGAAAAAGCAAAAAATCACTGGAATTTTGAATTTTTTTAAGAAAATATTGCTAAAAAGACTTGCATTTTGCCGTCTATACTGTAAAATCAATAGTGACAGCATTGCAGATGATATACGGGACAGCGAAAGGATCATTGAATGAAGTACTACACCGAAGATCATATCTGGGTGGAAATCCGCGGCGATGAAGCCACCGTGGGTATCTCACAATACGCCGTGGATGAACTGGGCGAAATACAAGGCATCGAATTACCGCCGGAAGATGAAGATGTTATTGTGGGCGATGATATCGGCGCTCTGGAATTTGCCCACGATGATATGACCATATACGCCCCCCTTTCCGGAACCATTACAGCAATCAATGAAGAGCTGGAAAGCGACCCCGAACTGATCGACGAGTCGCCGGAGGACAAGGGCTGGATCTGCAAGATCAACAATATCGACGATTCAGAACTTGATGATATGATGAACGAAACCGGCTACCGCAAGTTCTTGCGCTCTCTGAAGCACTGAAATACAAGGCTGCCTGTCATGGATTTTTACGAGGTTTTGAAAAATCGCCGCAGTTTCCGGGGCTTTGACAGCTCCAGAGCTATTCCGCAGAAATCGCTGGAAAACATTATGCAAGCTGTGCAATGCGCTCCTTCGGCATGCAACCGTCAGCCTTGGCGCTTTGTGATCGTTTTTAACGGAGAATTGCGCAAGAAGATCGGCAGCTGCTACCCCAAACCATGGCTGCTGGAAGCTCCGGCGATCGTGGTGGCAATGGCAGATTACTCCACTTGCTGGACCCGTCTGGAAGGGACTCCGGCGGCGGAAATCGATATGGGTATAGCCATGGAACATTTGGTGCTGGCGGCCGCTGCCGAAGGTTTGGGCACTTGCTGGATATGCGCTTTTGAAAAGGCAAAACTCAACGAAATCATGCAAGTAAGCCAACCGTGGTGTGTGGAAGCCATCACTCCGCTGGGTTACGCCAACAGCGATCCGAGAGCTCTCAAATATAAAGATCTTGAAGAAATTTTTACGGTGATCAAATGAGTTTTGAGTCTTTTGGCGATGGGTGGAAATTTTCCGGTGCCTCCAGCAGCAGCGCAGCATGGAGTTTGTGCGACACCCGGCAGGGGCAGGAACTCCTGGAGATCCGGTACGCCACGGTCAACAACACTCCGGAACAGGATGCCATTTGCGAAAAATGCCGCTTCCACGGCAAGCTGGATAATACCGAAACTGCTATTGAAAGCCTGAACGTCTACCCCTTCGGCGGCGAATCAAGCATCTTGCGCAATATGACACTGCGGGGCAAATTGCTGGAAGTCCGCATGGATATAAAACCCGGCAAAGGCGAAGTGATCCGCGATCTTGAGCTTGAAGAACTCTTTTTCCCCGGCGAATTTGCCAAAGCAGAAATAATCAGAAGCGTTCCGGAACCGGGGCAAAAGTGGCAGCTGGAAGAATTGCCCCTCACCGGCGAAGTGCTTTACGAAAGCAGTCAACCTTTTGCCGTATTGCTTTTGACCACAGGCGATAATATGCAAATCGAACTGGGTTCCGGCGGCGACTGGTGGCGTATGCACGGCGCGGGCGATACCTTCTGGAGCATCAAACGCACCGATGACGGTATAACCGTCCGGCGGCGGGTGGTCGCTATCGCGGCCGAAGAAGCCGTGGAACGCCGCCCGTGGCGCTTCAACTACTATGTAGCATGGGGCAAAAAAACTCAAATGCGTATGCTTGTTGCCCCCGGCGATACAGTTATAACGCCTGATTTGCTCCGGGCAGCGCAAAGCGAGTGCTTCCAAGCTCCGGCAGTACGCAAGCAGTTGCGCAAATCCGTGCGCCAGCAGCAGGAAAACTCCGGCAATGTGCAAATGATTTTGCCCGATGTAAAAAGCTGCGATGATGCCGGACATTTGGAACGCCCCGGCAAAAAACAGTTGCGGCATTGGGATCTGGACGAACTTTTTGCCCTTTACAGCTGGGCAAACCGCACCTTGGGCGAAAACAGGATCTTCACCATAGAATTACCGGAAACGAGCATTTTCCGCAACCTGCCATCAGGCAGATATCTGGCAAATCCCCCCACCGCAGCAATGGTGCGGGAAAGCTGAAAGTTGAACTTATGGCACAATGCGACAGTAAAATACTTTTATCGGCTGCTGAAGCGTTGCGGATACTTTTCGGTGATGCCCCCGGCAGCGTAAAATCCACTTATGCCGAATTCCGGCTGCCGCTGGCGGACATGCTTTACCGGGCACTCTGTTTTTCGGCAGAGCCGTCAGATCCGGTAGATCTGGCGGAAGCTCTCAACGAAATCGTGCGGCTTTCGCCCCGCCGGGGAGTGCTGGAAGTTTTGGAAGATGATTTTTTTGAAATGCTCATAGCAGCCAAACTTGATATAACCAATTACCTGAAACCCCACTCGCTGGACTTTGCACAAATCGAGTTTTACCGGCAGAATTTTCTGGATCTGGAACAAGGCGTAGTCGAACTGCGGAAAAACCTTGACCACAAAAGAATAAATCCGGCAGTAAAGGCATGTCTTGCCGGCAAAAGTATTCTTTCGGAGAGTGCGGAAAAGATCGTGGAAGTCGCCCTGCTGCGGGACCCCTTTGCTCAAAGCCGGACTTTCCGGCTGTTAAAAAACAGTTTTGCTGCCTGCACAGTAAAAAATGTTCCGGTAGATAAATTCTATGGTTTTCAGGCGGTGCGGGAACGCTTTTTTGAACACTTGAGCGACTTTGCCGCCAATAAAGGCAATGTGCCGCTTCTGGTATCCAGTCTGCCGGGGCTGGGCAAAACCCAATTCAGCATCAATTATACGCTGAACTTCCCGGAGCTGACTTTGATTTTTGCCGAACCGGAAACCCTTTCCGGCGAATTGGAAGAACTTATCAAGCTCCTTGCCTTGCGAAAACGGCGGAAATTTGTGGTGTTTTTTGACGATATTGAACCGGATAAAGTAGATTGGTACGGCTTCCGCACCAATGTTGGCGGCAGTGCGGTTCTGCCGGAAAATATCCTTTTTATTCTGGCAAGCAACTGCCACTTTCCCATCAACATCCTTTCCCGGGGGCGGGAGATAACGTTCCCGGTATTCGACGAAATACGCTGTCTGGAAATGGTGGAAGATTTTCTGGCGGATTTCGGCATGAAAAATGCCAGCGAAAACCTTGCCTCGGTGATCGCCGCCGGTTACATCGAAGATTTCGGGCAGAAGAAGTTTACCGAATTGAGCCCCCGCACACTGATCCGCTATCTGGAAAAATTCCGCAGCGATGCCCCGCTCCGCCGGAAAATGCTGGATATGTCCCGGCAGGAAATGATCGTGCGTCCCGATGCCCAGCTCTTTTACGAATTCAATATAAAATTGCTGCGCGCCCTCTACGGCGAAAGCTATATCGACACCTTGCGGGAAGAAAAATTGCGGGAAATGGGTTCCCTTTAATAACGGTGATACTTTTTGACGATATTCAAAAAGAGATCCGCACTTTTGCTGCTGTGATCCGATGCACGGATCACACACAAAGGCATTTCCGGAGATTTGCCGGTAAAAAAGCGGTAGCATATCCGCTCTGCAAAATGCCCCATATAAGACTCGGCAACCACCGCCACTCCCAAATGAGCCGCCACCATGCGCAGCGCTGTGTAAGTACTGTAAATTTCGATCCCGACTTTGGGGGTAAAATCGCCGTTTGAGCGGAAAAAGTCGTTGAGATACTGCCGCTGACTGCTGGAAGTTTTCTCCGGCACCATAATAAAAGATTCGTTTGCCAAACTCCCCGGCAGAAACTGCACCTGGCGCACCAGCGGGTGATCCTGGGGGATGGCGGCAACGAGTTTGTCGTTCCACAAATGTTCGTAGATCAAACTTTCGTCGCCGGCAAGTTCCGGCAATGGCCGCAGAAAAGCTATATCAAGGGTGTGCTGCCGCACCAGTTCGGGCAAACCGCCGGAAGTGGCGTCGAATATCTCCAACAGCAAATCCGGGTAGCGGCGGCGCATCTCCTGCAGCGCATAAGAAAACTCCGGACTTTCGATCGTCGACGAGATCGCCCCGATGGCAAGCTTGCCGTATCCGCCTTTGGCGGCGCTTTTGGCAAGATTTACCGCCCGCTGACTCTCCTGCAGTATTTTTTCGGCTTCCAGAAAAAACATATTGCCGGCATCGGTCAATTCGATCTTCCACTTATTGCTCCGGTTAAAGAGCTCCAGGCCCAGTTCATCTTCCAAAGCTGCGATCTGGCGGCTCAACGCCGGCTGGGTGAGCTTGAGTTTTTCTGCCGCCCGGGCAAAGTGCAGCTCATGGGCGATCTCCACAAAATATCTTAAATGACGCAGTTCCATATTTGATTACCCAAAGTAATTAAAATTGCTATTTTTAATATATTGATATTTATTAAAAAAGCAAGTATATTATAGTAAGTAAATAAATAAAATATGAGATAATTTTAAAAGTTTTTAAAAATCTTTGAAGATCCCCATTGCCATCAGCCAAGCAAGTATTTGAGGTGATTTTTCGGCGAGCAGCAATGCTCAAATTACCCTCCGCTGCTTATCAATGGTGTTTTTTCGGTCTTCTTTTGAAATCACCTCATAAATCTGGAGATTTTTTATGGATAAGGACAAGATTTTTTCCGCAATAAAAAGCGAAGTCGAACTTATTGCCGGAGAATTGAAAGCTCTGGCACTGGATATCTGGGAACACCCGGAACTGGCGTGGAAAGAGTTTTACGCTGCTGAAAAACTCACAAAGTTTCTGCAAGATCATGCTATCGCCGCTCAAGCCAACTATCTGGATTTCCCCACCGCGTTCCGGGGCGATGTAAGCTTTAAGCCCGGCGCAACTTTTGCGCTGGCAGCTGAATACGATGCCCTGCCCCCCGGCCACGCTTGCGGACATAACCTGATCGGTACCGCAGCAGTGGGGGCGGCGATCGCGGCGGCGCGGGTGATGAAAAAACTTGAGTTGCCGGGCACACTGGTCATTATGGGGACTCCGGCTGAAGAATCCGGCGGCGGCAAGGTCAAGATGCTGCAGAAAGGCGCTCTGAACGGCATAGATGCGGTAATGATGGCGCACCCCTCCTGGCGCACCCAGCCGGATCCCGGCAGTACAGCCATCCGCCGGTGGAATGTGACTTTTCACGGAGTATCTTCGCATGCCGCCGCAGCTCCGGAGCTGGGAGTCAATGCTCTGGATGCTGTGATGATGCTCTTTAATGCGGTAAGTTTTCAGCGGCAGCAAATGCCCGATGCCTGCCGGATCCACGGGATCGTGACCCACGGCGGCAAGATGCCCAACATCATACCCGAAAGTGCTTCCTGCTGCTTCTACTTGCGCAGTTCCAACGAGGAATGGATGGAAAAACTTGACGGGCGATTTGATAATATGGTCAAAGGTGTGGCAATGGCATGCGGCTGTACTTATACTAAAGAAAAGTTTTCCATAGACTGCCGCAGCCGCAAACCCAATGCGTTTTTGAACAAAGCTTATTGCGATGCCATGAGGCAGCAAGGCGAAAATATCCCCGTTGAATATCCCGAAGGCAGAGGTTCTTCGGACTTCGGAGATTTTTCGCGGGCGATCCCGGGGGCGCACCCGTATTTCGGCATTGCAGACCACAAGATCGGGGCACATTCCATAGAGTTTCAGGAAGCCTCCCGGTCGGAATTGGGCTTGGCAAGTATGCTCAAGGCGGCAGTTGCGCTGGCATATTCGGCATGCAAATTCCTGAATGACGAAGAGTTCCGCAACGAAGTCAAAGCCGATTTTGCCCGATAATTGTGCCCGCTGCCCCCGGGATCATAACCGGGGTACTGTTGCAAAACTGCTGATGTTGTGTGCAGCAGCCAGCGGGGCGAAATACCGCAAACAGCAGATTTTCCGCAGCATCGTAAACTCCTGAAATCGGTAACGGCAGGTGATTTTTCGCCTGCCGCCCTGCCCCGGAATCAGAGGTATAAATTCAACACCACCGGCAACAAAAAAGCCCCGGACGATCAAGTTCGGAGCTTTTTATTTTTTATTGCTTACGGATCTATGGTGTAACACTCCAGAACAGTCACGTTCTTGGTGCAGGACTCGTTATGGCGCCCCCACAGACAACTCTTGAGGTACTTTTCTGACTGCGTGTTGCAGCCTATGGTCCGGCGGATACGCGCCACCAGATAGCTTTCGCTGGTGATCATATCCACATTGTCATCCCATTGACCGGTATGGGCAGTATGAGCAACCAGTTCGCCATTGTTGTTATAGCGGTGAATGGTTCCGGTATTGTTATTCTGTCCGCCAAAGTCCTTGATGGTCTGGGCTACGGCAAAGAGCGTATAATACTCGTACATTTCGCCGAAACGCACCAGCGGCACGATCTTGGCGACCAGCTCTTCGATCGCCGCATCGGTGGGGGCCGCCTTGATGGGCGAATCGTTGGATTTCAGCGCCCAGTCGGTTATGACATTGGCTACTTCGCTGTGACGTACATAGCGGTTGTAGCGGTGATTGTCGTCGGTGTCGCTGGTATTGGCGGCATCGTTGGCTGCCGGATCGTTGCCCACCGAGTTGAAGCACTTGTTGGCAAGCCAGGCGCGCAAACTCTTCTTGGCGGCATCGGTCAGGGTGGTGGCGGTGCCGGTAAGAGTATTGTAACTCAATTTTTCGGTCAGCGGAGCAAATGCGCCCGACAGATTTGACGGGTGATTTACATTGAACTTATAATCGTTGTCCAACGAACCCAACCGGTATTTTTCAAGGATCTTGACATCGTGCAGATACGGGAGTTTATCCGTATTGTCGTTGAGTTTGGCATCTGCCGGAGCACTGCGCAGGTTGATAGTCTGCCACGGCTTGCCCCGGTGGATGAAGCCGAGTTCAGCAATCGACTGCATTGCACCATTGCGGATATACGCCGAGGAGAGATCTTTGGGATCTTCGTTGGGCTCCAAATCCTTTTCTTCGGCAAGATTATCATTTTTGGCATTGCTGTTTTCATTCTGCCCGGTGGTAACGGCAGTCGGGGCGTCTTTCCAACCGCTGCCCGGCAGAGTAGTCGTCCACTTGCCTTGAGCTTTGGTCAAGTTGCAGCGGGGATCTTCCACTTCGTGCCGGATGGACAGAGCAAATGTTTTGCTGCTGCTGCCGGAAAAGACGTTTTCCGGTATGGTCATATCCAGCGACGCATTGGTATCTTCAGCTTCTTCTCCTTCGCCATCAGTACTGCCTTCGCTGCCGGTGTTGCCTTCCTCGCCGCTGCCGCCTTCGCCTTCAGTACCGCCTTCGCTGCCGGTATTGCCTTCGTTGCCGGTTCCGGTACCCGTCCCGGTACCGCCGGTGCTGGTTCCGGTGGATTCCTTTATTTCAGTAGTCCATCCCTTGACATAATCTACATAAGTACCATCGGTAGTACCGTCTTCAATGATCGCCTGGTCAAAAGATATTTTGGTACATTCCACTTTCAATGTCAGTGCCGGAGCTTTATCGGTCGTAGTATCTGTCCCGACTCTGGTCACTACGGTATATTCGGGCAAAATCGGCTTGGTTGAGGTGGTCAAAGTCACCATCTTATAACTGTTGGCCGGTACAGTTGTTTCTGCCGCACTGAAGTCTGCGGTGAAAGTCCCGGTATATTCGCCATTGGTACCGCTGTTTTCGCCTGCGGTATAAGTTATGTTTGATGCAGACTCGCTGCTTTTCAGCGTTACTTTATAATCAATGGTAACTCCTTTGATAAATGCCGATTTGCTGGTCAATTGTTCCTTATAAATATTGATCAACTCCATCCAGGCATCGACCTTGGTGGCAGTTTCATCAAACTTCAAGGTTTGAGTGATCTGCTGTTCTGCCGGACTGGAACCCGGAACTGTCGAATTAACAGGCGCCGAAGCATCAGCCTTGAGCGTGATCGCCATATCAAGCTGGTTGATATAGGGGGTCTTTTCGTTGCCGGTATAAGTCGGATGTGTCGTAGTGGTTTTCCAGCTGGTTGCAGCCACGTCCGAGGTGGGCGTGTGATCGCTGTCAATATAGTCAGCAATATTGGCGGCGACCTGATCAGCCTGAACCGCTGACATGCTGAAATTGTTGGTCACAAAAGTTTTCCATGTGCCATGATCCGTGGCAGCAGGCAATGCCACCTGGGCGTTGCCGGTTTTGCTGCGGGAAGTGATATTGAACCCGGTGTGGGAAAATTTCTGTTCATCGCAAGTTAAAAAGAGCGTGGCAAATTCGCGGTAATTCCCCGGATCATCATCAGTACCCAAGACCCCGCCCAAATGCCCGGAGAAAAGATTTTCTGCGGCATCCAGCTGGGTAAAGTTGAAATTACCGTTATTGGTACTGTTGCTGTATAACCCGATATTGCTCAACAGAATATCCGGCGACAACCACTTGTTGAAACGGGTAAGGATAGTTTGCCCGCTGTTTGAGAGAAATGCACTCCGGGGCAGTTCTTCGAACTTTTCTCCTTTACGGGTGTGCGTATCATCCCCCAGCAAATTGAGATTTATGCCCAGATTGGGGACAATGACATAAGCCATCCGTCCGGTCAGGAAATCCCGTCTGCCACCGTGCGAACCGGATTGCGAATTCTGATAGTAGTATATCCATTCCGGGTAGAACATTTGCTCGCCATCCGGCAGCCAGTTGCGCCACTTCCAATCATCTTCCACCGATTGAGTACCAGAAGGCTGGTCATCGGGACCAAAGTATTTTTTGAGCAATGGTTTAAGCGCTTTGTAGGCATAACGCGGATTTTGGGAACTGTTCAGCACCGTGGATGCTGGTTCGTTGTTCTGTGCAGAGGATCCGGGGTTTATGGAAACTATGGGGGCAATTACCTTTTCGTCAGGCGAGCCATTGCGCATCCACAATAAATCATCGGTAGTGTTTGCCAGTAGTTTTTTTGCATGCACCAGTGCGCCGCGCACCAGCAGTTTGGATCCCACATCGTCGCGGTAGCTGTAAGCAATGCGCTGTTCAAGTATGCTCGAAGCCAGAAATCCAATGAGCATTATCAGCAAAAGCGCCAGCATTGCCAACGCAAAAATCAGCGCCACACCATCTTCGGATGATCTTTTATTTATCATATATTTCATTTGCAATATCTCCTCATCCTTACGGGTTGATTGTGTTTACCCAATACATCCGGGTGAACTTCCGGGAATATTTGTTGAAGAAAGTCTGTTTTTCTTCATCACTGGCATTATCTTCGATCATTTGCCGGTATTGATCAAGCTTATCCACCGGCATCATGGTCAAAGTCAGGCGCAATGCCGAAACATTGCTCATGCCATCAGAGGTGTTGGCGGAAACGGTGGAAAAGGTTGTGCCGTTAAAACTTAACGGCGTAAGTCGGAAATCCACCACTCCGTCAGCCAGCTGCACAATATTGCTCATGGCACCGCTGTAAAAATTGTTGAGAGTTCTGCCGCCGGATAAGTATGGCACCGAGGAACCTCCGGAGCTTTCCATGCCGTCAGAATTCACATTTTCGTTGACAAATCCGCGAACCAGTATCCCATTGCGCCGCCCCGGGGCGTTGTTGTTGCTGTTAAGGGGTTCGGTACCGCTTTGCACCGGCGGGTAAAATATGTATGCAACTTTGCAAACATTGGAGTAGCCCGGATTGCTGTTGTAGGAAGCTGTAACACCGGAGCCGTCGTCGTCGCCCGAAAGAGTAGTTTGCTCGTTGGTACGGGTCACCATTGCCGTTATCCAGCCATCCACATGATTGCTTATCAGCGGAGTTTCAATTTTTGTATAACTGTTTGACGGCGTAAAACTGCTGCTGTAAAGCGGTATGGCAATATCCGCAGCAGTCGTGACCCGCGCCGGACGGCTGTAAATCATGTTGGATATATCGCTGTTGAGCTGCGACATAATGATTTTGGCATCAATATACATTTCCGACTGTTCTGCCGAATGATGCCAGTAATCCGAGGTCAAAACCAAGGTCCGCATCAGCACTACTGAAAGGATCACCAGCAGTCCGACTGATATCATCAATTCAAAGAGCGTAAAGTTTTTTCTCTTGATTTTCATGGCTCACCACTCTTTCCTTTTATCAGTTGATATCAAAACTGTAATAAGTTTTGCTGCGGGCATCTTCTTCTGCCGAGAGCGGATAACTCAGCTCCATATGCACAGTTCTTATATTGATGTTGCTTTTTACTGAAAAATCACCTTGTGCGGCACTACATTCGCAATCTCCGGCGGCGGCGTGTCCGCCGTTGTTATGATTGTTCAAACCCATGTGATTGACATGAGTATCTTCTGCCCAAACTTTGAGCAGACCGGAAAAAACCACGTTGGTTTTATGATCGCCATCGATATCTTCGGTATTGCCCACGCTTATAACATATACACCACTTTGCGGAGTAAAGCGGAAGATCCCCGTCATGCCGGTAGCTTCAAAATCTCCGCCATCATTGCCGATAAGCCCCACATAGCTGTTTTGGATATTATCTTTCTGGTTTGCAGTGAGCGACGGACAGTTGCCGGGCAACGTCACAGAAGAGGCCCGCTGCAGATAAGTCCCCATCTGCTCCATGATTTCCGACACATAACTTACGGTAGCCGTATTGCGCGCCGCCCGCAAGCCTTTGGGCAGCATCCCCAGAATTATGGCTATACCAAAAGAAATCACTGCAACTGTGAGTACGATTTCAATTAAATTGAAGTGCCTGATATGTTTTTTCATAATTCAATTATCCTTTAATCGTTTTTCTCGTAATATTTAGTAGTCACCCGCCCGGTATAGCCATTTACCGTAGTGATGTAATGCGGTGAATTAGCCGGTATGGAATTGCTGGCCGTGGAGCCTTCCACAATAGTAATGCTGTGGCCGCCGTTGGTTATGGGCATGTTGGACACGGCTTGCACCGCCCCCCGGCTGTTGAAAACTATATATGCCACCCGGTCGGTAACATTATTGCCGGGCCAGTAGTTGTTGGGGTAACTGGTAACTATATCAAAGGTTATACCGGCAGGCAGGGTGTTCCAATCCTCAAAGTCCACATGTCCGCCCCGGGTGCTGCCGTTGTAGTAATAGATCCGGCAGGCGGGTTTGCCGCTGTACGGGTTGGGATCCGAACTGTTGTCAGCATCACCGCTGCCGCTGTTGGAAAAAAGCACTCCGACATGGGTGCGTTCTGCCACCGCTTTGGCGCGGGCTAAATTAAGTATGGCATTGACTTCTCTGGCAGCATTTTTCAGCTTGGCAGTGCTGCCGGAATTCACCCATGCTGCGATCGCCATAAAGAGTATTATCATGAATACAGCTACGACCATCATCATTTCCACGATGGTATAGTGCAGGATTTTTACGGTTGGTCTTTTCATGTTATTGATCTCCTGTCATTGTGCGATAGGTTCAATATCGGTATAACTTGCTATATCACCATCGCTTTCGATAGAGCAATTATAAAATCCCGGCTTCAAGCCATGGTCAGGATCTCCGGCAGAGAGATAGATTATATCATCATTGCCGCCCCAGACACCATCTTTGCCCTTGCTCATAAGAGCAAAACCGCGGTTGCCGTAAGGGAATACATAGTGTATGGCATTGGGAGTTGCCGGCGGCTTGGCGCCGAAGTCATCAAAGATCACCACATGATTGCTCGTTTCGTAACTGTAAGGAGCACACTCCTGCAAAATATCTTTGGCAAGTTTTACTACTGACGGCGCGCTGGATGAATTGGTGCTGAAACGCAAATATCCGGCGCTACTGCCATTATTTCCATTATCCCATGCCTGCACCGGATAGGAGTTATTTTCCAGCATGTAGCGGTCTAATGCCAGGTGGGCGGCTTTCATGGTTGCTACGGTGTTGCCGGTGGACCAGCTGCGGTACACCCCGTTGTAGGCTACCACTATCAGCGCCGCGATCATACAGATCATGCCTGTTACCATCAATATCTCTACTAAAGTAAAACAATGTCTGTTTTGCTTCATGGTCGTTCTCCCATTGAATTTTCTCATAATATTCCAACGTAATGTAAGCTGTTTTTTTTGC
>JAFVQX010000024.1 GCA_017504585.1 Lentisphaeria bacterium
ACGACCATACTCGCGTAAGCGAGCAACTTCACGCTTGCTTTGTCAAAAGCAAGCTCTTCACATCTTCACCCGCCGCAGGCGGACTTCACGCAGTCAGCGGAACGCTGACTGCACTAATAGATGGCGGCTGTCGGACTGGTCAGACTGGTCGGACTGGTCAGACGGAACCTTGCCGCCAACTGTTACGATAGTGTGCGTGTGGCAAGCGGGGGCATTACCCAGCGTATAGCTCGCAGGAGCGGAGCGTTACCCAGCGCGTTGCCAGCAGGAGCGGCGCGTCAACCGGCTGCAGCGGGCTTTGCCCGCTTCCCATACCCTCCCATACTCTCCCATACTCTCCCATACTCTCCCATACATTCCCATACTTTCTCATACATTCCCGATTTTTCGGGCAGTACAAAGAGATTTTTTTGCAAAATGTCGCTTTTTATATATTTTTATGCGGATTTATATATTGAAAAAAGTCGGTTTTTGTGTATATTTTCCGCAATGCACAACTTTTTACCTCTTAAATAAGGAGAAATGCTATGAGTAAACTTGCTATTGACGGCGGCAGCAAAGTCTTTGCCGAACCTGTGAAATTTGATGTATGGCCCCCGGTTTATCCCGAAGTTGCGGGCAAACTTGTGGAAGTCTACATGAGCCACAAGTGGAGCTTTTACGGCGCCAACGAGCTGAAATTCGCCGAAGATTTTGCCAAATATCATGGTGCCAAATACGGTACATTTATGGTCAACGGCACCGTTACTCTGGAAGCCAGCCTCAAGGCTCTGGGCGTGGGCCCCGGCGACGAAGTCATCGTGCCCAGCTGGACTTGGATGGCTACGGGCATGGCTCCGTTGTATGTGGGTGCCACTCCGGTATTTGTGGATGGCGAAGCTGATACATTCTGTATGGATCCGGCGGCGTTTGAAGCGGCAATCACCCCCCGCACCAAAGCGGTGATCCCCGTACATCTCTTCGGCTCTATGGCGGATATCGAAAAAATCGTTGCCATTGCCAAAAAGCACGACATCAAGGTCGTGGAAGATTGTGCCCACGCTCACGGCGGCATGTGGAACGGCAAAGGGCTGGGCTCGTTTGGCGATATCGGTTCTTTCAGCTTCCAGCAGAGCAAGATCATGACCGGCGGTGAAGGCGGCGAATGTATCACTGACAATGAAGATCTTTTTGACCGCATCGGCAGATTTTCCCACATCGGCTACCAGCTGGGAGCCAGGCGGGGTCAGGCGGCTGTGCTGCCCCCGATGGATCTGGATTGCCGCAACTACCGTGCCACTGAATTTCAGGCGGTGATCCTTGCCGATCAGCTTGCCCGGCTGGATGCCGACAGCGACCGCCGTGCCGCCAATGCCGATTATCTGCATACTGAACTTAATAAGATCCCCGGCATCGCCACCCAGAAACCCGGCCGCTGTGCCACCCGTCAGCAGTACTATGTATTTGGTATAACCGTTGATCCGGCTATGCTCAAAGCGGGCAAGACCCGTGACGATGTGCTGGCTGCGGTCAATGCCGAAGGTGCCATCGAAGTCTTTGCCGGTTGGGGTCAGCCCACATTCAAACAGCGGTTGTTCCAGGTGTCGCCCGACCGCTACCGGGTGGAAAGCAGCAAGGTCGTGGAAGATATCATCTACAACAAGATCATGCTTGCCGACATCCGTTGGGTGGATGGCGAACGCAGCATGTGCGAAAAACTCGTTGAATGTTTCCGTAAAGTTATGCAGGAGTATGGCAAATGAGTCAGGTAACAGTCGGCGCTGCCGAAAATATTCTGGAAGTCCCCCTGTTTACTGAATTGGGCGGTTACGGTCCTTTCCGGGGCCGCCGCAACTGGGGCGTGCGGGATAACCTCTACTGCCGGGTCTTGACCGTCAACAACGGCGAACGGCGGAATGTGATCGTGGTTTGCGACATCTTGTGTGTGGGGCAAATGCAGTGCCGCTTGCTCCGTGCCGAGCTTGCCGATATGTATGCACTCTACCCGGAATCGGTGATGATCATGGGTACGCATACTCATTCCGGAGCGTGTATATCCTGCTGCGACGTGGGCTATGGCGAAATGAATCCGGAATTTTATGAAATCTGGCGCAACACCATCAAAAAGACCGTGGGCGAAGCTATCAGAAGCGAAGAAGCGGTCAAAGCCTTTGCCGGTAAAGCTGCCATCCGCAAAAAGCTGGGCAGCCGCCGTACCATGGGCAAAGATCAGCACACCGACCCGGAAATCAGATTTGTGAAGTTTGTCCGCAAAGATGGTTCGGTCAAAGCTCTGCTGCACAACCACGCCATGCACGGGGTGGTTTTCGGTGCCCAGCGTTATGTTTCGGCGGACTGGATGGGCAACGCCAACGAAAAGATCAAGGCCCGCGATCTGGCGGAGATACCGATTTTCCTGTACGGTACCGCCGGTGATGTGAATGTTATCTGGACTCACCCCAAACCGGAAGAACGCCACTTGAATCTGGAATGGATCGGCACAAGCTATGTGGACGATCTGGAAAATGATTACAACTCTTGCGAAGAGATAGATCTCTCCGACATCCGTGCCAACATGAAGGCTTACGAGTTCCCCACCGAACCGGTGGATGCCGACAACTACCGGGATATTGCCGCCAAACTCCATGCCAGGATGGATAAAGTTCCGGAATTTGCCAAATTGCTGGAATTCATCCACGACCGTATGAACGAAATGGCAGTTTTGAAAGATCGGGGCCACGACTTCCGGGTCATCCGGGATCTGCAAGTGTTGAAAATGGGCGATTTGAGCTTCTTTGCCATTCCCGGCGAGCCGTTCCTTGCCGTGGGCGAAGAATTGCGCAATAAATCGGTCAACCGTTTCCCCGTAGCTGTATCAGTAGCCAACGGCGATGCGGGCTATTACCCCACCGAAGAGATGTTCGACATGTACCCCACGGTCTTTTCCTGCGACGACTTTGGAGCTTTCGGCTTCTACGAAGTCTGGTTCGGCCCCGGCTTGCTGCGGCCCAAATTCAAGAAAAACATCGTCCGGTTCATCACCGATAAACTTCTGGAGCTGGAAAAAGCATTATGAGCAAAACATCTATGAAAATCGGCGTCATCGGCTGCGGCATGATCTCCGACTGGTATTTCAAAGCCGCCCGGCGCTTCAAGCAAATGGACATCATCTGCTGCGGCGATTTGAATGAAAAAGCGGCAGCCAAACAGGGAGCCGAATACAATATCCCCGTAAAGAGCGTGGAAGATATTTACACTGACAGCGAGGTGGAACTGATCCTGAACCTCACCCCCCAGCAGGCTCATTACGCCGTAAGCAAGCGCGCCTTGGAGTGCGGCAAACATGTTTACAGCGAAAAGCCCCTCTGCGGCACTATGGAAGAAGCCAAAGAACTTATGGCGTTGGCAAAAAGCAAAAATCTGCAGATCGCTGCTGCTCCGGATACCTTTCTGGGCGGGGGACCGCAGACTGTCCGCAAACTTATTGAGGATAACTGGATCGGCAAAGTCTTTGCCGGAACCGCCATGTTCACCAGCCGCGGCCCGGAAACCTGGCCCCATGCGGCGGCGTTTTATAAAAAAGGTGCCGGGCCCATGCTGGATTATGCACCTTACTTTATAACCCAATTGGTGAATGTGCTGGGCCCCGCAGTGGCGGTCACTGCCTCGGTAACTAAAGGTACGGAGAGCCGGGTGGGCGGGCCGGAAACGGTGCCCCACATCTTTCCGGTGGAAGTGCCCACCTTCCAGAGCGGCATTATTGAATTTGCCGGCGGTGCCCAGATCACGGTCATAGCCAGCTACGATGTGTGGCGGGGTACTCACCCCTACATTGAGCTGTACGGCACCAAGGGGTCGATCAATATGCACAACCCCAACTTTTTCGGCGGCTTTGTGAAAGTTTTCCGCCCCGGCTACGAAAGTTGGCAGGAAGTGCCCAGCGCCTTTGATTACAACACCGACGCCCGCAGTATCGGGGTGGCAGATATGATCGAAGGTATCCTGACGGGCCGCAAAACCCGGGTCAGCGGAGAACTCTCCATGCATGTATTGGAAATCATGATTTCTTTTGAAAAATCAAGCAAAGAAGGCAGAAAGATCATGCTGGAAACCACCTGCGAATAACCAGCCCCCATGCAGCCGGTAAGCGAAGACGGTCTGTTTGAGTAAATGCTTCAGAACTGTTGCAAAAAACCTGTTTTGCAGCAGTTCTCATAAACAGTTTTTTTGGCGGCACCGCGCAGTCATTGACTGAAAAAGCGGTTTGCCGCTTTTTTGCGTTTGCGGAATTCGGAAGGACTTTCGCCGGATTGCTGTTTGAATACTTTGCTTAAATGAAATTCGCTGGAAAAACCGCACATTTGGGCTGTTTCCCGCAGGTTTTTGCCGGATAAGGTCAACATTTCTTTGGCGTGTTCAATGCGTATGGCTCTTAATAGTTGAGAAAAATTACAGCCGGATGTCTGTTTGATAAAGCTGCTGGCGTATGCCGGAGAGAGCTCCAGCAGTCCGGCGACATCGTTCAGCGAGATATTCTGCTGATAATTATTTTCCAGATACTCAATAAGTTTGCGGAAGCGTGCATCGTAATTAAGGTCAAGGATATTTTCTTCGCAAAGATAGTCGATCAATCCCCGGGCAAACATATCCAATACCCGCATAAATTCTGCAATGCGTTCTTTGTTGTATAACGGCAAAGCTTTATAGGCGCGGCAAAAATCTTCCGTTGCTCCGGCGGGTGGATTTACCGTGTTCCGGAAAAGCCCGGCATAAAGTATGCCGTAATGGATATTGTTGCGCCGCAGCGGCACCGCGATCTGCCCCAAATTCTGCCAGCAGACGGTGTAGTGCGAATATGGCTCATTCATGCAAAGCGCGTTGATCTTATAGCGGCAGTTGGCGCGGCAATGTGAACAGAAAACCATATCGCACAAAGCAAATTTGCGGTGCGACTTGCGGACTTCGTTGAAGATCCTTTTGTTCTGCCGGTTGTTGAACCAGCCGTCGTGGTCAACGATGGTTATGGGCAAATTCAGGTGTTTTTCCAGCTGCACAATGGCGTTTTCGACATATTCCAGAGGCTTCATAATGCAATTTCCCAAAGCGTGTTTGGATTTACAATAGTATTGGATTTTTGATTTGTCAAACCTGAAAAATATATTTTTATAATTTTATTCTGAAATCGTAAAAATATATATGATATTCAAAATATCAGCCATTCACAAAGGACGGATTTTATTGTATATTATTAATAGAAGAATATCAATAATTTGATTTATATAAACAATAGAAAGGCAAAGGTCATGAAAAGCAGAACCAACTTCACTTTAATTGAGCTTCTTGTAAAAAGATCACAACTCTGCGGTAATCGTGTTGACTGCAGCGAAGGGGGATGTTCACCTGCCCATGGGCAGGTGAAGCAGCACTGCTTCACCTTAATAGAACTCCTCGTCGTAATTGCCATAATAGCCATTTTGGCGGCAATGCTGCTGCCCGCATTGTCAGCCGCCCGGGAGCGGGCAAAGGCCGCCCAATGCACCAGCAACCTTAAGCAGATAGGCCTGGCTCACATCGCTTATGCCAGCGACAATGGGGATGCTTTTTGTCCAAGTCTTGATGGCGACAATCATTGGCCGTACTTTATTTATGGCGGTGGTTATATACCGGAAAAAAATTATGGAGTAATCATTTGTCCTTCTTTTTCGCCTTTCAGTGTCAGAATGGATGGTTATGACGGAAACTTTTGCTATGGCGGTATTGCTTCCAATGGCGGAGATCGTATTACTCCCGGGTGGCCATTGCGTTTCAGCAATTTGCGTGAGCCATCAGCAACTTTTTCACATTCCGACAGTATCAATACTGAACTGGCTGCGTCAAAAGCACAGGGTAGACCGGTTCCCATTCAGACCAGCTATATGAAAATGGGGAAATTGACAAGCGGTAATGGAGTGCATTTCCGTCATGCAAGTAAAAGTGCCAACGGTGTTTTCTTTGATGGACATGTTGAGCCGTTTTATAAAGAAAGTGAATTTTTCAATAAACGACCTTTGATGTCCAATGAAAATAAAAAATATCCTGTTTCAGATACTTATTTTTATACAGAAGAACAGTATTGATAAAGAATCAAGAGTGTGAATTATGAGAATTCTTGCGTATCTTATATTGAGTTTGGCGGCGTTGACTGTAAACGCTGCTGATAAACCTTTTGCCCCTGTTATTGAGTGGTCGGGGTATCAGGCCAAAGCGGTTTCGGCACCCAAAGTCACTGCCGTAAAAGGGCCAAACGGCAAAAATGCTGTCCACATCGAAGCGACTGCTTCCGGTAAATATCAGGGGGCAGTGGGTAAATTCACTCCGCCGGTGGATTTCGGCAAATACTCTGCCATTGAGTTTTATGTGCGGCACAATATTTCCGGCAAAGGCATGACGATTTTTCTGGAGAGCCAAACCGGCAGAGTTCACGGCAAGTTTGCTTCCGGCAAAGGTCAAAAGTGGTCAAAAGTGGTGATCCCGCTGGATAAAGACAGTTTTACCGCTCAACGGGGCAATACCGTAACTTTCAGCGAAACACACTCTATGCGTATTACGCCCTATGCAAATATGTCAGGCAAGGGCAAATTTATGGAGTTTGCCGACTTTAAATTGCTGCCCAAAACCAGCGGCACCCGGCAGCTTAAAGTTATGAAATATGTTCACAACGGCGCCAAACCCACCAGCGGCGAAAACGGCACCACCCTGACCGACGGCAACAAAAAGAAAAACATCCATTACCGGCAGTTCAGCGACGACCCGTTCATCACTTTCGATCTGGGGGGCAAGTTCACCATTGACGAAATCAAAGTTTCTGCCAACTCGGCACCCTCCCACAACTTTGCGGAGATCGCCATCTTTTCGGGCATTGACGACAAAGACTTTGTTCCGGCAGGGATCTTGCGCAACGAAGATAGCGGCACCAAAGCCAGACTGGTGGAATACACTTTCAAAAGCAAAGACAAACCCATTGTAGGCAGATTTATCCGGCTCAAAGCCACCCGGCCCCGGTCGGACTTTCCGGTGGAATTTTCGGAAGTGGAATTTTTCGGCCACACTCCCACCGAAGCCGAGATCGTAAAAGCCGCCGAACTCAATTACGATAACGGCGTACCCATGCCGGAACGCAACAGCAGAAATTACGCCATCTTTCAGCAGGGCGATTACAAACTTTTTGTTGCTAAATCCAACGGCGTGGTCAATGGTCTATACTACAAAAACAAGCTCATCGTTCAGCGTATGACCCCAGTTTACACCTTGCAGACCCGGGCAAAAGATACAGTTGTTGACGGCAATCTGGATAAAGTAAAAAGCATCCAAACTCCTGACGGCAAACTGGTGGTAACTGTAACCAACGATGCATTGCCCCAGCTGGAACTGCGGCGTACATACTATGTAGTAAAAAATGCCTTGTTTGAAAAGGTCGAAGTTATTGATAAAGGCATGAAAGAACGCAAATTTTTGCGCTTGGCAACCGATGTTATTCTGGAGCAGAAGTTCCGCAGTCAGGGCTTTTACGAAATGCCCGGTACCGCTGTGGCGATCGGCATGTTCCGCCTGCCTGCCAATGAAGTGCAGATGGATCGCAGCTTTACCAATATACCCACCATCGGCTTTGAAAATGCCGCCACAAGACAGGTCATCTGGCACACCCGGTTCAAGTTCAACGACCGTTTTACCTATATGGATGTGGGCACCGAAGAGGAAAATCTCCAGATCTTCCGTGCCAACGGCTGGCGTATAACTTCGGCAGCCATTGTGCCCCTTGACCGGAAAGTACACAGCTTTGAAAACCGTTTTTCCATTACCGATGGCGGTATGCTCAAAGCCTACGACGAATATATTTCTACGCCCGAAGCCGTCGCTTACCGCTCGCAAGTCAAGCGTCCGGCATGGCTGCGGGATCTCCGCTGCACCATGTCCACCGGCTGGAACGGCGCTTACCACGGCAGCAGTATGCGTTATGCGGAAAATATGAAGAGAGCATTCTCCCCCCGGGGGTATCTTATTGATCCAGCAATGTACGACTCCAACGGCATCTGGGGCGATGTCATTTCCGAAGGCGATGCCGTTTACGGCTGGTTCGGCAACCGCAGCACCGCCGATGAACTGCGGGAGAAAGTTGCCAGATTGCATAAAATCGCACCCAATCTGAAATTGGCTTATTACACCTGGTTCTGGAGTGCATTTCCCTGGAGCACCCCGGTAAAAAATCACCCGGAATGGTTTGTTAAAACGCTCCGCAACGGGTCACCGGCTTCTTGGTTCCCCGGAGTGAATGTCAACTATTTGCGGTTCTGGAAATTCAAAGAGTCCCGGGATGAGGCGGTGGATCAGATCGAAAAATTCGTCAACGCCTACAATCAGGATGCATGGTATCTGGATGGCGGCAAGTCGGGAGCTTACGCCAAAGATTGGGACACCATGCAGATCGACGACCCCATGGGGCAGACCGATTTTTATCTGGCAGTGCGTAATGCCATCCAGAAGCGTGACCCCAACCGGATAATCTTCTTCAACCACAGCGAAAACCCGCTGGGGGACATCGGTTATCTGGAAAGTTTCGGCGGCACGCTGACCAACGAATGGCGGCGGGGGGCGATTTTGATGTGGAAGTTCAAGATGTTTGCCTACAAAGACCCGCTGCACCACTCGGTATATATCTACTGGCTGCCGGGGGTGGATGGAGCTTTCCACAACTACATGGCAGGTATCGGGGTGGTGGCATCTTACAACAGCCGCGGACTCTCCGCTGCGGATATACCCTTTATCGGAGCAAGATACGAGATCCGTCAGGCCCAGATCACCGATGCCGATGTCAAGCCCGACTGGCGGATGGATGCCAAAGAAAATGTGGAATGTATGACCCTTCAGCAGCTCAACAACGGCTGGATCTTCGTCAATCCCCACATCACCAAGCCGGAAGTCCGGGAAATTTCCGCATTGACCAAACCTTTGAACATCAAAGACCCCGCCAAACCGGTATACATTTGGCGATACACCATCAAAAACGGCAAAAAATATAAAGGTATGTTCGGCGAACCCCAGCTGGCAAAAGCCTACGCCCAAACCGGCTGGATAACCGACCGGGCGGTGGTGCCCCATTTTCTCGGCAAGCAAAAGTATGCTGAACGCATCAGCGTTAAATTGCCGCTCAAAGTCAACGAAGCTCAAGTGCTTATGTTCAGCCAGGTGCCGGCGGCAGTTTTGAGTATCGAAAATGAGCCGTCGCACTACTACCTTGCCGGTCAGCCGGGCATCGAACTTGATGGAGATAACGGCAGATTTACCGTAAAAAGCGAATACACTTCTGCCGAAATCGGTCTGCTGCTGGAAGAAAATCAAGCCATCAAAGAAGTCAAGGTCAACGGTCAACCGGTCAAGGCTGATTTGAGGATCGAAAACAACATGCGTTGGGCGGTAGTCAAAGTTGGCAAAGGTGTCAGCAATATCGACCTTGCCGTTGCTCCGGCAGAAGCAGTGGAAGTCAGGAGTTTGAGCGTAGTCCGCAAAAAACGCACTTTGTTTTTAAAGGTCGCACCCGCCAATGTACCGGTAACCATTTACCACGAAGGCAATCTGGTGCTTGCCCGCAGCGGCAGTTTCGCTCTGGAACTGCCCGACACCATCCGACCGGGGGTATACACGGTCAAAGCGGGCAAATTGAGCAAAAATATCAAGCTCCCCAAGCTGGGCAAGCCCACGAAATTCCTGCCCATATTGATCGACCTCAAGGATAAACAGAAAATCGAAAAAGTCGATAAAACCATCAACGATATAAAAGTTTACGCTCAAGGCACCCTTTGCAGCACCGGTGCTTCGGAAGCCAGAGTCGACAGCAGTAAACTTGCATTGCATATCACTACTTTGCGGAATATCGAAAACCACTTCAACCGCACCGGTGCCATGCTGGAGTTTCAAGCCAAACGCTATGTGAAAGTGCGGCTCAAAAACGGTTTTATTTACTACAACACCTACGGCCTCAAGCCCCAGAGCCATGTGGTGCGTGCCAGCCGACACACGGTCTTTGCCGGTTTGATACTGGACTTTGCTTCCGGCAACGGGTACACTCACCGAACCGCCGCCGGTTTGGGCTTGCAGACCGATAAACGCAAATCCAAACGCCCCAATCTCTGGGGCAAAAAAGGCGTTTGCAACAATATCTATATGCTGGATGATCTGGTGATAAATAAAACCGCCGAAACTAAAGAGTTGTGGCTGGATATGCAAGCCTTGGGTGCCCCCAACGACTGGAACGGCAAATTGGCTTTGACGCTGTATATGGAAGACATTTGCCCCAACCGTTCGCTGGATCTGGAAGTGCTGGCGGTGGCGGATGAACTCCCCGCCGGAGCTGCCGCCGCCCGGCCCATACAGCTGGGCAAACTCCAGACCGCCGTGATCGGATTCAAAAAGATCACCGGCAAACCCACGGTCAAAA
>JAFVQX010000025.1 GCA_017504585.1 Lentisphaeria bacterium
CACAAATGACGGTATCCACCACGCTGGAATCGGCGGCGTAGACCAGATTGGAGGTTATATTATAATCAGCCACCATCATCGGCGAATCCAGGTCAATAAGCATCAAATCGGCAAGTTTGCCCACAGCAATGGTTCCGGCATTGAGCTTAAACGCTCCGGCACCTGCCAGAGTTGCGGCGCGGTAAATTTCATCAACACTGCACGCAGTGGAGCTGTTGCGTTCGTTTTTGGCACCCAGAGCACCGAACTTCATCTCATCAAACATAGATAAATTATCGTTGAAAGCGCATCCATCTGTACCGAATGTGACCCGGACACCGCCATCCATCAGACTGCGGAAACGGAATCTGCCGCTGGAAAGTTTATAATTGCTGCACGGCATATAAGATACCGAAACTTTGCGTTCCGCCAGAAGTTCAATATCTTCGTTGCTCAAACGCACTGTATGCGCCGCAAGGGTGCGTTCGCTGAGTAAGCCCAGAGTATCCAGATATTTGACCGGACTGATGCCGCGTTTCGCCAGACACTCTTCCACTTCATAGGATGTTTCCGATAAATGGATATGCACCGGCAGATTTTCCGCTGCTGAACGTTCTGCAATCGCCCGCAAAGTTTTTTCGTGAACCGTATAAATGGCATGGGGTGCCAAGGTCAGAGTTATGCGGTCGGAATACGCCTGCCGGTCAGCCCAGAGTTGTTCGTTATCAAAAATATACTTGGAGCGTTTTTCCGGCAGCGTGGTATCAATGGCGATCATGCCGATCGCCGCCCGGACGCCCATTTCTTCGGCGGCACGGAGGGTTTCCGCCGGAAAAAAGTACATATCATTAAAAAACACGCTGCCGGATTTGATCATTTCCAGAATGGCAAGTTTGCTGCCAATATAAACCGCTTCGGCAGTCAGATTATTTTCGGCGGGCCAGATGTGTTTTTCCAGCCACTCCATAAGCTCCAGATTATCGGCGATCCCCCGCAAAAGGGTCATTGCCCCGTGGCAGTGTGTGTTGTAAAATGGCGGAACCAATAGTTTGCTGCAGCCATTGATGACACTATCGAATCGACCTTCAATCACCGGAGCGATCCGGCTTATCCGGTCATTTTCGATCGCCACATCCACAATATTGCCGTTAAACAGCACCTGACTTATTTTTATACTCATAAAACAACCCCTTTTCACAATCCTGCCGCCGCAAGTTCTTCGGCTATAACACCCTTGTTCTCAACGATCTTCCAATATCCATCATGCACAGTTCTGTCGATTTTATTCAATCCGCCGGAGTAAGTTTTTTTCAGCAGTTCCACTGCCGCCTGATTGTGCAGTGCCATGGTTGGATCGATATAACGCAAAAGCGTAGGTTCAGCAAGAATAAAATTCAAAGGCTGTTTATTGTTGAGCATCCGTTCCAAAGGGATCGCTTTGCCCCACTCATCTTCCACGCCCATATTGACCATGATTTGTTTGCCTTCAAGCAGAATTTTTATATAATCGCTATCCGCCAGAGCATCGGCTTTGCCCGTAGAACTTACTACGCACCAGGCTTGCCGCAGGTGTTCCATGACCAGCTTGCGGTCAAAGCGGCTGACCAGTGTACCATTTACGCACATTCCCACCACAGCGGGGTCATCCACCGCAACGACCTTGGCTCCGGCTCTCCCCGCATAAAAAACCACGCCGCGACCAACCTTGCCGCAGCCCATAACTACAATATTTTTCCCGGCGACATCGTAACCAAGAAACTCCATGGCACGGAGAAAACTCTCGCCGGTGCCCAGACAGGTTTCAATGGCTTTGATCCGGCTGTCGTCCACATTTATCACCGGCAAAACACTTCCGGCAAAGTGATAGGCTCCCGACCGGGTCAGCTCGGCAAATCCGTAACGGGGGCGTAAATCGCGGTAAACGGCGTTGCAGTCAAGGATGCAATCGAACTTTTCCGGAATGTTACAATTATAAACACATTCCACACCAATACTTTGCAGAAAATCAATGATTTTTTGGTCATAGGGTATACTGTCGCAATAACCAACCGTAAGGTCAGTTCCGGCAGCCAGCAAATTCATATATTTTAAAAGCGTATTGGCAAACACGGGCGTACCATCCAACACTTTGATTCCTGCAAGGGGGCGGGTTTTGCCCCACAACTCAAACTGATGAGCCAGTGCCGGATATTCATAAATTGCATAGCGGGAGTTGAGAAATTTTTCAATAAGTTTGATTTGTTTCATCGCTCACTCCGAAAAGTTGACATAATTCATCAAATCTTGCCAAACTCGCATCGCCGAATTTAGCCATGGATCTGCGGACTTTGCCCAAGGGTTTCTCCTGCTGATCGCCGGATTTGCTGAAAAATTTATCGGCTAACGCAATAAGTTTTTCTTCGTTGGAAAGCGGCAGATAATCCTGAACTTTCAGCGGCAAATTCTGTTTGACGACCTCATCGGCTGTAATGCCCGAACCGGTGTGGCGTTCGCAAATAAGAGCATATTTTTCAAGGTCAAGACCATGCGTTTTGCCATACTTCCGGAGCATTTCGCCTCCTAAAGTACCATGCTCAATATAGTTGGCACTGCCCTCGCAAAGGATCCCGGGAGCGTGACATTGCCCGATGCCAATATCGTGGAGCATGGCACCATTTTGGACCACAAACAAATCCACGGGGACTGTGGAAGCTGCGGCAATACTCAAAGCCTTGTTGCAAACCTGCGTACTGTGCAAGATAAGCAGATCCCGCAACGGGGACGGCGGATAAAAAAACTCAATGATTGTAAGCGGATCAAGGGTGCTTGACATAGAAAACCTTTCGTTATAAGTATACTATAACCGAAAAGAAGATTTTTTCAAGCAAGTGAAGAAATTTTTACGCCGCCATCTCATACTTTCCCAAGCCATCGCGGCAGCACACAGGCGTTCGCCTTACGACAGTATAGCGTATGCCATGTTCGCCGCATACGCGGGCAATAGTATGTGTGGCGGCTTTTTTATGGGAGAGTATGGGAGAATATGGGAAAATATGGGAAAATATGAGAATACTTGCCGCCTGTGTTCGCCGCATAAGCGGGCGATATAGTGCGTGGGCGGCTGATGCCGCCAAATGCTGTCGGCTGGCTGTACCATGCGTATTGCTACCGGTAAGGAGCGGCAACCGGCCGTCGGCGGGCTTTGCCCGCCATCCCATACTTTCCCATACCCTCTCATACTCTCCCATATCTATCGTGCGGCACACAGGTGTTCGTCCTACAACACAATACCGCCAACCGACCGCCCCCAGCCCGATGAACAGACAGCCGGGCAGTGCGATTGGGCAGGGCAAACAGTGGGAGGTGGAAATGTAAAAATCGGCTGCTACTCGTAGAGTAACAGCCGATTTTGCTCGTTTTCAGATCGTCCGGCAGCACTTCAAAGCCGCACTGCCAGCGATTGTTCCCGACGCCTTACATCATCCCGGGCATTCCGCCCATGCCGCCTGCGGGCATAGCGGGTTCTTTTTCTTCCTTGATGTCAGTGATCAAGCATTCCGTGGTCAGCATCAGACCGGCGATGCTGGCGGCGTTCTGCAATGCGGAACGGCTCACCTTCTTCGGGTCGATGATACCAGCCTTGAGCATGTCGCAGTATTCGCCGGTGGCGGCGTTGAAGCCTTCGGCACCCTTGAGGCCGATGACTTTCTGCACTACCACAGAACCTTCGTAACCGCCGTTGGCAGCGATCTGACGCAGGGGTTCGGCAACGGCACGAACCACGATGTCGGCACCGATAGCTTCGTCACCGGCAAGTTTCAAATCGGCAACTGCCTTGGAGGCGCGGATCAAAGCAACACCGCCGCCGGCAACGATACCTTCTTCGACTGCGGCACGGGTGGCGTGCAGAGCATCGTCCACACGGTCTTTCTTTTCTTTCATTTCAACTTCGGTAGCAGCGCCGATTTTGATAACGGCAACACCACCGGCCAACTTGGCAAGGCGTTCCTGAAGTTTTTCGCGATCGTAATCGGAAGTGGTTTCCACGATTTCACGCTTGATCTGGGCAACACGCCCCTGAATGGCACTGGCTTTACCGGCACCTTCGACGATGGTGGTGTTTTCTTTGTCGATGGTGACGCGTTTGGCTTTACCAAGTTCCTTGGTGGTAACATTTTCCAGCTTGATGCCCAAATCTTCGGTAATGCAGGTACCGCCGGTCAGGATAGCGATATCCTGCAGCATGGCCTTGCGGCGATCGCCGAAACCGGGAGCCTTCACCGCGCAGACATTCAAGCTGCCGCGCATCTTGTTGATGACCAATGTGGAGAGCGCTTCGCCTTCCACATCTTCAGCAATGATCAAAAGCTGTTTGCCTTCTTTGGCAACGGCCTGCAGCACGGGGAGCATGTCGTTGAGGTTGCTGATCTTCTTTTCGTTGATGAGGATGTAGCAATCTTCCAACACAGCTTCCATAGCTTCGGCATCGGTCACGAAATAGGGGCTGATGTAGCCCTTGTCGAACTGCATACCTTCGACCACATCCAGAGTGGTTTCCATGGCTTTGGCTTCTTCGACGGTGATGGTGCCGTCTTTGCCGACTTTGTCCATGGCGTCAGCAATGATATCGCCGATGGTGCTGTCGCCGTTGGCGGAAATAGTGGCAACCTGGGCGATCTGTTCGCGGGAGCTGACTTTCTTGCTCATCTTGGTCAGTTCGTCGGTAACGGCGGCAACTGCCTTGTCGATACCGCGTTTGAGTTCCATGGGGTTGGCTCCGGCGGTAACGTTCTTAAGACCTTCACGGTAGATGGCTTCGGCAAGTACGGTAGCAGTGGTGGTACCGTCACCGGCAACATCATTGGTCTTGCTGGCAACATCTTTGACCATCTGGGCACCCATGTTGGCATAGGCATCTTTGAGTTCGATTTCTTTGGCAACAGTGACACCGTCTTTGGTGACAGCGGGAGCACCGTATTTTTTGTCGATAACCACGTTGCGGCCCTTGGGACCGAGAGTGACTTTGACTGCCTTGGCGAGCAAAGAAGCACCTTCCAGCACGCTGCGGCGGGCTTCATCGGAGAAAATAAGCTGTTTAGCCATAATATTTATATTCCTGTTTTTAAGTTTTTACACAATTCAGCCAACAATGGCGAGGATATCGTCAGAACTGACGATCTTGTATTCTTTGTCATCGACCTTGACTTCGGTGCCGCCGTAACGGCTGGTCAGAACGATATCACCGACTTTGACATCAAAGGGAACCTTTTTGCCATTGTCATCGGTTTTGCCCGTACCCAAAGCAACAACTTTGAATTCCTGGGGTTTTTCCTTGGCAGCATCCGGAATGATGATCCCACCTTTGATCTGCTCCGCTACTTCGCAGAGTTCCAACAGCACGCGGTCGCCCAGCGGCTTAACATTGACTTTAGCCATTTTTACTTTCCTTTCTTTGTATGTTAAATGGTTTTTGGTTTATTTTAATAATATACTTTTATAATATAGCATTAAATCAACTCTCCTGCCACTTTTTACGGCAGGAGAGCATGGTTTTTATCAATCCACGACTTCGGCATCGACTACATTGCCGTCATCTTTTTTGGTGTTGTTATCGCTCTGGGGGGCGGCACCGGGATTGGCTCCGGCAGCTCCGGCGGCAGCGGCGGCTTCCTGCTGCTGCTTGTAGATAGCTTCACCAAGTTTCATAAGTTTCTGTTCAAAAGCATCGGTGGCAGCCTTGATGGCGGCGGTGTCGCTGCCCTTGAGCAGTTCTTTGATCTTGTTGATGTCGGCTTCCAGATCGCTCTTGAGAGCGGCATCGACCTTGTCGCCCAGCTCGTTGAGCTGCTTTTCTGCCTGATAGGTCATGCTGTCGGCACGGTTGCGGACTTCCACAGCTTCTTTGGCGGCCTTGTCTTCGGCTTCGTGGGCCTTGGCTTCGTTGACCATGCGTTCGATTTCGTCATCGCTCAAGCCGCTGGAAGCGGTGATGGTGATGGCCTGTTCCTTGCCGGTACCCAAATCTTTGGCGGTAACATGCAAGATACCGTTGGCGTCGATATCGAAAGTCACTTCGATCTGCGGTACGCCGCGGGGAGCCGGTGCAATGCCGTCAAGCCGGAAGTTGCCGATACGCTTGTTGTCGGCGACCATTTCCCGCTCGCCCTGGAAGACATGGATATCTACCGAAGGCTGGTTGTCCGCAGCGGTGCTGAAGATTTCGCTCTTGCGGTGGGGAATGGTGGTGTTGCGGTTGACCATCTTGGTCATCACGCCGCCCATGGTTTCGATACCCAGCGAAAGCGGGGTCACATCCAGCAGCACAACGTCGTTGACTTCTTTGTTGAGCACGCCGCCCTGAATAGCAGCACCGCAGGCGACCACTTCATCGGGGTTGACGCCCTTGTGGGGCTCTTTGCCGAAGATCATCTGGGCAGTTTCCTGCACTTTGGGCATACGGGTCATACCGCCGACCATGATAACTTCTTTGATGGAGCTTTTGCTGACTCCGGCATCTGCCAAACAGCGTTCGCAGGGAGCCTGGGTGCGGGTCAGCAGCGGGTCAACGAGTTTTTCCAGCTGGGCACGGGTCAGAGTTATATTCATGTGGACCGGACCATCGGCGTTCATGGAAATAAAGGGCAGATTGACATCGGTGCTCATGGAGCTGGAGAGTTCGCACTTGGCCTTTTCGGCAGCTTCCTTCAACCGCTGCAATGCCTGGGTATCTTTACGCAGGTCAACGGAGTTTTCTTTCTGGAACTCCTCGGCAAGGTAGTCGATGATGGCGGCGTCAAAGTCGTCACCGCCCAGGTGGGTATCGCCGTTGGTGGCATCGACTTCAAAAACGCCGTCGCCGATTTCCAAGATGGAGATATCGAAGGTACCGCCACCGAGGTCGTAGACTGCCACAGTTTCGTCGCCATCTTTTTCCAAACCGTAAGCCAGAGCGGCGGCGGTGGGTTCGTTGACGATACGCAAAACTTCCAAACCGGCAATCTTACCGGCATCTTTGGTGGCCTGACGCTGACTGTCGTTGAAGTAAGCCGGAACGGTGATGACTGCCTGCTTGACTTCTTCGCCAAGATAGGCTTCGGCATCCGCCTTGAGCTTCTGCAGGATCATAGCGGAGATTTCCGGCGGGGAATAGCTCTTGTCGCCGACCTGAATGTGGGCGTCGCCATTGGCAGCCTTCACCAGCTCGTAAGGCACACGCTTGGCATCTTCTGCAACTTCATCGTATTTGCAGCCCATGAAACGCTTGATGGAAAAGATGGTCTGTTTGGGGTTGGTGACTGCCTGACGCTTGGCGGTCTGACCAACCAGACGCTCGCCACTTTTAGTAAAAGCAACAATAGAAGGGGTCGTACGCATACCTTCGGCGTTGGGGATAACCTTGGCTTCGCCGTGATCGATTACCGCCATACAGCTGTTGGTGGTACCCAAGTCAATACCGAGAACTTTACTCATAGTTTTTTCTCCTTGATTTTAGAGTTTTTTTGTTGATGTAAAATTTTTACACCAATTATTAAGCAATATGCGTGCCAATTTTGACAATAACCGTGGCGGCAAGTTCGTTTTAAGCTCAAAAACTCATAAAAACAAGGATTTTTAAATCAGGTAAGCGGCGTGCCAAAAAGTTGTGACACAGTAAAAGTGTGCCATTGTGACACACTTTGTTGACACAACTGACACACTTGACACACTTGGCACACTTGGCACAGTATGCTCAAACTTATTTTTTCAGATTTTTCCGGTAACTTTCAAACCACGGATAATCTTTCAGCAGAGATTGCCAGTAATTTTCGGGAAAATCATTGATTATGGGACATTTTTCTATAAGTAACGGTTGGCGCCCTAATATGATGAACCACTCCGCTCCGCCCAATTCGTGAATGGGCGCTATATTGATAAAATCTCTGTTATGAGCAAGCAAATCTGCCCAATCCATGCTGGTAAAATCGTGCCAATGGTGGCAATAAGCGGCTAATCTGGGCGAAAACTCCATTGCCCGCAACCACATGCGGCGACATTCGTCTTCCATTTTCCGGCATTTGTCCAAACAATTTTGTTCTCGATCGGTCAAATTGCTTTCGTTTTCCATAACTGCTCCTTTGCAATAAAAAAAGGCACATCCCGAGAGATGTGCCAGCTCCAACGCTTACGACGGCGTACAAAAAACAACACAAAACCGGAATGTGCCATGCTTTACGCATGGACACACCGTTTTGTAAAATTGTTTTTTGTATAACGCCAATATTTGAGGTCGTAATTCAGGAGCTGACGTTTACAATTCAGTATGTATTATATGGAAAGATCCCAAGGGGTATACCCCTTTGAACCATCCAGGTTTTTATTCAACAGAAAATTTTATTTTTTCTACCTCGCTATGATTGATGATTTTTCTACTATCTCTAATATAAAACAGAATATGGGCAAATACAAGTATTTTGTCGATAAAAAATCGAAAACTCGCTCTATTCCCACACTTGGCACAGTGCGGAAAACGCTCTGATTGCCTGTGCGTGGGAATTGTGAGGATTGGGAAGGATTGGGAAGGTATGGGAAGGCATGGGAAGGTATGGGAAGGTATGGGAGCTGATACTCTCATACTCTCTCATACTCTCTCATACTCTCTCATACTTTCCCATAACACCAAGCATCAAATGCGTGTCCAAAGCAGCATATAAGTTATGTATACAGCTATCCCCAGAAAGGTTCCGAAAGGTACATAGCCATCTTTGAAATATTTTTTCCGGAGCAGCAAGTACCCCGCTATGGCAAGAATACTGCCCAAAAGCAGCGTTACCAGCACCCCCGGCAAGCCTGTCAACGCCCCCACGAAGCCAGCGTATTTTACATCGCCAGCTCCCAGAGTACGCTTTTTCATAAGTTTGCCGGTTATCCCCGCAAATACCCCCAAACCAATCAGCCCGGCAGCCAGTCCGATCAAGCTCAAGAGCAGCGAATCCGGGTGGCTTTTTGCCGGGTGAACAATGAATACCCAGTTGTAAAGCACCCCGGAAATCATGCCGAAATATGTAAGTTTATCCGGCAGTTTCCGGTGTTCCACATCTATAAACGCACACGGTACCGCCACCGAAAGCAGGATTATTACTGCAATCAAAGCATGCACTTCAACGCCATTGTGCCAGATGTTTACTGCCTGAAGCGTAAACAACGCCCCCACCAGTAATTCCATAATTATATACCGTGGCGAGATCGGCGCTTTGCAATCCCGGCATTTGCCGCCCAATGCCAGAAACCCGATCACCGGCACATTGTCGAACCACCGTATTTTATGATTGCACTTGGGGCAATGGCTGGGCACGATGACCACCGATTCACCCAGCGGGATCCGCCAGATGCAAACGTTGAGAAAACTCCCCAGACAACTGCCGAAAATGAACGAAAATACCACCGTTATCCCCAGCGGCACCACCTCCTGCAAAGGCATACAGAGTATGTCGTAAATGTTCATTTAATATTTGTCCTTGAACTTGGGGAAGAGGAAAAAACCTTTTCAGGAAAGGTTCTTTTCCTCTTCCCCAAACCCCATCACCTTTTTCCAAACCT
This sequence comes from Lentisphaeria bacterium, assembly GCA_017504585.1. Classification (GTDB taxonomy): domain Bacteria; phylum Verrucomicrobiota; class Lentisphaeria; order Victivallales; family Victivallaceae; genus SIG78. The sequence goes on from JAFVQX010000025.1 coordinate 9,535, forward strand.
TTTATTGGCATTTATTTTTTGCCTGACAAAAAATAAATGCCCCAAAGTTTGAAAATATTTATTTTAAGTATTTTATATTTTAATTGGTTGTTTTACTTATTGATTTCCGGCAGACCGGCAAAACCTTTGGCAAGATCTTCTTCGGTCGGCACATAGTCGGTCATAGCTCCGTTGTTGAAGCGTTCATACGCAAACATATCAAAGTAACCGGTACCGGTCAAACCGATCACGATCACCTTTTCTTCGCCCGTTTCCCGGCACTTGATGGCTTCGTCGATACCCGCCCGGATGGCGTGGCTGCTTTCGGGGGCGGGCAAAATGCCTTCGCAGCGGGCAAAGAATTCTGCTGCTTCAAAGACTTCAGTCTGCTTGACCGTTCTGGCTTCCATCAAGCCTTCGTCATAAAGTTCGCTCAACACCGGGCTCATGCCGTGGTAACGCAAGCCTCCGGCGTGGGTAGCCGCGGGCATAAAGCCGCTGCCAAGGGTATACATTTTTGCCAGCGGGCAGACTTTCCCGGTATCGCAATAGTCATAAACATATCTGCCGCGGGTCAGACTGGGACAGCTTGCCGGTTCCACGGCAATAAAGCGGTAATCGGCTTCGCCCCGGAGTTTTTCGCCCATAAAGGGAGCGATCAAACCGCCCAGATTGCTGCCGCCGCCGGCACAACCGATGATTATATCCGGCTTGATACCGTATTTATCGAAAGCGGTCTTGGTTTCCAAACCGATGATACTCTGGTGGAGCATCACCAGATTCAGCACCGAACCCAGCACATAGCGGAAACCATCCTGATTGAGGGCACTTTCCACCGCTTCAGAGATCGCACAGCCCAAGCTGCCGCCGGTGCCGGGGAATTCGGCTAAAATCTTGCGGCCGACTTCGGTGGTTTCCGAGGGCGACGGAGTGACGCTTGCCCCGTAAGTACGCATGACTTCCCGCCGGAACGGCTTCTGTTCGTAAGATACTTTGACCATGTAAACCTGACACGCCATCTTGAAGAAACTGCATGCCATGGCAAGTGCTGTACCCCACTGACCGGCTCCGGTTTCGGTGGTAACGCCTTTCAAGCCCTGTTCGTGAGCGTAATAAGCTTGAGCAATGGCACTGTTGAGCTTGTGACTGCCGGAGGTGTTGTTGCCCTCAAACTTATAAAAGATTTTAGCAGGCGTGTTCAGCTCTTTTTCCAGAAAAGAGGCATGCACCAGCGGTGCCGGGCGGTACATCTTGTAAAAATCCCGCACCGGTTTGGGTATGGGTATATACTGCGTGGTATTGTCCAATTCCTGTTTGGCAAGTTCTTTGCAGAACACTTTGGAGAGTTCTTCGAGCGTCGCCGGTTCGCAGGTTTGGGGATTTAAAAGCGGTGCCGGCTTTATGGGCATATCCGCCCGCAGATTGTACCAGCTTTCCGGGAGTTCATCTTCGCTCAAATAGATTTTATAAGGGATTTCAGAAAATTTACTGCTCATAGTTTACCTCATTATTTTTCTTGAATC
>JAFVQX010000026.1 GCA_017504585.1 Lentisphaeria bacterium
ATCGGCAAAGTGGATCATAAAACCTGCCGGACGCGGAAAATCCAAATTGAGCTTTTTGACAAATTCAGTCAACCCTATATGGATATTTATCATATCCTGCGGAGCAGAGGCAAGTTTATTTTCCGGGACTACTGTTACATATGCATCTGTGCTCTGATGGGTAAGTTTGGTAATAGCATCAATTGCCACTTGCATCACCCGCGACGGCTTCCCGGCGGGTATGACTACGCGGAATTTTGCTTTGTTATCTTTGACCAGAACCATTTGTTCCGGCAGTTCGGCTGCTTTTGCTGCAGCGAGTGCAGTCAGCAAAACTGACAGTACCACAAAAATCTTTTTCATGCTAAAAACTCCTTTTATATTATAATGTTAAACTAAATTGTATTCCCTTAATAATTTTGCTGTTTCTTCAGCAAAAAAAGTGTGTCCGGCTGGATTCAGATGTACTCCGTCCGGCAGAATAAGTTCATGCTTTCGGGGCAGCATAAGTTTATATAGATCCAACAGCGGGTAGTTGTTGTGCTTGGCAAACTCCCGGACGATATAACGGTGCATCTGAGCTGCTTCATCAAGTTTCCCTCCGGGAACCATAGTGTAAAAAATGTGTTGTTCATCAATTATGGGTGGGAAAGTTATCACCACAACTTTACACTTTTCCGGCAAACCGGCTTTGAATTTTTCCAGGAGAGCTGTGAACTCTTCGTCTGAAACTATGCGGTGAGAACGTTCCGGACGGGGATCTTGATTATTGCCGCCGAATTCCAGTAAAATCAGATCGGGGTCGTGTACCAGCACTTCACTTTCGTACCGTTCCATAGCCTCCCGTGCGGAATTGCCGCCGTGGCCGGCATTGATCAAGATGTGTTTGTGTTCCAGCAAGTGATCCAGCTTCAACAGCCAGTTGTCTTCCAGCTCTACACCGGTTTTGCCTTCAGTTATGGAGTCACCGAATGCAACTATCTTCATATTCAACCTCTCTTGTTACATCCATAACCGGGGATGCCGGATGGGAAAATTACGCAAAACTTCAAAAACTGCCGCCGGAAACGGCAACTGTTCATAAAGTTTCCGATATTCACTTTTCTGCAAAAAGTGTCCGCTTAAACAAAGTGATGACATCCGGCATGGCCAATATTCATCATAAAGTACATCCGGCGGCAGCTGCCACAAACTTTTGTCAGCAATGAAAGGTACGATATATTCCATAGCCTTTGCCACATTTTGCCCGCAATCACCTTTTACCGTAAAAAAATTCTCCTGACTGGTACTCAATATTGCCGCCAATCCGGTAAAGGCTTCCAAAACAAAAAGCGAATAACCGTATGGTTTGGTGCGTTCCAGTTCCAGCGGGCAGGAGCCGTCAGGTGCGATCTGCTGCAACAATATATTTTTGAAATCGTTCCGGAACTCTGCCAACAGTTTTTCATTGCCGGTCAAACTGGCGTATGCTGCCGCTTGCATATACCAACAAACCGAATGGTTGTTGGTTGTGCAGCGTTCAGTGTTGCCCAACTCGCTGGTACAGAGCCATTCAAGAAAATCAGCAAACCATTTTTTGCACTGCTGTACTGTATACTCCGGTAAAACATTCGCCAGCTTTTTTATGCTTAAAGCCGTTTCCGCCAAGTGGATGGTATCAATTACCCCGAAACAGCGGCCGGAACATTTATTGCGGATCGCCTGTGCATAATTCAAATGGGGCCGCATCGCTGTATTTGAATCAATAAACCACGCCTGCAATATATGGTTTACAGTTTGCAAATATTGCGGGTTATTATCTTCAAGATACGCCGAAGTCAAACCGGCAATCTGACAACTCATCCGCAAAACCAGTTTACGGTGGCGGTTGAAGCATTCAGGATTGCTCATTCCATCCCGGCAGATATAGGCACCCTGCGGATCTTGTGGATTTTGCCACCAGTAATCGGCTTCTGAATAAAACTCATTGGCTGAACCGGGATTCCACGATGAAAGCGCATGAACTACAGTTTTGACCGGCATTCGCATAATGCGTTCCGGGGCAAGCGGAAAAATCATTTATCAAACTCCTTGAGTTGGTTGCAGGATTTCATCGGCATAAAAGAAAATGCCGCTGGAACGCAACTTGCCGCCTCGTTGCATAAAATTTATAACGCTGCGCTGCAAAGTCGTATTGCGGGGCAATCGGGTTAAATCATCACTTTCTGTGCCAAACAAAAAGAACATGCCGTCTTTGCCGGTGGAATCAGTGGTGAAAAGCGAACCCATTTGACTCAAACTGGTAATATTCCCGGTGCCCGCCAAATTCCGGAGATCAGGATTGAATATCCACGAATCGCAGAAAATCACCTGATACTTGCTGCCGAAAAACTCAAATGCTTTCTGCAGCGAAGTTTTGCTCAACTCCGGAGTCATGCCGCCACCTGCCGGTATATGCATATCAATAAGTTCTCTGGCACCATATTGCAATGACCATTCAGTAAGATCAAAAACTGTTTGTTCACGCCTGACCGTACCATCGGGATTTATTACATGCCCCTGAATTTTATTGTCAGCAATCGTACAACGGGCGATCCAGACGGGTGTTGCTGTATTCATAAAACCATCTTCATCGTAAAGTGTTTGATCGTTTGCCAGCAATATCTTTTGCGATCTGTCACTCTTGTTGATCAATAGCGCCGGAAGATTTCGTTTACTTCCGGTAAGAGTAAAGTGAAATCTTCCCAGACGGTAAATATCCGCCCGGTAATATCTGCGGCAATAGTTGAGTTGAACCGGCTGCAACCCGGTAGTTTTCAAATTGGAAAAATCCAGCGTTGCCGCAATAATTTCTTCCGGCGTACCTTGTTTGCGATACCGCTCCAGTGCCACCGGCAATGCTGACAGCACTGTCAGAAAAAAAATGTGATCAGCATTTTCTCGCAGTTTATCAAAGGGGCGAGGATAGCAGGCAAAACTGTTGGTTTTGTTGATGAAATCATCATACAAACTGCAGGCATATTGGCACAAATCTTTGTCGGCAGCTATTTTGCCTGCCGAGTCAGCCAAACTGGTGTAGAGAGCTTCAATTCTGCAAAATTGGCACAGTTCGCCCAGTACCGGCAGCGAATATGCTGCCGGCAAATTGTTCAACGGTTGTTGCATGGATCAAGTTACTCGCCTTTGGGATACCAGATAATAGGCTTTTTGCCGCTTTCGATCATCATTGATTTTACCTCACGGGACTCAACGTGACCATCTAAAAATACCATATTGGCATGACCGTTATGCGGATAGAATTGCTCGTTGCCCTGTGCCAGAACGATTTTATTGGCATTTTTGCTGTGCCCGGCAAAAAATGTGCTGCTTACATCAGGTATATCCCCTAATGTCGGATGATAAGCATAAAGATTATTGGTATTATCCGGGTCATAAAGATATCTGTTCAACGCATAATTTGCGTACCAGTTGGAAACACTGGGCGAATACGGTACATCAGCACTGGGGCATTCAAAAGATTTAGGGAATGCCAGATGATACGGGCCGGGTTCGCCGATTTTACCATGATAAGCATAATGACTCAAATGAGCAGACCAGCACGCTTTAAGTCCGGTAACACCATTGAGCGGCATATATGCTACAGTTATATATTCTTTATTGTCATTAGCATACATAATATTGGCAAGACCTATCTGCTTCATTACATTGCGGCAGTTGGCATCCCGTGCCCGTTCACGGGCTGCTGAAAGTGCCGGCAGCAGCATCGCCGCCAGAATGGCAATTATCGCGATCACCACCAAAAGTTCGATCAAGGTGAAGCTCATGTGCGTCATCCCGGTGCTCCGGAATGAAAGGATTCTCGTTGATTTTTTCATTTTTTACCTCCATTGGTTGGTATGAAAAAAGTTTTCGGGATTTTAAATTATCAACTTTACTGTTAAATTACTACCGGAAATATTTGAAATCAAATAAATTGTGTGGTATATTACACTAAATTTGTTGGATATTCTGACTTTTAATGGGGCAAATCAATGAAAAATGTTGGATTTTTTAACTGGAAGCTGAGTGCAAGTCATCCGCTTTCTTATATGAAAATCGATTATAAAACACACAGATCTTCCAACCGGTATGATGTTCACAGTTCTTTGCATCTGAATATTTGTTGTTCCGGAAAATTCGTTGGTGAACACAGTAATGCTTTGATTGAAAGTTGCGGTCAAAGTATCTGCCTGATTTCTCCTTGGGAGCCCCATATGACTGTTTACGCTTCGGAAGATACCAAGCTACTGCTGCTGAATATTGATACAGAAACCCTCTTGAATTTTTTCTACACTGGGCGCCATCGACTGAATCATCTGTTGACTATGCCGCCGGGGGAGCGTTTTGAGTATCTGAACAGCCATCTGGCTCTTCCGCCGATCGTGGAAGAAATCAAACATCAAATGTGCAGCAAAGATTTGGATAACAATATGCTTATGCTGTGGAACACCGTGCTTAAATTTTTTATAGCTGCCTTGCCTGAAATAGATGAAAATGTAGTTCTTGAATGCAGCTATCAGCGGTTGCTGCCTGCGCTGCAAAAACTTTCTGGCAAAGTTTTGAGCTTATCGGAAGCCGCCGAACAGTGTAATTTGAGTCCGAGTTACTTTGCTGCACTTTTCCGCAAACAATTCGGCTTGAGTTTTGCCCGTTATGAACGCAATTTCCGGCTAAACGGAGCAATAAGTGCCATTAATCACGGAACAACATTCAAGGAAGCCGCCGAAGAATGGGGTTTTTTTGACAAAAGTCATCTGGCAAGATTGATAAAGCAGCATAAATAGAACTATTCTGCGATGTGTTTCTGGTATGATGTTACAACCGCTCTGTGGGACAAAAAATAAAAGCCGCAAGTTTTTTTGAAGTAGTTCGAGCATTGAGTTAATGTATTCAAGGCATCTTGCCGCTGTTTAAGCTGAATGCTCTAATAGTTCAATATTTAACAGAAAAATGGGGGTGTTGCAAAACTGTTTCTTCCCCACCTTGTCCCGCCATAGCCTGGGGCGTCGGCGGAACCCCATTTCCCAAAAACTTTCACCGGAATTGCTTTTATTAAAAGTGATAAAAGCAATTCCAATTTATTTTATATAAAAGAGATACAACGTTTTACCTGCAATAATTTTTATTGTTGTTGTATAGAGGTGATTTCAAAAGTCAGTCAAAACAAAGGCAAAGAGCAAAACCACAGCACAGGATAAGGTAGTTTGAGGTGGCTACCTGA
>JAFVQX010000027.1 GCA_017504585.1 Lentisphaeria bacterium
ACCGTTCGCTGGATCTGGAAGTGCTGGCGGTGGCGGATGAACTCCCCGCCGGAGCTGCCGCCGCCCGGCCCATACAGCTGGGCAAACTCCAGACCGCCGTGATCGGATTCAAAAAGATCACCGGCAAACCCACGGTCAAAAATTTGCAGTCCTTGGGTAATTTGCACGCCACCAAATTGACTATGGCTCCTTTGAAAACTCAAGTCCATGCCGGGTGGGACGATAAAAACCTCTATTTTCATTACACATCCGAAGAAGTCCCCGGCCGCAAGCCCAATACCGAGGGCAGCAAGATCAACAAGCCGTGGTTCTGCGACAGCGTGGAGTTCTTTGCCGGAAAAACCAACGATCCGGGGATGCTTTATCACATGATCATCGACACCACCGACTGCCGCTATGCTGAAGATATGACTTTGCTGCGGAAAGCCGGTGATAAAAACATCATCCACCCCGGCAGCGATGTCAAGACCAAATACAATCTGCGGGATGGATCATGGACTTGCCTGATAACTGTACCGTGGAGCGTGTTGGGCGGCAAACCCGAAAAGGGCAAACTTGTACCCTTTAATTTGATGCGCAACCGTTTGGATCAGGGCAAAAGCGACAATTACACGCTGGTACCCGGCAAAGCCTATTTTACCGGAAATCAGTTCCAGTTCAAACTGGTGGATTGAGGAGTCTGAAGAAAATCAGGTTTTTGCTTGACAAATCGTTATTTCCATAGTAACTTTATTATGCATCTGCTCTCTTTTGGGGGTACATTCATTAAAAAACAGCAGATGCACTTTGATCAAACAACCTGTCCCGTCACAATATTCGGGATATTTATGCAGGAGTTTTATTTATGATAAATGTTGTAGTTTCCGGCTTGGGCCGCATTGCGTGGCGTTACCATCTGCCCCAGATAAAAGCCGACAGCCGCTTCAACTTGCTGGCAATATCCGACCCCGTGGAAGATCGCCGCAATGAGGCCGCCGCCGAATACCCCGGAATCCGCACTTATGCTGATTTTGACGAAATGCTCGCAGCGGAAAACTCTGCCGATATGGCGGTGATCGCTTCGCCCACTTTGTTCCACAAACCCCAAACCATTGCGGCGTTGGAACGGAACTTGATGGTTTTTCTGGAAAAACCCATGTGCGAATCTCTTGCCGCCGCTCAAGAAGTTGCCGAAGCTGTAAAACGCACCAATGGCAAACTCATGCTCTACCAGCCTCACCGGAACTGGGGCGAATACCTTATGTTCCAGAAGAGTGTGCGGCAAAAGCTGGGCACTATCACCCACTCCCGGCGGGTGTTGGAGTTTTACAACCGGCGCAACGACTGGCAGAGCAGAGTTGATTGCGGCGGCGGTATGCTCAATAATTATGGAGCGCACTATATCGACCAGTTTCTTGCTGCATTCGGCGGCACCGTGGAAGTCAAGGGTGCTATAATGCAGCGCACCGTGGGCATCGGCGATGCCGAAGATCTGGTAAGTGTGCTTTTGAAGTCCTCTTCCGGAGTCAGCGGCATTGTGGAAATCAATCTGGGTTCCGCTGTCCGTACTGATACATGGGAAGTTTTCGGCACGCTGGGCAGTGCCAAGTATTGTGCCAATGCCAAATCGTGGGTGATAAACTACATCGAGCCGGGCACTTTGCCGGAGCTGGAAATGCAGAAAACCCTCGCCGCACAGGATCGGGCGTATTCCATAGAAACCAACATACCGTGGATAACCGAAACTCTGCCGGTGGATAGTTGGGATGTACCCAGTTATTACAACTATATATACGACTATTTTGCCGGAAACAAACCCGCCTATGTACCTTTGCATGAGAGCATGGAACTTATGCGGATACTGAACGATTGCCGTCAAAAAGCTGCGGAGAGATGATTATGGAAAAAACCAACCGTTACAACCAGCTCAACTGGGGGATCTCCACTTTGGGCTGCCCGGAATATGATTTGCCCCAGGCTGTGGAGCTGGCGGACAGATACGGCATAAAATATTTTGAGATCCGCACTCTGAATAACACTGTAAACACTCATGAAACGCTCTATTACCCCGAAAATGAACCGGTGATGCGCAAACTTTCAGCAGCCGGCCGCTGTATGGTGCTGGACAGTTCCTTTGGCGTAACTGCCGACAAACCCGGTCAGCGGGAGGCATTGACGGCGATCGCCCGCACTGCCGATGACTTTGATATACCATATATAAGGATTTTCGGCGGCGGGGCTTACGGCGAAGAGTTTACCGCTGACCGCATAAAAACTGCCGTGGAAAATCTGAAGTGGTTCCGGAGTCAGAAGTTCAATGCCCGTCTTGCGCTGGAAACCCACGATATATGCTCTGCCAGCGATCACTGTCTGGCTTTGCAGGAATATTCCGGCGAAACTCTGCCCATTATCTGGGATGCACATCACACCCGCCAGATCGCCGGAGAAGATTTTGTTGATACATATAAGAAAATCGCCGGCAACATCGTTGCCGTACACTTCAAAGACAGCCATTACGCTTACAAAGATGGGGTAAAATATTGCGAATTCGACCTCATCGGCGAAGGTCTTGCGCCTATGGATGAACTTTTTACATTGTTGAGCGAAAATAACGTAACGGTGCCGGTAACGCTGGAACACGAAAAATTCTGGCGGAAACATTTGCCGGAACTTGAGGTAATGCTGGATTCATGGCAGAAATTTTGTTGTAAATAAAGGCATTTCAAGATTATTGAGCTATATTATGTGGAAAAACAAATCAAAGATTTTTGTCATGGCTTCAGTTGCGTTGCTGGTTATGGCAGCAAACGGATGTAAAAGTATGGGCCAACAGGAAAAAACTCAAGTCAAGCTCTGCCAAAGGGTACAGAATATATTGCAGAAACCAGCTCCGGCAGATTGGCAGCCGAGCAACATAAATCGCACCGCTTATTTGGATATGGTCGAAAGGATCGTCCGTACCGCCGCACCGTGGGTAGATGATAATGGTGCAGTCATCGACCCGGTTGTGAAATATGAACACGGGCAGACTTCGCCCCGTTTTGCTTCAACTTGTGCTGTGGCGATCTACTTTGGCCGCTGTACGGAGTTCAAAGAAAAACTCTACAAAGTCATGGATCACTGCTGCTATGCTTTGACCCAGCCCGATGCAGTCAACCGTTCGCCCAACTTCTGGATGCGGGAACTGGTCACGGCGTACAACTGCCTGAAAAACATTGCCCCGGCAGAACGGCTGGCAAAGTGGAAAGAGCTTTTATCCCGGGTGGAACCCGAAAAAAACTATAAGTATGTAAGTAATAAGCCCGAAGATCTTGCCAACTTCCACAACTGGGTGGTTTACAGTTCGGCAGGGGAAAGTATGCGGCAATCCGCCGGTATCAACAGTGTGCACAATGGCATTTGGGGCAATAAATACTTTGATAAATATGTGGAACACCAGCTCTGGCGGTTCAACGAATACGGCATGTACCGCGACCCCCTTGACCCCATAACTTACGACATAACCACCCGTTTGCAGTACGAAACGGCGTTGTTCGACGGCTACAACGGCAAGTGGAAAGATGTTTTACAGAAAAATCTTGACGAAGCCATGTATGCCACACTGCTTTTTATGGCACCCACCGGCGAAGTACCTTTCGGCGGGCGGTCGAGCCAGTTCTATTTTCAGGAAGGCATCGTCAGTGCGTTGTGCGAACTTGCCGCCCGGCGATTCAAAGATTCCGACCCCAAACTTGCGGGAGCTTTCAAGCGGCAGGCACATCTGGCGGCCAGGAGTTCGGCAAGGGGCATATTGCGTAACGACGGCAAACTTTTTCATTTGAAAAACTTTTTTGATCCTGCCACCAAACACGGCTGCGACTATTACGGGCATTATTCGGTTTACACGCTCTTTGCCGGATCGGTCTATTCGCTGGCGGCTCTTTACGCCGACGATACCATTGCCGAAGCACCCGCAGTATCGGAAATCGGCGGTTTCGGCTTTGGCTTGACCAAAAACTTTTACAAACTCTTCTGCAATCATAGCGGCAACTATCTGGAGTTTGATCTTAAACCCAACCCTAAACACGATGCCAACGGCTTGGGCAGAATATTGCTGAAAGGTCAACCGTGGGGATTGCTGCCCAGCTTGCCCTTTGCCGAAAAAAATCTTGGCTATCAGATCAACCCGGAATTCAAACCCAACGAATACCCGGCATCGGTTGCGCCCCAATGGCTGGATAAAAAAGGCAATATCTGCCGCCTTGCCGCATGGGATGAAAATGTTGTCCGATACCATGAAGTTGCTCCCGGAGTGTGGGAAGTTGTTTACGATATGGGCGATACGGTCGTAACTTATCAGGCCGATATAACCCGACCGGGCAGACTTGTTTTGCAAATGAGTGTTGCCGGCGAAGCCAAAGATCCGGCAATGATCGTACCGGTGCTGGAATCCGACGGAATGAACACACCGGTACTGGCATTGCATGGCAGCGGCTTTACAGCTGTTATGCAAGGCAAAACGTTAACTTGCCAAAGCAATGGCAAAGCTGCAGAAATTTCCGAAACTGCGGTCAACCGTACCGGTATATATAAACTTGTGAAAATTCCCTTCAACGGCAACACGCTGACATTGGATCTGGCAGTAAAATAAACCACATCCCGCTAGCAAACGCCCGCTTGCCACGGCGTAGTGCAACGGAGCCGGGCGTACGCGGTTTAAAGCCCTGAAAGGGCAAAAGGGCTGAAAGCCCCGCAAGAATACAGCCCGGGTGCGGGTGGGCTGAAAGCTCACCCAGCCCCGGGTAACGCCCCCCCCGCCACAGATCAGCCCTGAAAGGGCGACAGACTCTTACACTCGCGGCATACGATATGCCGTCGTAAGGCGAACACCTGCTTGTCGCGGCGTAGTGCAACGAAGCCGGACGAGCCCGCGCGATAGAATTGGGAAGATTTGGGAGGGTTTGGGAAGTATTGGGAAGCGGGCAAAGCCCGCTGCAGCCGGTAGACGCTCCGCTCCGGCGAGCTATACGCTGGGTGATGCCGCCCACACACAATATCGCAGCAGTTGGCGGCAATGCCCGTCCGACCCGTCCGACCCGTCCGACCTGTCCGACCTGTCCGACTTGTCCGACTTGTCCGACCTGTCCGACCTGCCGGGCGTATCGCGGTTTACTTTGTTTCCACTAAAATCACCCGTTCAATAAATACACCGTTGGGCTTGGTGGAGCCATCAACATACGCCGGACCGGTTACTTTTATGGAAGCCCAGATCTCTTTGGGGAAGTTCTGGTCAATGCCGATGATGCCTTTACGCATATAAATACGGCTTGCCCAGCTTTTGTGCCAATATATCCGCAAATTCTGGGTTATGACGGTTGTGCCCAGCTTGACCCAATGATACTTTTCGTCGGTGGCGTAATCGCCTTTATTCCACTGATATTGGGCGACCAGTTTTTTGTCTTTGGGGGCGGTGCTGTCGTACAAGCCGATATGGATGGGCAGATCGTGTTTGAGGTTCTTCTTCCGCCGGTCAAAACCGAATGCTCTGCCGCTGGCGGCTTCGGGATCATCCACCACATAGCGGCTATGAGCGCCCCAGGGATCGAAGTCCGGCCAGTGGAAATCCTGTATCTTCCTGCCTTTGAACTGTTCAGGAATGGTAAAGGGCATTGCCTTGAAAAGATTGACATCGTTCTGCAGATTATTCAAAGCAGCTTTAAGCGACTCTTTACGCCATTTGCGGTCAATGGTAAAGGTTTTCCAAACCATTGTGGAGTTGTCGAGCCACCGTTTGATGACTGCATCTTTAGCCTTGCCCAGCGGGAACTTATCCTGCCGGAGCAAGCGGGCGTGATCCACAGGTATCCGCTCCCAGCGGACATGGTTCAAACTGCGTGCATCGCCTTGAGCAGCTTTTTCGGCGGCGTCAAGGAGTTTATCTGCCGTGGCAAAGAAATCGGCATCCAGCAAGCCGAAGGGATTGCCCCGGACGGCAAAAGGCAGTTCCAGCATCCGCTTTTCCAGATATTCGCAATACTCTTTCATGGCAGGAGCCGCCGCACCGTAGTAACCCTGAAAAAATTCGTCGGAAAGTTTTTCTATATCGCAATCGGGATTTACCGACAGATGGCTGAATAAATAGTATTGCAGGGGCCAGAAGTTGCGTACATAAGGTTTTTCGTTTTCCGCATAATAGGTCAACACTCCGTTGTCCCGGCAGAACTGCATCTCTTTCTGCATGACTTTGCGGGGCTTGAGGTAGGGAGTTTCTTCCCCGGCGTAGGGTTTCCAATAAGCCCAGATCGCCAGATTGTGTGCCATCTTTCTCCAACCTTCAAGGATATTGCCCTGGGCGTTGCCCGGCAGGGCGGGGGCGGTGATTTCGCTGCTGCAAGTGCGGACTATCACATTTTTCCGGGCCTTGTACTGCTTGGCGGGCTGCTGGGTGTGCTGATAGGCAAAGGTCTGCACCAAAACTTCCGGATAATCCTTTTCGATGGCTTCGGCAATGGCGTTGGTAAAGTCGATATTGGCGTCGGCTACTGAAGGATATTTGGCACAGTCGGAGCATTTGCAGTTGTTGCCGTAACCGTCGTTCTGATCCACGCTGTAAATCATCCGCCATTTATCTTTTGCCACGCCTTTGCGGTCTTTTTCAATAAAGCGTTTGAGCTGTTCAGCAAAGGCTTTTCTGGCGGCCGGATCGCTGTAACAGGGGGCGTTGGGATTGCCGATTGCCCGCTTGAATTTGACATCTTTGGGGATGGCCGCAACGTATTTCCAGTAGGTGTGGCAGCCGTGAGGAGAACCGGAAAGCATCTGGATCTCGCTGAAACGGGTGCGTACCGATTCTTTGCGTTTCAGGCGGAAATCCACGGTGTTGAGCCGTGGCACCCCCGAACTCATTTCCCGCCGGATAAATGCCGGTTTGAACCGCTCGTTGATTTCGGGCAGAGTCCATGCCGGATTTTTGGGCACGATCTCCGTATCGTTGGCAAGAAAACGGCAGCCGAGGTACTTTTCGATAAATTCGTAAGTGCCCCAAACACGCCCCCGGACATCGCCGGTGATAACCAGCTCGCTGCCCTTGGAGGCAATGTGCCATTCTTCAAACTTCAAATCCGCCGGACGCTTGTACCACTTGGCGTTATCGGCAGCTTTGCCCAGATAAACTTTTAACTTGACATCCTTGCCGTAAATACTTTTGCCGGTAACAGCTTTGTAATATTTGGCAAGATCCTGTTTGGCGGCATTTTCGGCACGGCTGGCACCTTTGGCAAGCTCGATGCTTCCGGCAAAAACCGAACCGGCAGCGCAGCACAAGGCTGCAGAGAGTAACAATTTATTCATAAAAAATCCTTTCTTTTCAATCAGTTATGAAATTTCCAACGTCGTACATTCAATTCCGGCTTGTAAGAATCGCTCCATAAAGCTTCGTCCGGCGAAAGGCTTTCGACGTGACCGTCAGCCATACCGTAATTCTGTCTGCCGGCATGACGTCCGAAAAATTCCACATAAGAAGTATTTGTAGAACCGTAATGTTTACCATTTAAAGCCCGGATATTTTGCGGCCCCTCACAATTGACAATAGTAGTGGAGGGGTCAGGACAACTGGCGATCTGCATAACTTTATTGGCATAAGCAGTACCTGATCCTGAACCCCCGGCAAACTGGCTATATGCGGCAAGGGTATGATATGTAGGATTGTATGCCCCCGGACATTTCAGCATTTCCAGTTTACCCAATTCATTATTATCTTTGCCTTCTTCAGCCGGGTCGAGGTCAAAGTAAGTCAAGATCACGCTCGGGTAATAGAGGGGATTGGTACTTGCCGTAGAACTGCCGTAAATACCTTTGGCAGAGGTATTGAGCCCCGGCGGTACATAGCCGTTATTATCAGTACTGTACATTTGAGTCGCCGCCAGATTGAGCTGTTTGACCATGCTCATACAGTTGGTGGCATTTGCCCGCTCCCGGGCGGCAGACAATGCGGGCAAAAGCATTGCCGCCAAGATGGCGATAATGGCAATTACTACGAGGAGTTCTATTAAGGTGAAGCAGTACTGCTTCACCTGTCCATGGACAGGTGAACATCCCCCTTCGTTACAGTCAACACGATTACCGCAGAGTTGTGATCTTTTTACAAGCAGTTCAATGAGGGTGAAGCATTCCTGCTTCACCCGCCCATGGGCGGAAAATACATTTCTAACCATAATTACTCAACCTTTCTTTTATTTGAATTCACAAGAAATCAATGCTTTTTCATCACAAATAACCAACGGGTAATCGGTAAGCGGCAATCCGTTGAAAAAATAGAGTTCATCGAAAGCTTCCACATTCCAGTCTTTCACCCGGTAGATCTTACCGGAGAGCATATCCACCAGCACCGGTTTTTCGATAGGCTTCAAAGCCGGATTTTTCTCTCCGGCAAGCATCAATGGAGCAATGCCTTCAAAGCCATACTGCACATCTTCGGATAAACTGTACGCAAAGAACGGATAACCGTTACGCTCATAAGTATAAGTCTGGATGGCAATATCTATCAAACGCGAATGGCGTTCGTAACGCGGCAGAGCCTCCCGTAAATTTGCCGCACAATAGAGTTCTGCCGGTTTGGTTTTGTCATCAAAAAATACCGCCAGATGCTGCATGGTTTTATAGGAGAGTTTGGGCTGATAATTCACGCCGTCAAGAATACCGTGCCGTGCCGGATTTTTCTTGGTGGCATTACCCATTTTATAAACGCTCATCATATCTGCCATCTGGAAAAATGAACTTTTTTTCATGCCCAGAGCTATATCGGTAAAGTATCTGCGGAGCATCCAAATCGCCTGATTGTGTTCGCTTTCAAACACATAGGGTTCCAACTGCGGATGCACGGGCGGAAACCAGGAGGGAAATCCGGCTTCACCCTGCCAGAGTTCCACATGTTTGCCGCCGTTTTCATCAATTATTCTCCGGAGCGAAGCTACAAACTTCGGATAGTTCAGTTCCGGCTGCTGGCAATAGGCGTGGATAGAAAAGAAGTTCAACTCTTTGGCTATACCGGTACGGAACAACTTAAATACAAATCCTTTCCGTACCCAGGTCGAATGAGTCGACACGCAGCCGCCGATTTTAGCATTGGGGATAGCCGAACGGATCTCATCAGCAGTGATCTTGATAAATCGGGCATATTCTTCCGGATCGGCCTTCCGCGGCTGCCAGAAGTTGGAAATATTCGATTCGTTCCAGATTTCAAAATATTCAACTCTGCCTTTGAAGTGTTCAGCCAACGCCCGGACATAGTTCTTCCATGCCTGAAGCGTTTCTTCGCCGTAATAGAGCGGCACAAAACCCACCGCCGCATCGCTGTAAACATCTTTCATGTAAATCTTGTTGCCGTAGCCTACATTGAACCACGGTTGGACACCTTGAGCCAGCAAACTGTCCACGATCCGGTCGAGCCACTCAAAAGTGTAAACACCTTTCTGCTGTTCGCAGCGGTTCCATCCGGTCTGACAGCGCGCCCACTTCACACCGGTTTTCCCCAGCGGCTCATAGCAGCGCTCGGCATCGAACATCTCGCGGTCAAGACATTCAAAGCCGATACTGATCGGAGAATTTGCGATTGCCTTGGATGTCATCGGCTTGAGTTGACCGATTTCCTGGAGATTTACTGATTTATGTTTGAATATCATTCGGCTGCTCCCGGTAACAGATTTATTCTTTACAGCAGAAGTGTGCGGGGCGGACTTTCCGGTACCGCCAGCTAACACAGCTCCTGCTGCAGTGCATAACGCAATGATTGACAAAAACTTATTCACAATATAACTGCCTCATCCCTTCCTTGGTATCAATAAATCATAAATTCTTTGACACTCTTCTTGAACTCGGCACTCTCTTTGGCTCCCCGGGCGATAAATTCGGCGGTACTCTGTTTGCCCAAACGCCAATCCGACGACCCCAGCACCGGGTCAAAAATTCTTACATCGCAGCGGCCGTTGGGGAAAGGTATGGCAAACTCTTTGCAGCAGCTGCGGAAGACTTCCAGCATCCACATACCCATTTCAAAAGTATTGACTGCATGACTGTCGGTAACAAAAATTTGCACACCCCGGCAGCACTCGCCCAGATACTTTTTGAAAGCGTTGTATTCGGCAGTAAAAGCACAGGGCCGGAAAAATACCCCTTTGAGCTTGAGTTTATTAAGTTCAGCGGCAACCTTATAAGCGTCAACAAAAGGTGCTCCATACATTTCGTAAGGCCGGGTGGTGCCACGGGCTTCGGAAATATTGGTCTGGCCGAACTGGGTGCATCCGGCATACAGCAAAGCACTGGTAAAGTTGGGCAGATTGGGCGAGGGATTGCTCCAAAAGAGATCCATATCGTCAAACATCATATCCCGCTTGAGGTTGCAGCAAGGTACCACCGTCAAACGGCAGGCATTGTTGTAATAACGCTTGTTGACCATTTTGGCATATTCGCCGTGGGTCAAGCCGAACCGCCACGGTATGCCGTAGCCCCAGCGTTTGTCAAAGTCCCCTTCAGGCATCACGCCTTCCACCGCTTCCAACCCCAGAGGATTGATGCGGTCAAGCACGATCAACTCTTTATTGAGTTTGGCACAATCTTCGATCAAAAAAGCCAATGTCCGCAAATAGCTGAAAGCCCGGCTGCCCACATCCTGAATATCGTAAACAATGGCGTCGATATCTTTGACCCGCTCTTCGGTCAGATGAAGAGTGGGCCGGTATAGGGAATAAACTCTTTTCTTGTAAATGGGGTCAATGGAGTCATCGAACTTGACACCGTTCTGCAAATCGCCCCGGATGCCGTGTTCGGGAGCAAAGAAGACCTCCACGCGGTTTTCCGCCGCCAGCAGATCAGCTACGGTGCGGCACTCCCGGTCGATGGCAGAAGGGTTGGTCACCAGACCGATTTTATAGTTTTTCAAAGCATTTTTAACTGCCTGAATATTGTCAATACCGTTCATTACCGGATTTTTCATTTGCTTACTGTTCCTTTTTTGACATGTTCCAACACTGCTCCGGCAACCGCTCCCGGCAAATAAAGCACTGCCACCCAAAGCAGCGGCGGCACCGGCAACAAATCCGTTTTTAATAAAATCACGGCGATCCATAACTCCCTTTAAACTCCCGAATTTCAAATTATCTTTATTGGACAAAAATATCATTAGGGTAAAGGTACAACATTATTGTAAAAGCGTCAAGGATTATTTTGTCAAATAAATTGGATTTTTTTGACAAAATTGTTTTTATAAAATATAACAGATAGCAACCGGGAAACTTTGGGAGTGTATGAGAGAGTATGGGAGAGTATGGGAGAGTATGGGAGGCGGCATCCTCCTACGCCGGAGGCTACGGAGGACAAGCCAGCCGCCCACACAAACTATCGCTCCGGCAGGCTTTTTTATCGCCACCCGCCATTCCGAACTGCATTTTGAGGCGAAAAACTCAAAATATGCAGTCATGAAACAAAAGAAAACTGGCAAAAACGGCAAAAATCTTTCATAAACAGCTTGAAATCGATTTTATTGCCAATTCCGGAAGTAAACGCTACTATCTGCAATCAGCGTTCAATCTGGCAACTCCGGAAAAAGATGCACAGGAAAGACGACCGTTCCAGAAAGTCAATGACTCCTTTAAAAAGATCATTCTGGTTCGGGACAATATAAAAATCCGCAGGGATGAATCCGGAATCGTAACCATGGGAATATTGGATTTTCTGCTCAATTGCAACAGTCTTGAGTTGTAAGAAAACCATCATTATGAATTTATTTTGCAGAAATATGCTCAAGTATCGGAAAGACAATGCAGGAATGATTACACTGAAAAATGTTTGTCCAGTTTTTCATCTGCCCAGCCGACAAGGTTGCCTCTTTCTGAATCGAAATTCACGCCAATGATGTAGATCTCACGCTTATCCAGCAGATACTTTTTGAAGTACTCTTTAGCTTTGATCTGTTCCAGCGCCGTGGGGTCATTATCCAGCTTGAATTCAAAAATGAATATGGCATCAGATGTCTGCACAACCGCGTCGATCCTGCCATCGTTGGTGGCGGATTCAGCTTCAATATACAGCCCCAGCAAGCGGAATATGGAAAAAAAGATGGTCTGGAAAGTCGATTCCTGTTTCTTGTGTGAAGTATAAGGAATTCCGGCAAAAAACACTTCCATAATCTTGCGGAGTTTCTTCAAATCCTTGTTCAATAAAGCTGTGGCGATTTCGGCAGTAAATTGCACCGAAGTTGTTTGTGTTTTACTGGCATAGCTGTTTAAAATATAGGCACTGAATGCTCCCGCCACCTCACGGTTGGGGAAATCCAGAAAATACCATGTCTGTTCAAACCGTTCTTCAGTATCTTTGATGGTAATGTAGCCTGTTTGCAGTAATAATGTCAGCGGGTCGATATTGTCAATTTCAAAAGCACTGAATGCTACTTGCGGCACTGCATTTTTTAAAGCGGCTTCAAAATCAAAGTTTTTCTGCTTGGTCAGCTCCATCAAAAACGATGGAGTACCGGTGGAAAACCAGTAGTTATTAAATTCTCCACCATTTTCAAAGAAGTACGCCAAAGATACGGGGTTATAAACCGTTTTGGCATTTTTATGAAACCGGTATCCGTTGTACCACTCTTTCATCTTGGTTTTATAAGCAGCAATATCCGAATCACCGGCAAGGGATGCAATGCGGTCGCTGAAGTTGGCTTCCAACTCATCTTGAGTATACCCGAACATGGTTGCGAACCTTGCATCCATGGTAATGTCGGTCAGATTGTTCAGATCAGAAAAAAGCGATACATGACAGAATTTACTGACGCCGGTAATGAAAACAAAACGGAGCTTACCTTCAGTCTTTTTTATGTTGCTGTAAAACCCCTTAAGCACATTGAGAATTTCTTTGACGCCCGGATTGGTAATGTTATTCAAAATAGGCTTATCATACTCATCAACAAAAATGACAACATTGCCATTTACTGCGATATCGTTGATCAAATTTTCAAAGCGGACAGAAAGCTGTTCTCCACGTAATTGTAAATGGAACGAATGTGCAATATTCGCCAATTGTCCGGTTAAATACTCAATAAGCTCATCTGCTGTTTGTATATCGCAGTTAGCAAAATCAAAATGAACCACCGGATAGGGTTTCCAGTCATACGGCTTATCATAGATTGCCAGCCCTTTGAAAAGTTCTTTTTTACCTTCAAAGACAGCCTTCAGGGTTGATACTGTCAGCGATTTACCAAAGCGGCGTGGACGGGACAGAAAATAGGATTCTCCGGCAGGATTTATCAAATTCCAGATATACTCCGTCTTATCGACATAGAGGTATCCCTCCTGCCGTAATTTCTCAAAGTTGTAAACGCTGCTGGTAATGTTTTTCATTATCCCATACTCCTATTGCTGTAATATACACTGTACAGACAGCATTTTCAATTGTTTTATTTCATAAAAATCACAGAAATTTATGAAAATAGCATTTTCAGCAGAGCTTTCAAATCCATAACATTCTGCAATACAACTATGACCGACATAGACAATCAGTAAGAAGATTGTCGCCTTTGATGTTTTAATAAAAAAATTGAAAAAGTTTCACTTATATTTTCCTTTTAATTGCATTTTCGCCGGATTTTTTTGGTTGGGAAAATGAGGGATCTATGTTATTTGGCAGATACTTGTTTATTCCGACTTACAGTTTTTTGATACCCAATGTGCCAGAGTTGAACTGGAACTGAAGCCCAAAACTTCAGCGAGGCGTTTGAATGGTATCCTGCCGTACAGTTCTTTATATTTTTCCCGGCGAATCGTATCAATATATTCTTTGGGGGTCATGCCGGTAAAGCGACGGAAAAGCCGTACAAAATGAACCTGTGAATATCCTGCCATATGTGCCATTTCGGCAATGCGGCACCCACAATTGAGATGCAAATATGCCACCACTTGCTTGATCGCAGCCCGGGAATTTTCTTCGCTTGTCAATTGCGGATTGCCAGAAGGACTGATCAATTGATTCCCGATGGTTGAAAGTATCAGTGTAATGATTCCATTCAGCTCTGCCAGCAATGCCATCTGCTTTATTTCAGGCAGATTTTTCTGGAATTTATCCCAACATTTTTCCAATGCATCATACAGTTCCGAACGCTCCAGATAACCACGTTTAAGATAGGAATATCCGGTATTGCTGCAATAAGAAAAATTCCACCGTATTTCTTCCGGCAAAAGAACCAGCCAGCAGTGCAAGCCTTCACTTTCATTGCCATAACCGAAAGTATGCTTCTCATTATGGTCGATAAACAGCATAGTGTTTGCAGAGATATGATAGAAAATGTCATTAAGGCGTTGGGTCGTACTGCCGGTCATAACCAGCAATATTTCCCGGAAACTGTGTTGATCCTGATGTTGATCCTGCCACTCTTTAGCTTGGGAATCTAATTGAAAACCAGCAGATTCATGAAAAAATGAAGTTATAATTTTCCGCGGCTTGCGACTGAACAATAATTTGGCAATAAATTCTTCATGCATTTTTTTAACACCAAAATGATAGATTTTAACAGTTGCATTGAAACATAAAATACTTGAAAATGAATTTTTTTCAAGTATTTTTTAAACAAAATTCATTTTTTTTCAATAATTAAACTGCAGTAAAGGATCTAATTACTATGGAACAGTTGGCAATTAAAGGTGGGGCAATGATTTTCAACAAACCGGCTCAAGTACCGCTTTGGCCGCCGGTGTACCCGGAAACTGCCGAAAAACTCAAAGATATTTATTTGAGTCACCGCTGGTCATTCTACGGCAGGGAAGAGGTGGAGTTTAACAGTGCTTTTGCTGCTTACACTGGCGCGAAACACTGTATTATGATGGCCAATGGTACTGTAACTTTGGAACTTGCTTTGCGGGCGTTTGATATTGGCCCCGGTGATGAAGTTATTGTGCCGGCTCACACCTGGCTGGCTACCGGAGAAGCGGTCGTTTATACTGGTGCTACTCCGGTAGTGGTGGATATTGAGCCGGATACACTTTGTATGGATCCTGATAAATTTGAACAGGCGATCACTCCCCGCACCAAAGCAGTGATCCCGGTACACCTTTTCGGCTCCATGGCAGATATGGATCGTATTATGGATATTGCCCGTAAACATGATTTGCGGGTGATCGAAGATTGCGCCCACTCCCACGGCGGCGAATGGCGCGGGCAACACACCGGAACCATCGGCGATATAGGCAGTTTCAGTTTTCAACAGAGCAAAATTATGGCTTCCGGAGAAGGTGGTGCGTGCATTACCAATGATGACGTTTTAGCAGATAAACTGGGACGTCTTTCCCATATAGGGTACCAATTTGGTTCCAAACAGGGGCAGAAAGGCACACCGCCGCCCGTGGGGTTGATCTGTCACAATTACCGGGTCACCGATTTTCAGGCAGCGATCCTTTCCAGTCAGCTTGCCCATCTTAAAGAAGATACTTTGCTGCGGCAGAAAAATGCGGAATATTTGCGGAAAAGACTCAACACCATTCCCGGCATCCGGGTGCAGGCCCCCGGGAAACACGCTACTTTGCAAAGTTATTACATTTTTGCGATTATGGTCGATTCAGAGCATTTGCAGCCCGGGATCACCCGGCAGAATGTTTTGGAAGCTCTCCATGCCGAAGGGGTAACAGGAGTAGTCCTGGGCTGGGGGCAGCCTATGTACCGGCAGAATCTTTGGAGTGTACCGACTGATAAATACCGCATCGAAAGCTGTGAAAATGCTGAAAAAATCGTTTGCAATGATCTGATGATGTGCATACTCCAATGGCTGATGCTTCCGCAGAATGAATTGTCAATGGTGGCAGATGCTTTTGAAAAGGTTATGGCTCATTATTACAAGGCATAAAAAGGACAAATATTATGGAAGAAATGTTTTTCTTTGATGCAAACTGCCGTATTGGTAACGGTCCGTTCGGAGTACATCCCGGCGTAGACGGGTTATTGGCTGAAATGGATATTTTCGGTATAGATAAAGCCTTGGTACGCTGTAATGATGCCGATCAATTGAGCGCGCAGGCATTTAACCGCGAGATCAGCCGGATGGTCAAATCGGACTTATCCGGGCGTCTGACCGGAGTGTGGTGTATCCTGCCCGAACAATGTCCGGAATTGCCGCCGCCGGAAGAGTTTTTTGCCCAAATGCGTACCAATCGTATCGGGGCAATAACGTTATTTCCCAAGGCTCACGGTTTTATGGCATCCAAACTTTCACTGGGGAAGATCCTCGGAGAGGCTGCTGAACGAAAGATCCCGGTCATGCTTTATAATTGTTACCGTAATGAAGAGTTTGTTTACAATTTTTTAGCTGAATTCCCAAATTTGACTGCCATATTGAACGCCGGTAATAAATGGGGTACCGACCGTACTTTACGCCCGTTGCTTGAACATTATGAAAATGTATATCTGGAAACTTCCGGGTATTGGGTTCCGGAAGGCATCCGCGATCTGGCCGAAATTTATGGTGCAGAACGTTTGATTTACGGCAGCGGCTTTCCAACCTTTGACTACGGCAGCAGTATGCTGCAATTAAAATATTCCGGATTGCCGGACGATGCGGTGCGAAAAATCGCCGGAGGTAATTTGCAGAATTTACTGAAAGGATGTGATTTATGACGATATGGCAGCAGGAAACTCTCGCCAGGCAGCTTTGGACAACCGGTAAATCACCGATCCCGATTTATGACATGCATGGGCATATGGGAGACAGTCAGGCGATTTATCACAAACGCTGTCAGGCCGAAGAAATGGTCAAACATCTGAAACGCATTGGCGTGACCAGACTGGTATTTTCTCATATGGATGCATTGGCTGGAATTATGCGTAATGCCGAAGTTTTGGAAATTTGCAAGCGTTATCCTGATATATTACGGATGTATATTGCGATCAACCCCCATCATCCGGAATATATCAAAGAGGATCTGGCGGCTTTCAAAAAGTTCCAGCCCTATGCCGTGGGGCTGAAGTTTTTGCCAGCCTATCACAAGGTAGCAGTTACAGCTCCGGCTTATGAATATGCACTGAAGTTTGCCGATGAACACGCTTTGCCGGTGTTGTTTCATACCTGGGGAAATATTCCGGAAAACAATGGCAAAGTGATGCTGGAAACTGTTCAGAAATATTCCCGCTTGAAATTCTTTATTGCACACTGTATTTACGGCGAGTGGGATTACGCCGAACGCTGTGTAAAAGAATCCAACGGCAATGTGTGGCTGGAACTTACCGCCATACCCGGAGTACGCGGGCTTGTGGAAAAACTGGTCGGGCAAGTGGGCAGCGAACGCTTGCTTTTCGGTACCGATATGCCATGGTTCGATGAATATCAGGCGGTAGGGGGGATCCTGGCGGCGCGGATATCCGAAGAAGACCGGCACAATATACTGTATCGCAATGTTGAAAATATATTGGGCAGGAATTTTTAATATCAGATTATAGAAAGGAATAATAAAAAGTAAAAAATTGTTTCCGGGATTTTCCAACACGCAAAACATTACAGAAAAAAAGGAGTGAAAATGAAAAATAACAAATCTTTTACACTTATCGAGTTGTTGGTAGTAATTGCCATCATTGCCATTCTTGCTGCTATGCTGCTGCCGGCGTTAAGTGCTGCCCGGGAGAGAGCCCGCGGCGGGGTATGTTTGAGCAACCTCAAACAATTTGCTTTGGAATGGAACATGTATTCTGACAATAATCGCGATTACTATATGTCAGCAAAAGGCAAAGATGGGCGATTGTGGGTCGATAATCTGTATCGCTATCAACTGCTGGGTGACTTGGTTGATACGGGTAAAAAGATTGATGGAAAGTCTGTTATGACTTATCCTTTTTTGATTTGTCCTTCAGATGCTCAACAGGGATTTTCTTATCAGTATCATCCGTTTGTCACCAGCTACGGTTACAATCAGCATATCAATTGTGAAGGCGTAATGCCGTGGAACGGGTTCAATAACAACAAATTTTCGCATCAGGTCAACCGTTCATCCAAAAATCCGGACCCGGGCAAATCTCTGGTGCTGGCTGACCATTGGCGACCTAATGTCAGAGATAACGGAGTCAGAAGTGTAAGCGTTATGCTGCAAGCCTATGCGGCTCCTACTGCCACAGAAGCCACCAGTTTAGGTAATTTGGGAGCACACGGAACAGGAATGAACCAGTTATTCTTTGATGGTCACGCGGAATTTAAAACCACGATCGGTGTCAACAGTGCAATTTATAACTTTATTGATGTATGGGATTGCGAAGACGGCGATTATGTAGAAATGCCGTAATAATAAATGCCAAAAAAATAATCGTATTTTCGGGGAAGGAATGTTATTATGAAAAAAAATTTTCTGCTGGCACTGCTATTTGGTTCTATATCTGCACTGGCTGTAGAAATAAAGCCGGACTGGCAGATCGTTTTGACTGATCAAGCTGATGCCTCGGTGCGTTATTCCGGCAAGGTTTTATCTGAACAGTTGGGCAAATCATTCGGCAAAGCTCCGCAGGTGATTGCGGAAAAAAACTATGATGGTAAAGCTCCGGCAATTTTTCTCGGTTGGTCATCAAATAAAAAAAACTTACAGGCCCCTTCTGACCGGAAATGGTCAAACGAAGAGTGGAACATTCGTGAAGCTGCTCCGCAACTGGTGCAGATCGCCGGTTCCAGGATCCGGGGCGTATTTTACGGCACATTGGAATTTCTGGAACGCTTTGCCGGTTATCGGGCATACGCGGTGGATCTTGAACATATAGAAAAGAAAAAATCGGTTGTGCTGCCGGAAAAACTGGATTTGACCGGCAAACCGTATTTCCCTTACCGCAACAGTTCGTTTGGGGTTTATTCAAACAATCCGTTCTGGGTGCATAATCGCTGTTATCTTCTGCCGCAGGCTGATTTCGGCTGGTACACGATCACGGGCCTGCCGGGCAGTGTCCACACATTTTATTTTTACAGTAAAGATTTTGATCGTGATGAATATTTTTCACTTGGCGAAAATGGCGTCCGTCAGAAAGCTGTTGGGCCCCATGGCCCCGGGCAGATCTGTATGTCCAATCCGGGGGCACGCCAGGCTGTTCTGAAGAAACTTCTGGCTGTGATCGCCGAAGAAAGAGCCGAGATTGACAAGACGCGCCCCGGTACAGGTTATCCTGAAATTTATTCTTTATCGGTAAACGATACGCCTGCATATTGTCATTGCAGCGGCTGCAAGGCACTCTACAAAAAATACGGTGCAATTTCAGGCGCACAGTTGGAATTTCTTAATGTCATAGCCGAAGAACTGGTCAAAGTTTATCCGGATGTCTATGTACTTGGCGAAGCTTATGAGCATTTTGCGGAACCGCCGAAAAATATCAAAGCTCATAATAATGTAATAATCCGTATCGCCCAGTTGGGTAAAGAGTTTTCCATGGTAGGTACTCGCGATTGCCTGCTGCCGCTGACACATCCAGCCAATAAACTGCCGTTTGAACAGATCCAAAACTGGCTGCCGGTTGCCAAAAAACTGGCAGTATGGGAATATGGCAAGATTTATGTTGAAGCACTTTCGCTGCCGCATACCACAGTACGCGCTCACGCATCAAATCTGAAATATTTTGCAAAAAATGGAGTCATCAGTGCATATCTTGAGGCTGAATTCACCGAAGGCAATCATATTGCAATGATAAACTTCCTTGATCTGGAACATTTTGTAAATATGCGCCTGCAAATAGATCCGGCACAGGATGTTGAGCTTTTGATCGCTGATTTCATGCACAAATATTATGGCCCCGCGGCAAAATATATGAGCCAACTCCTGACTTATCTGGAGAAACGCATGGCTGAAGATCCGCAGGGTATTTCCGGAGCAAGTTTCAAAAAACGCAAATACTTGGATAAAGCATTGGTCATGACTGCCGATGAGCTGCTGAACGCCGCTGAAAAAGCTGTGCAGAACCATCCGGTATATCTTGCACGGGTACGGCAGGAACGTTTGCCCTTCGATTCGCTTATTCTGAATAAATCGGATCTGAAAGTTTTGAAAGAACAGGGAGGGGTGTTTGACAGGACAATGGTCGCCAAACGCTGGAAAAGCGCTGCCGACGCGGCAGTAATGAAATATTGTTTTGAAAAATATTACCGTCCCGGGTTGACCCGTTCCGCACTTTTGAAAAACAACCAAACCCGTTATACCGATTACCTTAACCCGGTAAAATTGCCGGATTTTCTTCGGGATGTGCCGATTTCATTTGATTGCACTGCCCGGGATTTCACTACGCAAGGCGCCAGGTTCAATATAACTGCCGATCCCGATGCGGCCGGTGGGATTGCCGCAAGTTATAATAAAACTCACCAACAGCCATTTGAAATCGGGTTGTATGATAATAAATCCAGAAAAACGATCGCCCGGAAGGTATTTTCTATGCCGGCGCAAGACGAAAAATACCACTGGTGCAAGCTTTCCAACGTGCTGCTGACACCGACGTTGCGGATGTGGGGGCATTACTCCTGGGCATTGACTCCGGTATTTTTGCATCGGTTCTATGATCCGCGTAATCCGATGCAGCGTTATGATATTTATATATCTTACAAACTTGAAGGCCCGGCGTATGTCAAAAACTCAAAAAAAGCTAATGCCTGTTATATTGACCGTATTATCCTTACGCCTGCCAATGACATGGTAAAGGTTCCTCAAAACAGTGCCCAAAGCATTGAGCCTCCGGATTTTTTGCGTCATAAACTCTCCATAGCTGATTATACAGTTGCCAACTTCAAGCCCCAGCATAAATTGTGTAAAGTTGTATCTGATAAGGATGCTGTTACCGGCAAAGCAGTTTGCTATGATGGCAAAAATCACGGGAACCCCTTTGAGTTGGGTGTATATGACAACAAGATCCGCAAAACCTTGCAGCGACTGACCATCAGCGATCCGCCGCAGGATGAAAAGTATCATTGGTACAAGCTCGGCAATATCAAACTTGGTCCGAAAGTCATTATGTGGGGGCACAGCCGCTGGTATCTGCGGCCGATCATGCTGAAGGAGGTTTATGATCTGCAATCACCCCATCCCGTTTGCGATATTTATGTATCAAGCAAATTGCAGGGCCCGGCGTATGTAAAGAATTCAACCAAGCCCAATGCTTGCTTTATTGACCGGATCATTGTTACGCCTGCAGATCCGTCTGTAAAAGTCAAGTAAAAAATATGATCGTTGTTTTTGTTGTGCATCAGCAGAAACAACGATTTATTATCATTTCATCAAATTCATCAAACACAAGGTATGGATATGAAACATCCGATAGGAATTCAGATTTACACATTACGAAACCGTTTGCGGGAGGAGTTTTCCGAAACACTATCCCTGATACGCCAAATTGGTTTTGATAATGTTGAATATGTAAAAAATTGTGTTGATCTTTCGGCAGAAGATCTTTCGGCAGCTGCCGGTAAAGCCGGGCTTACGACTTGCGGTATCCACGTAAAAAGCAGCGATCTGCTTGAGGATTCATCTGCGGTATGCAGCTATGCCGGACTTATAAGCTCTCCATACATAACCGCAAGTTTGATGCCGCCGACTGATTTTGATTCTTGGCAGAATATAGTAAAATATTGTCAGGACGCCGGAAAAAAAGCCGCTGAAGCGGGGTTGATTTTTACTTATCATAATCATTGGTACGAGCCGATGCTGCACAATGATTCTTCTATACTGGAAAAAATTCTTGAAGAAACCAATCCAGCTGAAGTTGCGCTGGAACTTGATGTGGCCTGGGTAGCCGCAGCCGGGCGCGATCCGGCAAAATTTATCGAAAAATATGGTTCCCGGATCGCCCAGATACACTTTAAGGATATAAAACTTTCAGCATTCGATTTGGAACGGCCGCAAAGTTGTCTGACTTTTCTTGGCAATGGTGATGTGGATTTGAAGGCTTGTGCCGAGGCCGCCAAACGTTCCTGTGCTGCCACTGTCCCATTTATTTACGAACAGGATCTTCCGGATGGCGATATAGCTGAAAATGCTGCCGACAGTTTTGCTGTGTTGCGGGATTTAGCGTAACTGACAGCCGGAATTTTTTCAAGGAGCAAAAAAATGCAGCAGGATTTTATTGATTTCAAGCAAAAAGCAGGCATCAAGGCTGCTGATCCAACCGGGATGATTTTTATAAAACTGCCGGAGTCACGAATTGAACTGACTGGCTTTCCCTGGTTTGAGCAAGACCGGATATTTCGCCGCTTGCCGCTGCAGCAATCCGCAATATTGCCATCGGAAGTAGATCGCCTTGCAAATTGTACTGCCGGAGGAAAAATCCGTTTCCGCAGTAATTCCCGGAAGATTCAACTGCAGATCAAACGGGGCATTCTGGAGCCGGGTGATAATATGTCGCCTATGGGAATGGGTGCTTTTGATCTTTATGCAGGGAGTCCCGGACAGGAAGAGTTCCGTGGTGTACTCCGGGCGCATCCGCAAGAGCAAGATATATTAACACAGCTATACTCTTCTGCTGACCGGGAAATGCAGACTTTTTCAATTTATTTTCCAACATATTGCAGCGTAAGATCTATTGCGATCGGTATTGAGGAAGGTGCTGTTTTGCAATCCCCGGAACCATTTACAGGAAGCAGTAACGGCATAGTTGTTTACGGTTCCAGTATTGCCCAGGGGGCTTCAGCATCAAGGCCGGGGTTGAATTACATAAACCGACTTTCACGACGATTGAGGCGGCATTGTGTGAACCTCGGGTTTTCCGGAGCAGGCAAAGGAGAAGTTGAAGTTGCAGAAGTCATATCGCAAATCAATGATGCAGATTTGTTTATCCTTGACTTTGAACCCAATACTGTATCTCGTTACGCACAAAAATTACCGGATTTTATCAAGGTATTGCGTAAAACTCATAAATCTGTTCCGATCCTGGTTGTATCTCGTTATCCTTTTACAGATTATCCAATCAATGTAAAAGAGATTGAAGAAACTGCTGCTGTATTGAACAATATGCATGATCCCAAACTGTATTTTGCGGATGCCAGCAATATCTTCGGTAACAATCCTGGTGATTATCTGGCGGATGGTATACACGCAACAGATGAAGCTTTCGCCTGTATGAGCAGTTTTTTGGCTCCGATAATTGAAGATATTTTTAACACCTGACCATTTATACGAAATAGTTGAGAGAAATATGATTAAGATCGATGAAAAATATTTGACTTTTGAAAACGGATACGTTTTTGCGGACTTTGAACTTGATGCTTTCGGTCAGCTGGATATTGAACTTGAACTGGATGCCCCAGCTGTTCTGGATATTGCTTTGGGCGAAGTTGCTTCCGGAAATCATCTGAATCGTGAACCAGGCGGTTATCGCATTATCCGTACTATGCAAAAATCCTGTCCTGCCGGCAGAAGTACATTTGCTTTTGAATTGCCGCCACATAAATCGCCTTATACTTATACCGAAAGTGTTTCTCTGCCTCCAGAAGCTGAAGGCAGAGAAATCACTCCGTTTCGCTATGCAGAAATAATCGGCGGAAGTGGTAAAGTCAAATTTATCCGCAAAGCATTTTACGGTGATTTTGACGATAATGCGGCAGACTTTTACAGTGATAACGACAATCTGAACCGCATCTGGGATTTTTGCAAATATACGATGAAAGCCACTTCCGCATTCGGTTATTACATTGATGGCGAGCGGGAGCGTCAACCCTACGAAGGTGATGCCTGGAGCAATCTGCTGGGAGATCTTTGCTGTGGCGGATCGTCACTGACTGCCCAACGTACCATTGATTGGCTGCTGAAAAAGCCGACCTGGTTTACAGAGTGGCAGCTTATTACGCCTTTTTTGGTCCATGATTACTGGCTTTACACTGGTGATCGGGCAAGTGTGGATATGTGGCTGCCGGAACTGGAAAAACTGGTGGCGACTTTTGAACTGCAAAGCAATAATCTTTTGCGGGATGCCACCCAGGAGGAGCTGGTCAATCGTGTCCGGCGCGATTTGATCGATTGGCCGTTGGGCGAACGGGATGGGTACGAGTTGGGTACATATAATTTAACGCCCAATTGCTATTTCGCTGCGGCATTGCAGATTATGGCAAAACTCACCAATAACACAGGGTATCGAACTAAATCACAGTTGGTAAAATCAGCGATACAAAAATATTTCCGTAAAGGTAATTTGTGGATAGATAATGCGGAAAGCACTCACACCGCTCTTCATAGTGTTCTTTATCCGGCATACTTCAACATGGCAGATTTGACAGGTGAAATGCGAAATCTTCTGCTCAATAAGGGTATGGCATGCAGTGTTTTTACCGCCCAGTTTCTGTTGGAATACTGCTTTGACAAAGGTTTAAGCGATCACGCCTATAAACTGCTTTTGAGCAATGATTTGCGAAGTTACAACAATATGCTTGCCCAAGGAGCTACGATGGCTATGGAAGCGTGGGATAACAGTTTGAAACCCAATCAGGATTGGAATCACGCCTGGGGAGCAGCACCCGCCAATATCATACCGCGCTGTATTGCTGGGATCAAACCGCTGGAGCCGGGATTTCGCAAGTTTTCCGTTACTCCGCATCCCGGTAAGCTAAAGGAGTTTTACTGCAAACACCCGACACCTCACGGTGCAATCGAACTGCAATATAAAGAATCTACCTGTCAACTTACTGTACCGGCAGAAACTACCGCAATAACTCTCAAAGGAGAGTTTCCAGTTGGCAGACATACCTTCAAACTATGATTACAGGTAATTTTCAACAAAAATAAAATCAGAAAAATTAGCTCTGCGATAATATTGTAAATTATTGTTGCTTCACTTACAGTGCAGTAAGTGCCTTTCTGCAATCTCTATTTCCAGCGATAAGATAAAAAAATGATTTTTGTGAAAAATTTTTGAGAGAACTGTCAAATGATTTGAAGGGGCTGATGTACCACATCGAATGAAAATTCATGGAATAGTTACAGGTTTGTTTTATGAAAAACAGTATGGAAAAATTAGTTTCAGACCTGCACAATATTGGAGTTAACAAAGGGGATATATTGTTGGTTCACAGCGGGTTTCGCTCAATTAATGCCGAAAACCCATTGCAGGTAGTCAAAGCTTTGCAGACAGCTGTGGGTAGTGAAGGAACACTGATAATGCCGTCCTTCCCGGGTGGCTCGGAGTTTACTATGGTACAGGGAGGGATTGTCTTTGATGTACGCTGCTACCCAAGTGCCTGCGGTCTTATTACTGAAACATTTCGCAAGCTTCCGGATGTAAAACGCTCATTAAGTCCCGGTCACTGTATGGCGGCATGGGGAAGACAGGCCGCAGAAATTCTGGCAGGACACGAAAAATGCCGAGTCTCGGCAGGCAGGGGGTCGCCATTTGAAAAAGTCATCAACGCTGGTGGCAAAATATTGCTTATCGGTACTGATCACACACACAACACAACGTTGCATTATGTAGAAAATGTTCACGGCGCACCAACGGTTTGCTCCATAGAGTTTTATCCATCCGTTATAGATGAAAATGGCAACCGGATTCTGGTTCCAACCTTTCCGCATATGCCGGGTATGCCGCGTGATTATGGCAAAGTTGAAGATATCCTTCTCCAAGCCGGTATTCAGAAAAACTGTAAATTTGGTGATGCCGATGCAAGACTTATCGACGCATATAAGATGAATGAGCTTATTGGCGGCATAATCAGACAAGACCGTACATTCCTGATAAAAATATTTGATCCGGAAAATGCGATACAATCAGTGTTACCGTAAATTTGTCAGAATAAAGATAAAACTGCAGAATCAGTAAATAATTTTATATATCTTGTGAATATTATTGAAGGCAGATTATTAACATTGCTGTTTAAGTAAAAAATCACCGAAAAAGAAAAAATCAAGGCGGCAACGCCAACCTTTAAGCACCGCAGGTGCGCTTTTAATCAGAAACACCATCCTTGCTCCCGACTTGTCCTCCATAGCCTATACTTTATGCTCAAATCAGCCGACTTATTTGCCAAAATTTGCCAATCTGAATTTTCTGGAAGATACGACACCTTCTGCAACACTCAAAAACGTAATATTACGATTTTGAGTTATTGCAGAATATTTCGAAAATTAGTTAGATAACAACGTTAATAGTAATCAAACTGATTGTAAATGAATGGCATTTTACAAAGCGAATCGCTATTTGCGTTATTTCTCTGTTATTCTTCCTGACATAACAATACGCAATTGTTGACGGAGTTCCAACAAGATAGAATCTATTTTTTCTTTGTTTTGCTGACAATACTCGATAACAGATTGTCGCTTATGAACACATCCATTAAACTGACTTACTGATGTTTTTATATCAAAACTGATAGTAAAAATATCAGTAATTCTTTTATTAAAATCTTCCTCAAAAAATATCTTATTTCTACTCCAGATATTTTTTGCATTTTTATAGGAATTTTGCAATGCTGGATCACAATTAGAACAACTGTTGTTCTTGTTCATGCAACAGAGTTTTGAATCAATACTTAAATAAAGTTCTGAAAGAGCGGCATAAGTCTCTTTTATTGCTTTGGCTTGTTCTTCATGCCACCAACTATATGCGATACGATTTTCATCTAAGAGTTTTTGATATCCTGCTTTATATCCTTCCAATTTAACATCATATTCATGCTGAATTGATTTTTTCAAACGATTAGAAATCCATTCACGGAGCAAGAAGGTCAATGCGATACTACAAATCGAGGCACCTCCGACTGAAAAACTGAATATAGACCAGAAAT